>NZ_RBKX01000001.1:0-318092 GCF_003634615.1 Flavobacterium sp. 102 | reverse complement strand
CATTAGTTTCTCCTAAATTAATATTAGCAGCAATTCCTTTTTTGTCTTCAATATCAAAGATGTTGTTAACATAGCTGTATTTAAAAGCTCCCGATAAATTATAAGTATTTTTCTTGGTGTTTAAATCCCAAACCAACGCAGAAACATTAGCGTCTCTGAACTCTCCATTTCGAGTTACATTGGTGTTGATTAGTGAAATAGAAGAGTTTTTTCTGAAGCGTTGGTCTAAAACAAAAACATTGTAATTGGCTAATGGCGCAATATTTTCAATTCGAGTTTCTCCAGTATCGTTGTTTTTGATTAAAATGCTGGTATTCTCTGTTACAGCATTTAAAACCCCGATTCCCAGTCCTTTTTTGGTTCTCCCGGAAACTTTTAAAGCATTGATTAATCTTATGGAACCGGGTTGGTCAATAACGGTTTCATTATCAGCTATGTTAATTTCAGGAGTTTCTCCAATTCTTCGCGTGTAAAGCAAACTTCCTTTGCTGAACAAATCTGTTCCTTCGGTAAAAAAAGGTCGGTTTTCGCTAAATTGTTGTTCGAAAGCGGTGAGGTTTAATTCGACATTGTCAAATTTGGTTTGTCCAAAATCAGGTATTAAAATCGCGTCTAAAGTAAATGCATCGTTGATGCCATATTTTATGTCCATACCGCCTTTAAATTCACCCACTGTTTTTTGAGATTTACTCGAATACAAATATTGTGAAGCATACGGAATTAAGAATAATCGAGTAGGTGTTTCAATATTTTCTATACCTTCTAAAATACCCGCTTGTGTACTTTCGTTTGCGATTTTTCTGTCGAGCATTGACCAAGAATACTGTTGTCTGAAACGGCGAACTTCACGGTAAAAATTTATACCCCAAGTTTGTTTTTTTTCCGATGGAAATCTCAATGCGGCATAAGGTATTTTCATTTCAACACGCCATCCGAAATTGGTCACATCAACATGACTGTCCCAAATAGCGTCCCATGAAAAATCTTCTCCATTGGCTTCGGTATAGACCCCATCTTGTTGAACACCAGACGCACTTACAAAAAAGCGAAACTCTTGTTGCCCATCATTGTAGCCATTCAGAAGAACGCCAAAATGATCTGCGGTAGCGAAAATATCTCTTAAGGTAAGCTCTTTTAAAATTTTTTGAGGTTCGTCATCATACAAGGTTGCGGCAACATAAATAGCCGTGTTGTCGTACACTATTTTTACTTCGGTTCTTCTTTCATTGGGAGCAGGTTTTCCATTGTCAGGTTCAATCATCACAAAATCAGTAGCAATGGCCGCATCCTTCCAAGCCAATTCATCAAACTTACCGTCAATAGTGATTTTGGTATCAGTAGAACGGGTTTGAAGCGTTTTTTTTTGACCAAAAACCAGGCCGGACAAAAGCAAAAAAACATATAGAAATAAGTAGGAAAATTTAGGCATTGATGATTTTGTTAGACAAACAAAAATAACTATTTAATTGATATTTACAATCTTTAGCTCATTAAAAGCTATTGATTTAGATGGAATTAAGAAAATTAAAATTAGCTTAATAAAAGTCAAATAATTTGGTTTTATATAAATATAATATATATTTGCTCAACCCACGTCTAATATTAAACCTATAACAATCAATGAATTATAAAACCTTCTCTTTGTTGTTTTTTGTGTTGTTGATGTCTTTCAACAGCTTACCGGACAAAACAAACCCGACCATTGCAAGCCCTGAAAAAATCGTAAAAACGGTTTCTGAAAATGTATCTGTTTACAGTCAAATAGACGCTAACTCTTTTGCGTTGCCTAGTTTTGAGAGCTTTAATCTGGCGTTAGACGGATTTAATCATCTTAAAGAAAAAGGACTGATTCAAAAAAATATACTGACGATTGTTGATTTTAGTTTGTCTTCCAATGCCAAAAGACTTTGGGTGATAGATTTAGACAAAAATATTGTTTTGTTTCAAACCTTAGTGGCTCATGGTAGAAATACCGGTGAAGAATTTGCCCAAGCTTTCTCTA
Source organism: Flavobacterium sp. 102 (assembly GCF_003634615.1). Lineage (NCBI taxonomy): Bacteria > Pseudomonadati > Bacteroidota > Flavobacteriia > Flavobacteriales > Flavobacteriaceae > Flavobacterium > Flavobacterium sp. 102. The sequence continues at coordinate 316,090 of NZ_RBKX01000001.1, read as the reverse complement.
ATCAAGCCGAATCTTTTAAAAGCAGTGTTGGTTTTTATGCCACAGCTGAAATCTACAAAGGCAAACACGGCATGTCCTTGAAATTAGATGGTTTGCAAAAAGGTTTGAATGACAAAGCCAGAGAAAGAGCCGTAGTAATGCACGGCGCTGACTATGTTTCGGAGTCTTTTATCAAGCAACACAGCAGATTGGGTAGGAGTTTAGGTTGTCCGGCTGTTCCGGTTGAACTTAATCAGAAAATCATCAATGTGATTAAAGACAAATCTTGTTTGTTTATTTACCATCCGGCGGCCAAACAAGAAATTGTTTCCAAGTTAGCTTCTTAGTTTTTTCCACATTACATAATGTACACCAACATCAGGAATATCAAAAGGTTTTCCAATGATTTCGTAGCCCATTTTTTCGTAAAATCCTACTGCATTTTCACGCGCATTGAACCAAATTAAAGACACGTTTTGAGTCTCGAGTATCTTTTCAGAATGTTCAACCAATAGACGTCCAAATCCTTTTCCCTGATTGTTTTCTAAAACCGCCATGCCTCTGATTTGGCTTTGGGCTTTATCTTCAAAAAGAGAGTTGTTATTTTCAAAAAGCGAAATTACGCCTTCAATTTTACCCTGTTCATACAAACCAAAATGTTGTGTTGAAACGAAATCATCACCTTCAAAGTGACAACTTTCAAGTGGTTTTCCTTTTCGGAGCACCGGATGGCGCACGGAAAAAGTTTCTTGGGCTGAAATTTTTCTAATATCTAACATTGTTGTTTTTTATAACTTAATGGTTTTCTATGGTTTATCAATCGTAAAAAAATCTTTGGCTTTTTTCTTGAAAAAAATTTGCATCAAAAGAAACTTATTCTTTATATTTGCACTCGCAAACAAGTTCACGGAACATCTTATTTAAATAAGTGCTTTGCGAAGTAATGCGGAAGTAGCTCAGTTGGTAGAGCTCCAGCCTTCCAAGCTGGTTGTCGCGAGTTCGAGCCTCGTCTTCCGCTCTTAAGTTAAAACCTCTAATTAACGTTAGAGGTTTTTTTATGCAAAAAAAAGAGTGGTTTTAATTTTATTCTCCTAAATAAGCCAAATCTGTTTCCGGTGCTAATTCTTCCGGAGTTTGATTCTGCTGAAACAATCTTGCTGTCAAACTTCCTTTTAAAATTATCTTTTCACCGGTAACTTCCAGCCAACTACCTTCTCGCAATCCTAAAACCGGAGTAGTGTTGAAGGCGTGGAATTCTTTGATTCTCGTTTCGCGGGTTTCGCCCATGTGTTTGCTATTCAAATCCGGATCTAAATAATGCGGATTTAAATTAAACGGAATCAATCCCAAAGTTTTAAAACTTGGCGGATAAATAATCGGCATGTCATTCGTTGTTTGCATCGTCAAACCGGTAATGTTGCTTCCGGCGCTTGAACCTAAGTAAGGCGTTCCGTTTTCGACCGTTTTGGCTAAAACTTCCATGACATCATTTTGATACAATTGGGTAACCAATAAAAAAGTATTCCCACCACCGGTAAAAATTCCTTGGGCTTTTTGAATCGCAACTGTAGGATTTTCAAATTCATGTAACCCTTTTACAGTCTTATTAATTTTGGCGAAAGCCAAACGAACATTCGCCGTATAATCATCATGAGAAATTCCTCCCGGGCGGGCATAAGGAATAAAAAGGATTTCACTACAGTCTTTGAAGTGATTTTCCAAGGTTGGCAACAAATAGTCTAAATAACTTCCTCCGTGTACCGTTGATGTGCTGGCTATAATTGCTTTTTTCATTTTTAATTCATTTTACCTGACTGCCACTGGCCGTCCTACTCTTAATATCAAATCTCAAAAGTAGTGTTTTTGCTAATTTTATTTAACAAAAAATTACCAAGACGTTGGCATTTATTTAGGATAGCGGTAAGATATTTTTACCAAATCTAAATCTTGACATGAAACTTTTTATTAAAATAGTATTATTACTTCTGACCGTTAATACCTTTTATGCTCAAAATGTTGAGACAAAAAGTGTAAAGGGAAAAGTGGTTTGCGAGTCTGTTGATTTAGATGGAATTTACATTATCAATTTGAGTAGCGATACTTCTACGGCTACTGAAAAAGAAGGGTATTTCACGATTAATGTTAGTGTTGGTGATACTTTACTGTTTTCTGCGCTACAAATAAAAGGCAAAAAAATAGTGATTTCGGAAATGGATTTTAATTCCGAATTGCTTTTGGTGAAGTTGGAACCGATGATTAACAAATTAGATGAATTAGTCATCAAACAATACAAAAATATCAATGCTGTTTCTCTCGGGATTATTTCTCCCAACACCAAACATTATACTCCGGCAGAAAGAAAATTAAAAACAGCTTCAGGTGTCGATATAGCCGGAAATACTGATGGTTCTAGTGGAGCTTCGGCAGGTCTTGACCCTTTGTTTAATTGGATGTCAGGACGAACAAGTTTGCTTAAGAAAGAATTGGAAGTTGAGCAAAAAGAAACATTACTCAAGAAATTAGAAAGTCAATATGGTCTTGATTATTTTATTCAAAAATTAAAAATACCCGAGGATTATGTCAAAGGATTTTGGTATTATGTGGTTGAAGATACAAAATTTTCTGTAGCGCTAAATGCCAAAAATAGAACGTTGGCAACCTTTATCTTAACCGAGTTAGCAGTAAAATATATCGATCTATTGAAAGTTGAAGATAAATAGTTACTACTTTTGAATAGTAATAAAAAACAATCCAAAATGAAGTGCCTGATACTGATTTTACTTTTTTGTATTCAAAATATCGGATTTTCACAATCTACAGAATTGGTTTTTCTGAAAGGTAAAATTGTTTGTTCTATCAAAGAACTCAACCAAATAAATGTTTTCAATCTTCGCTCAGAATCATCAACAACAACCAATGAGACAGGAGATTATTCGATGTTTGTAAAAGTAGGTGACACGCTTCGATTTAAAAGTTTACAAACAGAAACCAAGGACATTGTTATTCAGCAGGATGATTTAACCAAAAAGCTTTTGGCAACCACACTTATTCCAAAAGTGATTGCGTTGGCAGAAGTTGAAATCAAAGAATACAAAAACATTAATGCCGTGTCTCTTGGTATTTTAGACAAACCGGCTAAAAAATATACTCCGGCCGAAAGAAGATTAGCCGCCGCAGAAGAATTCCATTGGTACAGTCCATTGTTAATTCCGTTAGGCGGGATGAGTTTTGACGGGTTAATCAATTCAATCAGTGGAAGAACGGCTATGTTGAAAAAAGAACTCGAAGTAGAGAAAAAAGAGCTGTTAATGATTAAAATCGAAAACCAATTCGAAACCAACTATTTTACCGAAAAATTAAAAATCCCTGAAGAGAATGTAAAAGGTTTTTTGTTTTATGCGGTTGAGGATTCAAAATTAATGGAATTAATTAATGACAAAAATAAAGAGATGTCAAAATTCAGGATGAGCGAATTGGCAACTAACTATTTAGCCTTGCTAAAGCCTGAGAAAGAATAATATGAAAAGATTACTAAAAATATTTCTTTTGTTTTTGATTTTTGTCGGACTTACGTCGGCTGATTCGCATCGGTTTTACGTGTCAATTTACCAAATAGATTTTGTGCTTCAGAAAAAAAGGATTGAAATCACTACCAGAATTTTCGTGGATGATTTGAATGATGCGGTCACCAAAGCCTATAAAAAACACACCAACATCGGCACTGAAAAAGAAACGCCTGAAGATGTTGTTTTGCTAAAAAAATACCTTGCTGAAAATTTTAAGCTCTCCATAAATGGCAAACCAAAAGCCTATAATTATTTGAGTAGCGAAGTCGAAACCAATGTCGTTATTTGTTATTTAAGCATCAAAGATGTTACTAAAGTTACTTCGCTCGGTGTTGAAAATTCTATCCTTATTGATGTGCATTCCGAGCAACAAAATATTATTCAATTCAACAATAACGGCAAGAAGCAGAACCTTTTATTGTCTTCAGCAATCACTAAAGGAATGTTAAAATAATTTTCGATTTTATTCCTTAAAGTAAATTTATATACATTTATAACCTTAAAAGAAAAGGCTATGAATCCTAAAACTAAGGTTTTATCAATGTTAGTGTTGTTTGTTATGGGTTTAGCCCAAGCCCAAGAAGCGCCAAAAACTACTAAATCAGAAGAGAGAAATCCGGATAAATTCAAGCAAATGTATGATTTATTGGCAACGCCCAATATGTATCGTACAGCATCCGGTGCGCCCGGACCTGAATATTATCAGCAACAAGCCGATTATAAAATCGATGTAGAATTGGATGACAAAAACCAAAAGTTGTATGGTTCAGAAACCATTACTTACACAAATAATGCTAAGGAATCTCTAGATTATTTGTGGGTTCAATTAGACCAAAACGAAAAAGCGAGAAACTCCAATTCGCCTTTGGTAGAAAATAAAAAAACCGATCCGGCGATTTCGGCCCAAGCCTTTTCCAGAAAATATTTAGAAGAAGATTTTGACGGTGGCTTCAGAATCGAATATGTAAAAGATGCGCAAGGAAAGCTGATGAATTATACCATCAACCAAACTATGATGCGTATTGAATTGCCTAAACTTTTAAAACACAAAGAAAAAATTACTTTTTCCATCAAATGGTGGTACAATATTAATAATTACACTATTGATGGCGGTCGTTCGGGTTACGAGCATTTTGAAAAAGATGGTAATAATCTTTATATTTTAGCTCAGTTTTATCCAAGAATGGCGGTTTACAGCGATGTTGAAGGTTGGCAAAATATGCAATTTTGGGGTTCGGGCGAGTTTGCTTTGACTTTTGGAAATTATGAAGTAAATATCACCGTTCCGTCCGATCATATTATGGAAGCGACAGGTTCATTGATGAATAGAAGTGAAGTTTTTACGCCGGAACAATTAAAAAGATACGCCGAAGCCGAAAAATCTTTTGACAAACCAATTGTTGTAGTAACCCAAGCCGAAGCCGAAGCCGCAGAAAAAGGGTTTTCAGACAAGAAGAAAACCTGGAAATTCAAAGCGGAAAATGTTCGTGATTTTGGTATTTCAACGTCAAGAAAATTCATTTATGATGCAATGGCGGTAAAAACAGGCAGCACGACTTCTATGGCAATTTCGTTGTATCCAAAAGAAGGCAATCCGCTTTGGGGTGAATATTCTACCCGAATTGTGGCGCATACACTTAAGAGTTATTCCTATTATACTTTCGATTATCCTTATCCAAAAGCAGTGTCAATCAACGCTAGAGACCAAGGTATGGAATACCCAATGATTTGTTGGAATTATGGTCGTCCTGATGAAAATGGGAAATATTCCGACCAAACTAAATACGGCATGTTAGGGGTGATTTGTCACGAAGTGGGACATAATTTCTTTCCAATGATTGTCAATTCCGACGAGCGTCAATGGACATGGATGGATGAAGGTTTGAATTCATTTATGGAATATTTAGCTGAAAAATCATTTGATCCTAATTTCCCAACGCGTCGTGGTCCGGCCAAAAATATTATCCCTTACATGAGCGGTGACCAAACCGGTCTAGAGCCGATTATGACCAATTCAGAGAGTTTGCGTCAATTTGGAAATAACGCTTACGGAAAACCGGCAACAGCCTTAAATATCTTGCGCGAAACGATTATGGGCCACGATTTATTTGATTATGCATTTAAAACGTATGCGAATCGTTGGAAATTCAAACATCCAACACCGGAAGACTTTTTCAGAACCATGGAAGACGCTTCAGCAGTCGATTTAGATTGGTTTTGGAGAGGTTGGTTTTATACTACTGATTATACTGATATCGGTATTAAAGAAGTTAAAAAATATTTTGTGTCCAATGAAGCTTCGAAAGAAGTCAGCGATTTTTTAAAGACCAGACGTCGTCGTGATTCAAGAAACGGTGCCATGGTTTATATGATTGCCGAAGGAAGTGAAGATTTTAAACCAGAATTGAATAAACCTTTCAAAGTTCAGGATTTTCAAGCTTTGGATGATTATGTAAACAAACAATTCACCGCTGAAGAGAAAGCCAAATTAAATGAACCGAAGTACTTTTACCAAGTTACTTTTGACAAACCCGGCGGATTGGTGATGCCAATTATTGTCGAAATTACTTTTGAAGACGGCACGACGGAGAACCATTATTTTCCGGCTCAGATTTGGAGAATGAATGACAAAGAAGTCATAAGAACTTTCGCCACAAAAAAAGCCATTACTAAAATTGTAGTCGATCCAAAGCAAGAAACAGCCGATATTGATACATCGAATAATTCTTGGCCAAAAACAACCGAAAAATCAAAATTTGATTAGTAGAACTTTGTAACTTTGCAACTTCATAATTAAGCTTTTCAAAATATGTTTGGAATAGGTGGCGGCGAATTAATTTTTATCATTTTTATAGCGTTAATGCTTTTTGGTTCCGATAAAGTTCCGGAAATCGCACGAACTTTGGGTAAAATAATGGCACAGCTGAAAAATGCAACCAACGATATTAAATCTGAAATTCAAAAAAGTGCCGATGTACAAGAAATCAATGAATCAGTTAAAGGTTTGACGGCTACTTTTACCGATGAAGTAGAGAAAGTCAAAAGCAATGTCACAGAAAATATATTGCCGGAAGTCAACAAAGCCGCAGAAGATTTAGATTCCTTAACCGGTCCTATAAAACGCCAATTTTAATGCTTGAAAAAATAATCGATCTCGACAAGGAATTACTGGTATTTCTTAATAGTTTAGGTTCTGAACGATGGGATGGATTATGGATTATTATTACCAAGCAAGCCTATTGGACTCCGATTTTTTTATTCATTTTTTATCTTTTACAAAAGAAAATAGGCTGGAAAAATTTTGGTTATTATGTCCTTTTCACCGCAGTGATGATTCTTATTTGTGATCAAACCGTGAATCTTTTCAAATACAGTTTTGAACGTTTGCGACCTTGCAACGACGAAGAAATCAAAGGCATTATCAGATTGGTAAAAACCAGTAGTTCGTTTAGTTTTTTTTCCGGACATGCGACCAATTCGATGGCGTCAGCCGTTTTTGCTTATATGATTTTAAAGCGATATTACAGACATGCTTATTTGTTGTTTTTATTTCCTTTAATCTTTGCTTACAGCAGAATTTACTTAGGGTTACACTTTCCAACAGATATCATAACAGGCTATACTTTCGGGGCCATTTCCGGATATTTGGTCTTCAAAGGATATCAGAAATTTTTAAAGAATAACTTTTCCAAGGATAACTAAAACCTTCTAAAAAAGACTTAATATGGGTTTACATTTTAAAAAATCGATTTTGGGTCTAAGCTTTTTTTTGTTGTTGTCACCATTGGTATTTTCACAAAATCCATTAGAAACAAAACACGAAATCATCAAAAAAAGCTTTTCGCAGCAATGGGAACTCGACAGTATTGACCGATGCGGAACTTTTAGATTAGTTTCCTACAAACCGATTTATGTTACCGCAGGAAGATGGTCAAGCAAGCCCAATCAGTTTCCGGTAAGTGAAAATCCTGAAAATTCTTCTACAGTTTCTCAAGACTATAACAACTACGAAGCTAAATTCCAATTGAGTTTTAAGACCAAAGTAATGCAATCTATATTTTGGGGCAAAGGCGATTTGTGGTTGGCTTATACTCAAAAAGCACATTGGCAAATTTACAATTCAACTTTGTCTCGTGCCTTTAGAGAGTTGAATTATGAACCCGAATTTATCTTAAATTTTCCTCTCAACATTGAACTCTTTGGCGGAAGATTGAAAAGAACCGGAATGGCCTTCAATCACCAATCCAACGGAAGAGCTTTGCCGCTTTCCAGAAGTTGGAACCGAATCATTTTTAATGTTGGCTACGAAGCCGGCAATTGGCAAGTTGAATTAAAACCTTGGATTCGAATTTCTGATGAAGAAGATGAAAACCCGGAAATTACCAAATATGTCGGAAATGGCGAACTTGAATTAGCCTATGAATACAACAGGCATGAGTTTTATGTCATAGTGACGCACCCGTTTAATACCATGAAATATGGCAGTTTACAACTAAATTATGTGTTTCCAATTGAAGGACATATTAGAGGTCATGTGCAATTCTTCCATGGTTATGGAGAAACTATGATTGATTACAATCACGAGCAAACCACCTTAGGAATCGGAATTTCTTTCGCGAATTGGTAATTATTTTATTCGGCTAACCGTTAAGCCATCGCGAATAGGTAATAAAACGGTTTCTACTCTCGAATCATTTTTCAGGAGTTCGTTATATTCTAAAAGGATTTTGGTGGTAATGTCCTTAGGATTTACTTCTTCCAAAACTTTTCCACTCCATAAAACATTGTCGGAAAGTATGATACCGCCTTTATTCATCATCGGAACAATCATATGAAAATAGTTGATGTAGTTTTCTTTATCGGCATCAATAAAAACCAAATCATATTTTTTATTTAAAGTCGGAATAATTTTCAAAGCTTCGCCAAGATGTTGCGTAATTTGGTTTGACCATTGGCTTCTGTTAAAGTATTTTCTTTGAAAATCGACTAATTCTTCTTCAATGTCTAAGGTGTCAATCATTCCGTTTTCGGCTAAACCTTCGGCCAAACATAAAGTGGCATAACCTGTATATGTTCCAATTTCCAAGATATTCGTTGGATGAATAATTTTGGACAACATACTCAAAACTCGGCCTTGAAAATGACCACTCAACATTCTGGGTTGCAGTATTTTTTGATACGTTTCTTTATTAAGCTGTGCTAACAACTCAGGTTCGTCTTGGGAATGTTGCGTTACATACTGATCTAATTCGTCGGAAAGGAAATGCATGATATTATTTTTTACAAAAATACAAATTAACAACTAACCAAAATACCCTAAATTTGCGCCATGGAAATCGAGAAAAAAGACATCCGAAGTTTGACTAAAGCACAATTGCGTGATTTTTTTGTGGCCAATGGCGACAAAGCATTTCGTGGTAATCAAGTCTATGAATGGTTGTGGAGTAAAGCCTCGCATAGTTTTGAAGACATGACTAATGTGTCAAAAGAAACCAGATTAATGCTAGAAAACAATTTCGTAATCAATCATATCAAAGTCGATACCATGCAACGTAGCGAAGACGGAACGGTCAAAAATGCGGTTCGTTTGCACGATGGTTTAATCGTAGAAAGTGTTTTGATTCCGACCGATACCAGAACAACAGCTTGTGTTTCGAGTCAGGTGGGTTGTAGTTTGGATTGTAATTTTTGTGCGACAGCGCGTTTGAAAAGAATGCGAAATTTGGAACCGGGAGAAATTTACGACCAAGTTGTTGCCATTGATAGAGAAAGTCGTTTGTATTACAATCGCCCGCTTTCCAATATAGTTTTTATGGGAATGGGCGAACCGTTGATGAATTATAACAATGTGATGAAAGCCATTGATATGATTACATCGGAAGAAGGTTTAGGTATGTCACCCAAAAGAATTACGGTTTCTACTTCAGGTGTTTCCAAAATGATTAAAAAAATGGCTGATGATGAAGTGAAATTCAAATTGGCGGTTTCATTGCATTCCGCTATTGAAGAAACCCGAAATCATATTATGCCATTCACCAAGAATTTTCAGTTGCCCGAATTGAAAGATGCTTTGCAATATTGGTACCAAAAAACCAAAAGCAAAGTCACTTATGAATATGTGGTTTGGAAAGGCATCAATGACGATAAAGCTTCGATTGACGCTTTGGTGAAATTTTGTAAATATGTGCCTTGTAAAGTCAATTTAATTGAATACAATCCCATCGATGACGGTGAATTCCAACAAGCGTCAGACGAAGCGATTGACAATTACATCAAAGCTTTGAGTAAATATGATATCGTGGCGAAAGTGCGTCGAAGTCGCGGAAAAGATATCGATGCAGCTTGCGGCCAATTGGCTAATAAATCATAAAAAAAGCTCTCTATTAGAGAGCTTTTTCTTTTTATAACTAAGTCAAAAATAAAACTAATTTCCTAAAGTAATGGTTGTCGTGTTACCATTAATGGTTAAAGTTGCTTGGTTGTCACAATCACCATCTCCGTAATCTAATGTCGCTGTGTTGTCGTTTCTAACAGTAGTTACAACGCCACTAACAATATATGGGCAATTGGCTTCCACTCTCAATGGAGTTGTGATAGTGGAAGTTCTGTTTCCGGCCGGGAAAGTTGTTGACCAACTTCCGGAGATTGAAAATACATTGTCCATCCAAATTATAGGTGTACTAAATCCTTCAATCATTTCTCTTACTCTGTTGCCTTCTCTGTGGTAAACATTTCCGTTTGGAAAAGTCACTGTCATGTCAATTGTCATATTAGCAACAGGATGAACAGCGGTTAAAGTCGCCGTGCTTTGTAATGATCTCACAATAGTCTTGTTGCCTTCGATTAAGATATTGTTATGGTGGAAATCAACAAAACTATAACTTATAGTATGTGAAGGTGTGTCAAAATTCAAACTTCCGCTTACAATGATGGTTCCGTCTAAAACATTGCCGTTTGGTAAAGTGCAATTGTCAAAAACTACCATTCTGGTCCAGGTTGTTGCAGTTAATGCTACGGTTACAGTTGCGCATTCAGGAAGGTCTTGTGTTTCAAGGTCATTTTTTCCGGCACCTGGATTGGCTTGCAGTGCGTATTGGTCTTCTGCAATTTTGGCCACGTCTTCAGTTACCAAATCGATTTTGGCACTTACTTGGGCTTCACTCAATTCCGATGATGGTGAACTGTTATCATCTTTGCTACAGCTTAAGATAAACATAGATAATGCCAATCCTAATACAAGGTTTTTAGTTTTCATAATGGTTATTTTTTGATTCGAATGTTGGAATGTAAAATTTACAAAAGGTTTAATGAAATGTAAATATTTTTTTCAAACGATGGCTTTATTGTATCTTTGAAGACCCGATGGAATTCGGTTGTTATTTTAATGAATATCACTTCGCAAATAAAAAAGCCTATACAAGATGAAATGGAACTTTTCGAGAAAAAGTTCTACGAATCAATGACTTCAAAAGTAGCGCTTTTAAACAGAATCACTTATTATATAGTCAACCGCAAAGGAAAGCAAATGCGTCCGATGTTTGTTTTTTTGGTCGCTAAAATGCTCTCGGAAAATCAGAAAGTCAACGAAAGAACGTATCGCGGTGCTTCGGTAATCGAATTAATTCACACCGCCACTTTAGTTCATGACGATGTTGTTGATGACAGTAATCGCCGTCGCGGATTTTTCTCCATCAATGCATTGTGGAAAAACAAAATAGCGGTTTTGGTTGGTGATTATTTATTGTCGAAAGGATTGTTGCTTTCTATTGATCATGGCGATTTTGATTTGCTTCGAATTATTTCCGTAGCGGTGCGCGAAATGAGTGAAGGCGAATTGTTGCAAATAGAAAAAGCCCGAAGATTAGATATAGTAGAAGAGGTCTATTATGAAATTATCCGCAAAAAAACCGCAACCTTAATCGCTTCTTGTTGTGCGCTGGGTGCCAAATCGGTTTCGGAAGATGAAACTCAAGTTGAAGCGATGCGAAAATTTGGAGAACTCATCGGAATGGCTTTCCAAATTAAAGATGATTTATTTGATTATACCGATGATGCCATTGGTAAACCAACCGGAATCGACATCAAAGAGCAAAAAATGACTTTGCCTTTGATTTATGCTTTGAACAATTGTACCAATAAAGAAAAGAGTTGGTGTATCAATTCGATTAAGAATCACAACAAAGACAAAAAACGCGTTAAGGAAGTCATTCAATTTGTAAAAGACAAAAACGGTTTGCACTATGCCGAACAAAAAATGGTACAATTTCAAGGAGAAGCACTCCAAATCCTCCAAAATTTTCCCCAATCTGATTACAGAGAGTCACTTTCGCTGATGGTAAATTATGTAATTGAACGAAAAAAGTAATTTTTTTTAAAAATAGTTCCTGCTGTAAAGCATTGATTTTACTGACTTTTTTCTTTTTTAAATCTCCAAATTGATTTTTTTTCAAATCATCATGCAACCATTTTTTAACGACTTTCGTCTATGCTAATAGAAATCAATTATTAATCTAACATTCTAAAGATCTAAGCAATCTAACAATCTAAATGAAGGTAATCAACTTACATAAAGATGAAAAAGAATTAATCGAATTGGCTGTCGAAAACAATCGTCACGCGCAGCATCAGATTTATTCCAAATTCGCTCCAAGAATGTTGAGTGTTTGCCGTCAGTACATCAAAGATGTGCATCAAGCGGAAGACATTATGATCACGGCTTTTATGAAAGTGTTTACCCATTTGAAAAATTTTGAAGACAAAGGCAGTTTTGAAGGTTGGATTAGAAGAATTATGGTAAACGAATGTATCTCTTTCATAAGAGTTCAGAAAAAAGTAAAATTTATTGAAGACGAAAATTATTTTGAAGAAAGATATAACAACATCGAAAGCCAGTTTTCGGTTGAAGACATTCAGTTTTTGATTGACAGTTTACCCGATGGATACAAAATGATTTTCAATTTATATGCGATTGAAGGCTTTAAACACCAAGAAATTGCAACCATGTTAGGTATAAGCGAAGGTACTTCGAAATCTCAATTATCACACGCGCGAAAAATGTTGCAGGAGAATGTTAAAAAATTAAAAAATTACAGCAATGGAACCGAATAATATAGAAAAACAGTTCAGAGACAAGTTGAATGCAAGAGAAATTCAACCATCGGCACAAGCTTGGGACCGATTAGATGCGATGCTTTCAGTAGCGGAAGAAAAAAAAACAAGAAAACCTTTTGGCTTTTTGTTTATTGCTGCCAGCATTTTGGTCTTCGTAACACTTGGTTTGTTTTTGTTCAATCAAAATGGGACAGAAGTTAATCCTCAAAACACAATTGTTGGAACAGAAACTAAAATCGATACCGTTCAAAAGGGCATAGAGAAAAATCAAAATCCAATAATAGAAAAAAGTCAAGAACAACAAGTAGTAATCAATAAGTTTCAATCATCACCCGAGACGGAGCCGAACAGTTTGGAGCGTAGCGGAAAAAATCAAAAAACGAATACCAATCAAAATCAAATCATCAAAGACAAACCTATTGAATTTCAAAATTCATCAGATGTGGCTCAAAAAGACCTGCCAAGAATCGCAGAACAAAAGGAAATTATTGTAAAAAAACCGATTGTTCTAAAATCTGACGAAAGTTTGTTAGCCGATTTAGATAAATCAGCCAAACAATCTACAAACCAAAAATCAAGTTTAAAAGTGGATGCCAAAAGCTTACTTTCTCAAGTCGACGGAGAAGTAGAATATACATTCAGAGAAAAAATGCTCCAAAAAATTAATAAAAACTATCAGGAAGTTAAAGTGGCTTTGGCCAATCGAAACAACGAATAATCATTAATCACATTTTTAAATCACAATCAACATGAAGAATTTTATTATTTATGCGTCACTATTGCTATGCTTTTTGGTAAGCAAAGTATCAGCACAGGAAACAGTGAAAGTGTCAAAAGAAGAAACAACTTTTGAATTTCGAGTAAAACTTATTGCCAATAAAATAGAAGCAATAACCAAAGAAGAAAAATCGGCTTTAAAAGCTGAAATCGAATCGGTTAACAAAGAATTGGAAGCCGGTACAATTACCAAAGAACAAGCGGACGAAAAGAAATTGAAGTTTGCTGAAATTCGTTCAAAAAACATCGAAACAAGAGTCGGACAAGCACAAGAAGAGTTAAAAGAATTGGTGAACCAAAAGGTTGACGGCAAAATCAAAGATAATAGAGAGCATTTTGGGATTCATTTTAACTGGGTTAATAAAAACGATTCCATCAGAAAAAGCAAAGGCGAAAGAAGAACTACATCCCAATTTGTTTTCGCGGCCGGTGTAAACAATTTAGTTACGGACAAAGCAGTGGCTCATTCCGATTACAGATATTGGGGTTCGCATTTTTACGAATGGGGTTTTACTTCAAATACCCGACTTTTCAAAAACGACAATTTATTACATTTGAAATACGGAATGTCGGTTATGTACAACAACTTGCGCCCAACGGACAATCGTTTATTTGTTGTTAACGGAAACCAAACCAATCTTGAAACCAGTGCGGTGAATTTGAAAGATTCTCGTTTCAGAAATGTTTATTTAACGGTACCGCTTCACTTAGAATTTGATTTTACAAAATCAAAAGATAAAGATGGAAAAAAAATATTCAGAACCCATGAAAGCGTTCGTTTCGGAATCGGAGGTTATGCCGGAGTTAGAGTAAAATCGAAACAAAAAACAAAATACGAGTTAAATGGGAATGACTTCTCCATCAAAGAAAAAGGCGATTTCAACGCGAATGATTTTATTTATGGTGTCAGTACTTATATTGGATTTAAAGAAACCAGTATTTATTTGAAATACGACTTGAATCCGTTATTCAAAGACAACGCTATCAAACAAAACAACATTTCATTGGGTGTTCGATTTGATTTGAATTAAAAAAAATGTTTAGGTTAGTTTATACTTCGAAAAGATGTTTCCGTAATGGAGCATCTTTTTTTATTTTAAATTTTAAATTATGTATTTTTACGCTCATTCATTTTAGATTTCTAACAATCTAACAATCTAACAATCTATTGTGATTACCCGCGAAACTATAGACAAAGTATTTGAAACCGCACGTGTGGAAGAAGTTATTGGTGATTTCGTCCAACTCAAACGCGCGGGAAGTAATTACAAAGGTTTGAGTCCGTTTTCGGATGAGCGCTCACCGTCGTTTATGGTGTCGCCTGTAAAGCAAATTTGGAAAGACTTTAGTTCGGGAAAAGGCGGAAGTGTCGTGACTTTCCTGATGGAACACGAGCATTTCACTTATCCGGAAGCGATTCGTTTTTTGGCCAATAAATACAATATCGAAATCGAAGAAACCGAAGTTTCTCAAGAAGATAAAATCGAAGCCAATGAAAAGGAAAGTCTTTATTTGGTGTCTGAATTTGCCAAAACCTATTTCCACGAAACCCTTTTAAATACTGAAGAAGGCAAAGCCATTGGGTTGTCTTATTTCAAAGAAAGAGGTTTTACCAATGAAACGATTGCCAAATTTGGGTTAGGTTATTCGCCTGAATCTTGGGATGCTTTTACTAAAGAAGCGTTAACCAAAGGTTACCAATTAGAATTTTTAGAAAAAGTCGGATTGACCATCACCAGAGAAGACGGAAAGCACTTCGACCGATTCAAAGGCAGAGTGATGTTTCCGATTCAAAGTTTGTCAGGTAGAAATTTAGGTTTCGGCGGCAGAATTTTGACCAATGATAAAAAAGCAGCCAAATATCTCAATTCACCCGAAAGTGATATTTACCATAAGAGTAAAGTTTTGTATGGAATTTTCCATGCCAAACAAGCCATTGCCAAGCAAAATAACTGTTATTTAGTTGAGGGTTATACCGATGTGATTCAGTTGCATCAAGCCGGAATTGAAAATGTCGTTGCTTCTTCGGGAACTGCTTTAACACCGGATCAAATACGATTAATCAATCGATTGACTAAAAATATCACGGTGCTTTTTGACGGCGATGCAGCAGGTTTACGAGCTTCTGTTCGTGGAATCGATTTGATTTTGGAGGAAGGTATGAACGTCAAAGTCTGTACTTTCCCCGATGGTGATGATCCCGATAGTTTTGCCAGAAAGAATTCTTATGAGGATTTGGTGCACTATTTAGAGAACGATGCCAAAGATTTTATTCAGTTCAAGGCCTCGCTTTTGATGAATGAAGCCAATAATGATCCAATCAAGAAAGCCGAATTGATTCGCGATATGGTCGTCAGTATTTCCAAAATTCCGGACCGAATCAAAAGAGAAATCTACATTCAGGAAACGGCCCGAATCATGGATATTTCTGAGCAGGTAATTCGTGATACTTTGGCTCAAATAATGCAAAAAGACATTTCGGAAGCAGGCAAAAAGCTCAAAAATTCTGAGACTTCGGGACAAACCGCTTTTGAAGTTGTTAAGAATGAACCAAAAGTTATTCAGGACAAAGTTGATATTATCTATGATTTGGAACGAAAAATAATTGAGATGTTGTTGCTTTATGGTTCGCATGAAGCCGATTTTGATGACTTTATTCTAAAAGCTAATGAGGAAGGTGAAATGTTAGAAGAAAAGGAAACCAACACCTTTAAAGTGTTCCAGCGAATCTATCTGAGTTTGCAAGAAGACGAAGTAGAATTGGCAAATCCAATGTTTCAAGGAATTTATACCGATTTGATTAACTATTACAACCAAAACGAAGAGTTCAATGTTGAGCATTATTTAATGCAATTGTCTCCGGAACATTCTCAAATGGTAACTGATATTTTAATGTCGGAAGAAAGAGAACTGTTGCACAATTGGGAAACCAAACATATTTACGTCAAAACCAAAACCCAAAACGTAAGTCAGTATGTTTCCGAAACCATTATTTCACTACGCGAATATTTAATCAATAAACTGATATTAGACTTGATGAATAATTTCAGCAAAGAAGAAGAAAGTGATTCTGGAGAAATTATGGCAACCATTAATGATTACAACAAATTAAAAGTCAGTTTAACCAATAAAATAGGCAGAATACGGTCAACTTACATATAAAAAAACCCGCATTTTGCGGGTTTTTAGTTTTAAACGATTTCCAAAGTCTTAGCTTTATTAACAAGGTCTACCAAGTTAGTCACATTTAGCTTCGTCAATAAACGAAGTTTATAAGTACTGATGGTTTTCTCATTAAGCGTTAAGATTTTTGCAATCTCGTTGTTTTTCTTGCCGTCGCTTAAGAAACGCAATACCTCAATCTCTCTGTTCGAAAGTTTTCGGTACAAACGCTCTGATTTGTTCTGCTTAGCAATCAACGCTAGGTTTCTCTTGATCTCTTCATTTAGGATAATCTGTCCTTGACTTACTTTGACAATGGTGATCCCTAAATTTTCAAGCTTTGATGTCTTATGAACATATCCTGCACAACCTGCTTTAATAGCGTTAGGCGCATAAATGTGTTCTGACAAACTACTGAAGACGACAACTTTAGTTTTTGGAAAATTTCTGATGATTGACTTGAGTTCATAAATACTCTTTAATCCTTCAAGCTCTAAATCGATGATTAAGACGTCAATTTCTTTGTTTCTTAAAGCATCGGGAACCATAAAAAAATTTCCTACGTTGGAAACGATGCTTATTTCAGGGTGATCCTTGAAGTAGGCTTTCATTCCAAAGTGTACAACCGGAAAGTTATCCGCAATACATACATTTATCATAATTGTGGTATTTGATAAAAATTAATAGAAATTACTGTAAAGTTAAAAAATTATATTCAAAAAATGTTAACAAAATTGAT
This sequence comes from Flavobacterium sp. 102, assembly GCF_003634615.1. Taxonomy (NCBI): domain Bacteria; kingdom Pseudomonadati; phylum Bacteroidota; class Flavobacteriia; order Flavobacteriales; family Flavobacteriaceae; genus Flavobacterium; species Flavobacterium sp. 102. Next base: position 298,756 of record NZ_RBKX01000001.1, on the reverse strand, counting down.
ATTATTTTAAAAAAATTGGGATTATACATACAGGAATTGGATTCATTTTGTGTTGATTTATTGTATTTAACTTCTTATAAATCTCAAAAACTTCTTTCTCTCTTCCTGAAAAATCCTCATTTTTTTTGTTGTTTTCTGTTTCTAACATCGCCCATTCTAATTCGTCATAACTCGCTCCCAATTGGTCTTCATCGGTTCTTGAATCGCCAAACAAACCGTCGGTTGGTGCTGCATTTTGTATCGACTTCGGTATTTCTAAATATTCTCCCAAAGCATATACATCACTCTTCATTAAATCGGCAATCGGACTCAAATCAACACCGCCATCGCCATATTTGGTGTAAAACCCAACCCCAAAATCCTCAACTTTATTTCCTGTCCCGGCAACTAACAAGCCATGAATTCCGGCAAAATAATATAACGTTGTCATTCGCAATCGTGCTCTTGTATTGGCTAACGAGAGATTAAACTTGGTTTCATTATCCGAATGAGGGAAGGCTTTCTTGAATGCTTCAAAAACTTCAGTTAAATTGGTTTCTGCATTTTGAACATTCGGAAAACGCTCTTTCAACTGTTCAATGTGTTCTCTACCACGGCTTACTTGATTTGGGTCTTGGTGAATCGGCATTTCGATACACAAAGTTGTTAATCCGGTTTGGGCGCACAATGTTGAGGTTACGGCCGAATCAATACCACCTGAAATACCAATCACAAAACCATTTACTTTTGCTTTTGTAGCATAATCCTTTAACCATGTAACAATATGGGTATTAGTTTCCCCTACTTTGATTTTACTTTTTTTAGCCATTTTTTTATGAAAGTTTTTAGAAACGGAAATGTATATTTGCAAATGTAAAAAAATCACAAACTTTTCAGTCCCATTTTGGTCATATAAATTCTCTGTAATGAAAAAGTATTTTGCAATAATAACGTTGGTTTTTCTGCTGGTTTCTTGTGATAAGAAATCTAAAGTAGAAAAAGCAGTTGAAGAAATTCCGGTGGCTTTAAAAGTCAATCGATTTGATCAAGCTTTCTTTGAAGCTTCTCCAAAAGACCTGCCTAATTTAAAAGCCGAATACCCATTTTTCTTTCCGGAAGGATTTGATGATAAGGTTTGGATTGAAAAAATGCAAAACAAAGATTGGAAAGATCTGTATGCGGAAGTGCAAAAAAAATACCCGGATTTCGGCAAACAAACATCCGAAATTGAAGATTTGTTCAAACACCTCAAATACTATTTTCCGGAAACTGTTTTGCCTAGAGTCTACACTGTAATTGGTGAAATGGATTATAACAGTAAAGCGATTTATGCCAATGATAAATTGATAATTGCTTTGGAATTGTATCTCGGGAAAGATGTTAAATTTTATACTTTTCCGGAATATTTGAGACAGAATTTTGAAGAGCGACAAATGATGCCGGATATCGTAACAAGTTACGCCATGAGAAAAATTCCGCCACCTACTGACAAAACATTATTGTCTGAAATGATTTATTATGGTAAAGAATTATATTTAAAAGATTTAGTACTTCCCAATCATACAGATGCTGAAAAAATTGGTTACTTGCCTGAGAAAATCACTTGGTGTCAGGAAAACGAAAGTTACATTTGGCGCTTTTTTATAGAAGAAGATTTGCTTTTCAGTTCTGATTCACGATTGGCAAATCGCTTTATTAATTTGGCACCGTTTTCTAAATTCTTTCTTGAAATTGATAACGAATCTCCCGGCAGAGTTGGGCAATGGATTGGTTGGCAAATTGTTCGTTCTTTCATGGAAAATAACGAAGTAAGTTTGCAAGACATGCTGAAAATGGACGCTAAAGAATTATTTGAAAAATCAAAATACAAACCTAAAAAGAATGAGTAATACCATAAAATCCGAAATAAAATTCAATGTCGAATTAGATGAAAACCGCGTACCCGAAAAACTAACATGGACAGCCCAAGATGGCGGCGTTGATGAAGAAGAGGCGAAAGCGATGATGCTTTCCATTTGGGACAGCAAAGCGCAAGAAACACTTCGCATTGATTTGTGGACCAAAGACATGCCGGTAGACGAAATGAAATTGTTTTTTCACCAAACCTTAGTGGCCATGGCGGATACTTTTCAACGTGCAACTGCCGATGAAAAAATGGCGGATACGATGAAAGATTTCTGTGATTATTTTGCGGAGAAATTGGAGTTGAAGAAATAAAAATGCTAATGAATAGATTTGCTCGCAATATCTTCCCAAATCTTTTTATAACATCCCATAATTACATTATAAATTGGCCTTGAAGTTGCGCTCATATGTTCGTCAATATTTCCTCTGGCTGTTTGGGTGTAGACTATTTTTTCAAGTTTTAAATCATAAACTTCTAATGTTATTTCGGCAAAAGACATTTGCTTGAGATAATAGTCGTGTTCAATTAATTTGAAATTACTGATATCGTTCCTGTTACTTTTGCATTTAACATTGACAAAGTAATCGTAATTGGTTCCAATCTTCAGCTTTTTGAGTTCCTCTTTACTTGGATTTAGATCAATTTTGACCGGAATCAGTAAAGATTTTTCTTGTGAAACAAGTTTCACTCTTTCACTTAAGCGCGAATTAAAATTGGTGTAGACCAATTCTGTTAGTTTGTCTTTATAAAACGGATTGATTTCGATGTTTCCGATTAACCATTTTCCTTCTTGAAAATCTAGGCCATTTGTTCTATCGCTGTTGTATAAAGTAAAATGATTCAAGTTGCAACCTGTTGAAATAACAAGTGTTAACAGAATGAATATTTTTTTCATAAATTATAAATCCCCACTTTTAAACATTTCTTCATTTACACTGTCAATAAAGCCCAAAACAGCATCTCTACCAGTGGTTTCAGTTGCTGAGGTTACAAAGTGTTGCGGCATTTCTTCCCAGTTATTGGCCAAAAGTGCTTTTCTATACGCAGCAATGTGAGAATCAATTTTGCCTCTACTGATTTTATCGGCTTTGGTAAAAATGATGCAAAACGGTATTTCAATTTCACCTAAATAGGTAATGAATTCCAAATCAATTTTCTGTGCTTCCAATCGGATGTCGATTAAAACAAACGCGCAAACCAATTGTTCTCTTTTTTCAAAATAATCGGTGATAAACTCTTGAAAAACTTCTTTGGTTTTTTTGGAAACTCGAGCATATCCATAACCCGGTAAATCGACTAAGAACCAATTCAAATTGATTTTAAAGTGATTGATTAACTGAGTTTTTCCCGGTTTTCCGGAGGTTTTAGCCAAATTTTTATGGTTGGTCAACATGTTAATCAAAGACGATTTTCCCACATTGGAACGACCAATAAAAGCGTATTCCGGCAAAGGTTCTTTCGGACATTTGCTCACGTCAGAATTACTGATGATAAATTCGGCACTGGTAATTTTCATTGGATTTTATTAAAATAAAAAAGTCCCAAAAGGACTTTTGTTTATAAATGAACTTCTTTTAACCATTCATGTAATAATCGGTTAAATTCGTCCGGATGTTCCATCATTGCAGCATGACCACATTTGTCAATCCAATACAATTCAGAATTGGGCATTAATTTGTGGAATTCTTCAGCTACTTCCGGTGGCGTAACTTGGTCGTTTTTACCCCAAATGATACAAGTTTTTACATGCATTTTAGGTAAATCTTTAGCCATATTGTGGCGAATCGCACTTTTGGCAATCGTCAAGGTTTTAATCACTTTGATACGGTCATTCACCACCGAAAAAACTTCGTCAACAATTTCTTTTGTGGCTACATTTGGGTCGTAAAAAACCGCTTCAGCTTTCTTTTTGATATACTCATAATCACCGCGCTTTGGGTAACTGTCACCCATGGCGCTTTCGTAAAGGCCTGAACTTCCTGTAATTACTAATCCTGCAACTTTTTCTGGGTACATTTTGGAATGGTACAAAGCAATATGTCCGCCAAGCGAATTTCCAAGAAGAATAACGCGGTCAAAACCTTTAAAAGTAATAAAATCTTTTACATATCTGGCAAAAGCCTTGACATTGGTTTTTAAGATGTTTTGGGTGTAAATGGGCAACTCGGGAATAACTACTTTATAACCTAGTGAGGAAAAGTAATTGGCAACACCGCTAAAATTACTCAATCCGCCCATCAATCCATGTAAAACAACGATTGGCGTACCTTCTCCAGCTTCGAAATAGGAATACTTGCCCTCTTTTTTAAAATTTCCTTCCATGTAATTTTTTTGACTTTTTACCTTGGCAACAAATATATGATTTTAAAGATAAAAATAGCTTCATGTCAGGAATATTTACTACTAAAATGTAGTTTTTCATCAACAAATTTTAAAAAAATCAGCTTGTTAATTATAAAAATTTACCCATCTATTCTCAAGCCAATAAAATCAATTTTATGCAATAAAAACCCTTAAAATGAGTTTTTTATATTTTATTTTCTTCTCAAATCTAAATTCATTAAACATTCATCAAGAATTCGTTGAGGATGAATTTATTGCGTTTTTGACCGAAAAGGGAATGAAGTGGTAAAACTTATCAACAAAGTGGTATTTTGTGGTAAATTGTGGTAATTATTTTTATATTTTTGCTGATAACCAAAATTAACTGCAATTGAACTCCATAATCGGAACATATGAGTGCAAAGTTGACGCCAAAGGAAGGTTGATGATTCCTTCGGCTTTAAAGAAGCAACTGGCTAATTCTCTTCAAGATGGCTTCGTCTTGAAGCGTTCTGTGTTTCAACCGTGTTTGGAATTATATCCGATGATTGAATGGAATTTGATGATGCAAAAGATCAACAAACTCAATCGATTTGTAAAGAAAAACAATGATTTCATTCGTCGTTTTACGGCCGGAGTGAAAGTAGTGGAAGTTGACGATTTGGGCCGATTGTTAATTCCGAAAGATTTAGTGGCTTTTGGTCACATTTCAAAAGATATAGTGCTTTCGTCAGCGGTGAACATCGTTGAGATTTGGGATAAAGATTTATACGAGAAATCAATTGCAGGCGATGATATCGATTTTGCTGATTTGGCAGAAGATGTAATGGGAAATATAAATGATGATGACAATGGAATATCATAATCCGGTTTTGTTGAAGGAAACTGTCGATGGCTTGAATATCAAGCCCGATGGAATTTATGTTGATGTGACTTTTGGCGGTGGCGGACATTCAAAAGAAATTCTGAGTCGCTTAGGACCAAACGGAAGATTGTTCGGATTTGACCAAGATGAAGATGCGTTGGCCAATACTTTACCCGATGAAAGATTCACTTTGATTCACGAGAATTTCAGGTATATCAAGCGTTTTTTGAGATTTCACGGGGTGAAAAGTGTCGATGGTATTTTAGCCGATTTAGGGGTTTCGTCTCACCAATTTGATGTTCCTGAAAGAGGTTTTTCTACGCGTTTTGATGCCGATTTGGATATGAGAATGAGCAAAAGAAATGAACTCGATGCGCATAAAGTGATTAATGAGTATGATGATGCCAATTTAAAAAGAGTGTTTTTGGATTATGGCGAATTAAAAGCAGCGCCGGCCATTGCCAGAACCATTATCGAAGCCAGAGAATACAAAAAAATCAATACAACTGACGAATTAAAAATGGTTTTGGCCAAATTTTTACCGGATCAGTTTAAAAATAAAATCTTGGCTCAGATTTATCAAGCGATTAGAATTGAAGTAAACCAGGAGATGGAAGTGTTGAAAGAGTTTTTGGAACAATCACTTGAAATATTAAAACCGGAAGGAAGATTAAGCGTGATTTCCTATCATTCTTTAGAAGATAGATTGGTAAAACGCTTTATGAAAAATGGCTTATTTGAAGGAGAACCGGAACGCGATTTCTTTGGAAATTTTTCAGTACCGTTCAAGTTGGTTGGAAAACTAATTGTTCCTGACGATGCTGAAATCAAAATCAACAACAGAGCGCGTAGTGCCAAATTAAGAATAGCAGAAAAGCGATGAAAAAAGGAGTTTACAGCATATTAAAAGCCCGATTTCTAGTCAATGAAGACGCTACCAAAAACTGGCGATTCATACTGTTTTTGATTCTGTTAGCGATTTTGATGATTGCTAACGAACACAGGTACGATCAAAAGATTTTTAGAATTGCCGAGTTAACCAATGAAGTGAAAGAATTGCGCTCAGAGTTTGTTGACAACCGCTCCGAATTAATGAAATTAAAAATGGAATCGACCGTTTCCGAGAAAATGAAAGAAAGAAATATTTTCCCTTCATCGGTTCCGCCACAAAAAATAAAAATTAAAAAACCGGTAGAAAAAACTTTCTTCCAAAAATTATGGCAGTAGAAGATAAACATATCTCTTACCGAATTTACTTAGTTGCTTTCTGTCTTTTTCTGATGGCTTTCGCAATTGCTTTCAAACTCACCAAAATTCAGTGGGTTGAAGGTGACTATTATAGAAAATTAGCCAAAGAAAGAACAGTGAAGAACTTCGTGATTCCAGCGAATAAAGGGAATATTTATTCCGCTGACGGAAGTTTGCTCGCTACTTCTATTCCGAATTATAATATCAGATTTGATGCAATCGCACCAAAAGTTGAAGATTTTAAAGAAAATGTAAAGCCATTGGCAGATTCATTGGCTAAAATGTTAGGTAAGCCCAGCAGTTTTTACCATTCTCAATTGACTATGGCCAGAAACAACAAAAATCGATATTTACTGATTGCGCGCGATTTAAGTTATACACAATACATAAAAATTAAGAGTTTTCCCTTATTCAATTTAGGAGCTAATAAAGGCGGAATGATTACCGAACAAGAAACGGTTCGCGAACATCCTATAGGGAAAATTGCGGAAAGAACCATTGGTTACGAAAGAATCACTCCTGATGGAAAACCGGACGGAAAAGGAATTGAATGGTCTTTTAGAAAATATTTAAATGGAAAAGACGGCAAAGTTTTAAAGCAAAAAATTGCCAAAGGACAATGGAAGCCTATTCGTGATGTAAATGAAGTTGATCCGCAAGATGGTTATGATGTGATTTCTACGATTGATGTTTATATACAAGACATTGCGCATCATGCTTTGTTAAAGCAATTACAAGAATTCAAGGCAGAACACGGTTGCGTAATTGTGATGGAAACCAAAACGGGTAAAATCCGAGCGATTTCCAATTTGGGAAAACTAAAAGAAAGCGATTCAACTTATTTTGAAACCACCAATTACGCCATAGCGGAATCACACGAACCGGGTTCGACCTTCAAATTGGTTGATATGATAGCCTTGTTAGATGACGGTAAAGTGGATACGAGTAAAGTGTACGATAGCCGCGGCGGTATTGTGGAATATAGAGGGAAAAAAGTACGCGATTCACACGAAGGCGGTTATGGAAAAATTTCTTTAGGAAGAGGTTTTGAGGTTTCTTCCAACACAGTTTTGGTACAAGCCGTTTATGAAAATTATAAAAACAACCCAAAAGAGTTCGTTGACAGAATTGATAGAATGGGTTTAAACAAGCCGTTAGGATTGCCATTCCAAGGAGAAGGCAAACCTTATATACCGCAACCCGGCGACAAACATTGGAGTGCAATTTCACTGCCATGGATGGCTTTTGGATATGGTGTTTCGGTAACGCCTTTGCAGACTTTGACCTTGTATAATGCCGTTGCCAATAATGGTGAAATGGTAAAGCCACAATTTGTTTCAGAAATCAAAGAGTGGAATAAAGTCATCAAAAAATACAACAAAGAAGTCATCAACCCAAAAATCTGTTCGGATGAAACGGTTAAGAAACTAAAAGCGGTTTTAGAAAATGTAGTCAAAAGAGGAACAGGTTCCAAATTGTATTCCAAAGATTTTTCGATGGCAGGAAAGACCGGAACAGCGCAAGCCAATTACGGTAAAAACAGTGGAAACGACAAACATTATATTTCTTCTTTCGTTGGGTTTTTTCCAGCGGAAAACCCTAAATATTCTTGTATAGTTGTCGTTCACAAACCAAATACTTCAGGCAATAATTATTACGGAGCCGATGTGGCCGGACCGGTTTTCAAACGCGTAGCTCAAAAGATTTTTACCGATGCGCCATCAACGAATGAAGTCAAAAATCTGAACCAAAAAATCGCCAAGCAAGAGAAAGCCTATAAGGTTTACGAAGACAAGTCAAACATAGATGGAAAAACGATTCCAAATGTAAAAGGGATGAGCGGCATGGACGCTGTGGCACTTTTGGAAAACATGAAAGTGAAAGTAAAAGTCATTGGGTTTGGAAAAGTGAAAAGACAATCCATTCAACCCGGTTCCGCTTTAAGTAAAAATCAAATCATCATACTCGAATTATCGTGATTATTTTAAAAGACATATTATACAAAGTTGCTATCGAAGTCGTAAAAGGTTCGACCGAAATGACTATTGGCAAAATAGAATTCGACTCGCGAAAAGTTCAAGAGAATGATATTTTTGTGGCGATTCGCGGTTCGGTTTCAAATGGTCATGATTTTATTGAGAAAGCCATAAATCTTGGTGCCACCGTTATCGTTTGTGATACTTTGCCGGAAGTTATTGTGACCGGAGTGACTTACATTCAAGTAAAAGATACTAATTCGGCTTTAGCATTTTTAGCTTCTAATTATTACGGCAATCCGTCACAAAATTTAAAATTAGTCGGAATTACCGGAACAAATGGTAAAACAACAATCGCTTCTCTTTTGTTCCAATTGTTTAAAAAAGCGGGTTACAAAGTTGGCTTGTTATCGACCGTAAAAATCATGGTCGATGAGACGGAATACAAAGCCACACACACAACTCCGGATTCCTTAACCATCAATTATTATTTGGCGGAAATGAATGCGGTTGGTGTTGAATTTTGCTTCATGGAAGTGAGTTCACACGGTATTCACCAAAAGCGTACCGAAGGGTTACATTTTTCAGGTGGAGTTTTTACCAATTTGTCGCACGACCATTTAGATTATCATCCAACCTTTGCAGAATACAGAGACGTAAAAAAATCATTTTTTGACCATTTGCCAAAAACGGCTTTTGCCTTGACCAATATCGATGACAAAAACGGTCTGGTAATGTTGCAAAATACCTTTGCCAGAAAATTGACTTATGCCTTAAAATCCTATGCCGATTACAAAGCTCAAATCTTAGAAAATCAATTGTCAGGTTTGTTATTGAAAATCAATGAAAATGAAGTTTGGGTTAGGCTGATTGGGACTTTCAATGCTTATAATTTATTGGCAATTTTCGGAACAGCGGTTGAATTAGGATTGGACAAATTAGAAGTATTGCGTTTGCTTTCTGAATTAGAAAGTGTTTCGGGTCGTTTCCAGTTTATCGTTTCCAACCAAAAAATCACAGCGATTGTAGATTATGCTCATACGCCGGATGCTTTGGAAAATGTGTTGAGCACCATAAATGATATTCGTACGAACAACGAAAAATTGATAACCGTAGTGGGTTGTGGTGGCGACAGAGACAAAGCCAAAAGGCCAATCATGGCGAACATTGCAACAAAACTGAGCAATCAGGTCATCATAACTTCTGATAATCCTAGATCCGAAGATCCAATTGATATTATTGCGGATATGGAAAAGGGCGTTGAGCCTCAAAATCACAAAAAAACCTTGTCGATTGTCGATAGAAAACAAGCCATCAAAACCGCTTGTCAATTGGCTAGCCCAAATGATATTATCCTAATTGCAGGAAAAGGCCACGAAACGTATCAGGAAATTCAAGGCGTCCGCCATGATTTTGACGATATGAAAATTGTAAAAGAACTATTAGAACAGCTAAACAAATAAACCTATGTTATATTATTTATTTGAATACCTCGACAAAACCATGGATGTACCGGGAACAGGAGTTTTCCAGTACATTACCTTTCGTTCTGCTCTAGCCATTCTTTTATCGCTGATGATTTCGACCATTTATGGTAAAAAAATTATCAACTTCTTGAGAAACCAACAAGTAGGCGAAACGGTTAGAGAACTTGGATTACAAGGACAAAATGAAAAAGCGGGAACACCAACAATGGGTGGATTAATCATCATTATCGCCACATTGATTCCGGTAATTTTGTTGACCAAACTGAATAATATTTACATCATCCTTTTGATAGTGACCACACTTTGGATGGGAACTATCGGATTTATTGACGATTACATCAAGATTTTCAAAAAGGACAAACAAGGTTTAAAAGGTATTTTCAAAGTAATTGGACAAGTTGGTTTAGGACTAATTGTAGGTTCGGTGCTGTATTTTCATCCGGGCGTAACCGTTAGAGAAAAAGCCACAATTGTTACTAACCAAACAGAGAATGTTATTTCTCAAGTGCCGGTTGAACACAAATCAACTACGACAACTATTCCATTCACTAAAAATAATGAGTTGGATTATGCCAAATTCATCGAATGGACGGGCGAAGGTTATGAAAATTGGGCATGGTTAATATTTATTCCAATTGTGATTTTTATCATCACTGCGGTTTCTAATGGTGCCAATTTAACCGATGGAATCGATGGATTAGCGGCTGGAACTTCGGCTATTTCGGTACTCGCATTGGGTATTTTTACTTTCGTTTCGGGTAACGTTATTCTCTCAGGTTATTTGAATATCATGTACATCCCAAATTCAGGGGAAATGACGGTTTTTATTTCGGCATTCGTCGGAGCGTTAATCGGGTTTCTTTGGTACAATTCTTATCCGGCATCGGTATTTATGGGCGATACCGGAAGTTTGACCATTGGCGGAATTATAGCCGTTTTGGCGATTTCAGTTCGTAAAGAAATGTTGCTACCGGTATTGTGTGCCATCTTTTTTGCCGAAAACTTATCCGTGATTATGCAGGTTTCCTATTTCAAATACACCAAAAAACGCTTTGGCGAAGGGAAACGAATTTTCCTCATGTCGCCATTGCACCATCATTACCAGAAGAAAGGCTATCACGAAAGTAAAATCGTAACCCGTTTTTGGATTGTAGCCATACTGTTAGCAATCGTTTCCATAGTGACTTTAAAATTAAGATAATGCAAAGATTGGTAATACTTGGTGGAGGAGAAAGTGGTGTGGGAACCGCCATTTTAGGAAAGAAAGAAGGATTCGAAGTTTTCGTGTCCGATATGGGAAAAATAAAAGAAAAATACAAAGACGTTCTTAATCAATATGAAATTAAATGGGAAGACGAACAGCACACAGAAGATTTGATTCTGAATGCCGATGTCGTTATGAAAAGTCCCGGAATTCCCGATAAATCGCCACTGGTAAAAAAACTGTTGGAAAATGGAATTTCAGTCATTTCCGAAATAGAATTTGCTTATCCGTTTACCAAAGCCAAAACCATCGGAATCACCGGAAGTAACGGGAAAACAACAACAACAATGTTGACTTACCACTTGCTAAAAGAAGGTGGATTGAATGTTGGATTGGGCGGAAATATTGGTAAAAGTTTTGCTTGGCAAGTGGCCGAAGAAAACTACGATTGCTATGTGTTGGAATTGAGCAGTTTTCAATTAGACGGAATAATACGTTACAAACCTGACATAGCGATTCTGACCAACATTAGTCCTGATCATTTAGACAGATATGAGTACAAATATGAAAATTATATCGCGTCAAAATTTAGAATAACAATGAACCAAACTGAAGATGATTTTTTCATCTATGACGCCGATGACGAGGCGATTTCAGAGTGGTTACAAAACAATAAAACAAAAGCACAATTAATTCCTTTTTCACTATTACAAACTTTTGAAAACGGAGCCTTTATAAAAAACAATATTATGGACATCATCATCAACAACGAGGAATTTGAAATGAAAACAGCGGACATTTCTTTAGAAGGAAAACACAACATGAAAAACGCTATGGCTGCCACTTCTGTCGCCCAATTGATGAAAATCAGAAAGCAAACCATTCGAGAGAGTTTGTCCAATTTTCAAGGGGTAGAACACCGTTTGGAAAAAGTACTGAAAATTCAAAATGTTCAATACATCAACGACAGCAAAGCAACCAATGTAAACGCAACTTTCTTCGCATTAGACAGCATGACAGTGCCAACGGTTTGGATTGTCGGTGGTGTCGATAAAGGAAACGATTACAGTGAGTTGATGCCGTTAGTGCGCGAAAAAGTTAAAGCAATTATTTGTCTTGGTTTAGATAACAAAAAAATCATCGATGCCTTTAGTGATGTAGTAGATATGATGGTGGAAGTGGACAACATGCGCGATGCCGTAAATACTGCGAAACATTTAACCGAAAAAGGTGATGCAGTTTTATTGTCTCCAGCTTGTGCCAGTTTTGATTTGTTCCAAAATTACGAAGACAGAGGAAACCAATTTAAAGTAGCAGTTCAAAATTTGTAATAGTAACATGAAAGAGCTAATTCACAGTTTAAAAGGAGATAAAGTCATCTGGGCATTCGTTGCCTTGTTGGCGTTATTTTCGTTTATGCCGGTGTTTAGTGCGAGTAGTAATTTAGCTTACATGCGTCACGGTTCCGGAAATGCTTTGACGTATTTGTTAAAACACGGAGCGCAAGTTTTAGTAGGGTTTTTTATTTTATACAAAATTCACAAAGTACCGTATCACTATTTCCGAACGATTTCACGACTATTGTTGCCGGTCGTTTGGGTGTTGTTAATTTATACATTGCTTAAAGGAACCATTATCGATGGTGCCAATGCCAGCCGCTGGATCCAAATTCCGTTTATCGGAATAACGTTTCAAACGTCAACTTTAGCCTCAATAGTATTGTATGTTTTTGTTGCGCGCTATTTGTCCAAAAGCCGTGAAACACCAATCACATTTCAAAATTCATTGTGGGATTTATGGACACCGGTTTTTATAACGGTAGTTTTAATTTTACCCGCCAATTTATCCACGGCAGCTTTGATCTTTTCAATGGTTTTGATGTTGACGTTTATTGGTAAATATCCATTAAAATATATCGGAATTATTCTGGGCGCTGGAATCATCGGCTTGACCTTTTTTATTTTGGTAGCCAAACAATTCCCTGAAGCTTTTCCAAATCGTGTAGATACTTGGATTAACCGTATTGATAATTTCACCACAGACAAACCCGATGAAGATGATTACCAAATCGAAAAGGCCAAAATCGCTATCGCGTCAGGTGGTGTTTATGGATTAGGTCCGGGGAAAAGTGTGCAGAAAAATTTTTTGCCACAATCTTCTTCCGATTTCATTTATGCCATTATTGTTGAAGAATACGGATTGTTCGGAGGTATTTTGGTATTGTGTATGTACTTGCTTTTGTTGTTCCGATTTGTCGTTGCGGCTCACAAATCCAATTCGCTTTTCGGAAAACTCGTCGTCATCGGTTTAGGGTTTCCAATTATTTTTCAAGCGATGACCAATATGGCTGTCGCAGTAGAATTATTACCGGTAACCGGACAAACATTACCCTTGATTAGTAGTGGAGGAAGTTCCATTTGGATGACTTGTATCGCACTCGGAATTATTTTAAGTGTGACCAAGAAAGAAGAAGAAATTGCAGAAGAATTAGCTGAAAAACAAAAGAGAGAAGATGCTTTACAACGCATGATTGACAAGCAATTGCAAGAAGAGGAAGAAGCTGACTCGAGCCAGAATGGCGAACAGGCGAAGCAAAAAATAGAACTGGAAGGTTTTTCAATCGAAGACAAAGCCAATCCATTGGAACCAATTTTGAAGAAATAACAAATGAGCAAATTAAAATTCATATTAAGCGGCGGCGGAACAGGCGGACACATTTATCCGGCGGTTGCGATTGCCAATGAATTAAAGTCTCGATTTCCGGAAGCGGAATTTCTTTTTGTAGGCGCCAAAGATAAAATGGAAATGCAAAAAGTGCCTCAAGCTGGATATAAAATCAATGGTCTTTGGATTGCCGGTTTGCAACGAAAATTGACCTTACAAAACGCCATGTTTCCCTTAAAATTGGTAAGTAGTCTTTTGACTTCGCGCCAAATTTTAAAAAGTTTCAAACCCGATGTGGTCATCGGAACTGGTGGTTTTGCCAGCGGACCGTTATTGCAAATGGCCAATAGTATGGATATTCCAACCGTGATTCAAGAACAAAATTCGTTTCCCGGAATTACCAACAAACTGTTGAGCAAAAGAGCCAATGCGATTTGTGTGGCGTATGAAAATTTGGAACGATTTTTTCCAAAAGAGAAGATTGTTTTCACAGGAAATCCCGTTCGTCAGGATTTGCTGGATGTGGAAACCAAGACAGAAGAAGGAATAGCTTATTTCAAATTAGATACCCATAAAAAAACCTTGTTGGTTTTGGGTGGGAGTCTCGGGGCAAGAAGAATAAACCAATTAATCGCAAAAGAACTCGATTTTCTTTTAGAAAGCGGTGTTCAGGTTTTTTGGCAATGCGGTAAATTGTATTTCGATGAATACCAACATTTCAACGAAAGAGAGAATGTTCAAGTGGTTGATTTCATTGACAGAATGGATTTGATTTATGCGGCAGCCGATTTCGTGATTTCGCGTGCCGGAGCATCGTCAGTTTCTGAGTTGTGTTTGGTGGGAAAACCAACCATTTTTATTCCGTCACCCAATGTGGCCGAAGACCATCAAACCAAAAATGCGAAAGCCATTGTAGATAAAAATGGCGCCATCCTTTTGAGAGAAAGCGAATTGGATTCAACGTTTGAAACCACCTTTTCAGATTTAATTTCCAATGAAGATTTGCAGCTAACATTAAGCCAAAACATAAAAAAATTAGCCAAGCCAAACGCTACAAAAGACATAGTAGAACAAATAATAAAATTGATAAAAACATAGTATCTCAGCTACTCAGTAAATAAAATGAATCTAAACCAAATCCATAACGTATATTTCATCGGCATCGGAGGCATCGGAATGAGCGCCTTGGCTCGTTATTTCCAAAACATCGGTAAAAATGTTTCGGGTTACGACAAGACGCCAACCATGTTGACCAACGAGTTGATTGCGGGCGGAATGAACATTCACTTTGAAGACAGTATTGGTTTAATTCCAGAAGAGTATTATGTTGAAAATACGTTAGTAATTATCACGCCGGCTGTTCCCGTTTCGCACTCGGAATGGAATTACTTTTTGGAAAGAAATTATACAGTAAAAAAACGTGCGGAAGTGTTGGGAATCATCACCAAAGACACGTTTTGTTTCGCCGTGGCCGGAACACACGGAAAAACAACAACGTCCAGTATTTTGGGTCATATTCTTTATGAAAGTGGTGCAGATGTCACTGCTTTTTTAGGCGGAATTGTAGAAAATTATCATTCCAATTTAATCGGAAACGGAAAAACAGTTACCGTTGTTGAAGCAGACGAATTTGATCGCTCATTTCTGCATTTGCATCCGGATATTGCTTGCGTAACCTCGATGGATGCGGATCATTTGGATATTTATGGCGATGCAAACGCCATCGAAGATTCATTCAGGGAATTCGCAGACAAAGTAGAAAATAAAAATAATTTATTCGTGCCAAAAGGTTTGCCACTCGAGGGCTTAACCATTGGAATCGATGAAGAATCAACCTATAAAGCTTTCAACATCCGAATCGAAAACGGATTTTATGTTTTTGATGTGCAAACGCCCTCAGAAACGATTCGCGATTTGAAATTCGGTTTGCCGGGAAGACACAATTTAATGAATGCCTTGATGGCTTTAGCAATGTCTAAGACTTATGGTACCCCAACCGAGTCCATTGCCAAAGCCTTGGCTTCATTCAAAGGAATCCAACGCAGATTTTCCTATCAAATTAAGACAAACGACTTGGTTTATATAGATGATTATGCGCATCATCCGACAGAAATTAACGCTGTGCATCAAGCCGTTCGTGAGTTATATCCGAACCAAAAAGTACTCGCCATTTTCCAGCCGCATTTGTTTAGCAGAACCAAAGATTTTGCTGATGATTTTGCCAAAAGTTTGTCGCAGTTCGACGAAATTTTGTTGTTGGATATTTATCCGGCAAGAGAATTACCGATGGAAGGAATTACGTCAAGTTGGTTGCTTTCCAAAATGGAAAATTCAAATAAAAAATGGGTTGCAAAAGGCGATTTAATTCCGTCAATTTTGGAAAGCAGCGCTAAAATAATTGTCACCATCGGTGCCGGAGACATTGGTGAATTAGTTCCGAAAATTAAATTGGCTTTATCATGAAAGTTTTTACTTGGATAAATATCAGATTAGTATTGATGATTACCCTCGTAATCTTCCTGTTTTCGTTCACTTCGCACCGAAATGCCATGCGGAAAGTAAAGAAAACAGAGGTTGTTTTTGTGGGTGAAAACAGTCTTTTTTTGAAGTCTGAAACGGTTAATAAATTGTTAATAGAAAAAAATCAGGACCTAAAAACTATCAATAAAGATGGGTTAGATTTGAATAAATTGGAAAAGTCTATCAACAATCATCAGATGATTCAAAAAGCTGATGTTTTTGTGAGTGTTGATGGTGTTTTAAAAGCAGTGGTGGAACAAAAAACACCAGTCGGCAGAGTGTTTGACGAAACAGGTTCTTTCTATATTGATTATGAGGGAAATAAAATGCCTTTATCAGATAATTACACCGCCAGAGTGCCACTGTTATCGGGGGAAATTACAGCAGTAAAAAAAGAAAAATTGTCTGAAGTTTTGAAGAGAATAGCCGAGGATGATTTTTTGAAAAAAAATATCATTGGTGTACAAGTTTTGCCTAACGGTAGCTTAATTATGGCGAACAGAAATTACGATTATCAAATCGATTTCGGTATAACAATTAACATCGAAAGAAAATTTAAGAATTATAAAGCCTTTTTTCAGAAGGCGGTTTTAGATAGCACTTTGGACCAGTACCGAAGAATTAATTTGAAGTTTACCAAGCAAGTGGTGTGCATTAAATAGAAGATTATGGAAAAAGAGAATATTGCAGTCGGATTAGACATTGGGACAACCAAGATTGTGGCCATGATTGGCAAGAAGAATGAGTATGGAAAGTTGGAAATTTTAGGTGTCGGTAAATCGAAAAGTCTCGGAGTGGCTCGTGGTGTTGTAAATAATATTACCCAAACGATTCAGTCAATTCAACAAGCAGTTCTTGAAGCAGAAAATAATTCAGGTTACAAAATAAACGATGTGGTAGTGGGCATTGCCGGACAACACATTCGCAGCATACAACACACCGATTACGTTATCAGAACAAATCCTGAAGAAGTAATCAGCGGAAGAGATATCCAATTGCTAATCGACCAAGTTAACAAATTAGCGATGCTTCCGGGAGAAGAGATTATCCACGTTTTGCCACAAGAATTCAAAATCGACGGGCAGTCGGAAATCAAAGAGCCTATCGGAATGTACGGCGGAAGATTGGAAGCGAGTTTCCATGTAGTAGTTGGACAAGCATCATCCATCAGAAACGTTGGAAGATGTATTCAAAGTTCGGGTATTGAATTATCAGGATTGACTTTAGAACCATTGGCTTCAGCAGATGCTGTTTTAAGTCAGGAAGAAAAAGAAGCCGGCGTTGCCTTAATTGACATCGGTGGCGGAACAACAGATTTGGCCATTTTTAAAGATGGAATCATTCGTCACACCGCGGTTGTGCCTTTTGGCGGAAACGTAATTACAGATGATATCAAAGAAGGTTGTTCGATTATCGAAAAACAGGCAGAGTTATTGAAGGTAAAATTCGGTTCAGCTTGGCCGGGGGAAAATAAAGACAACGAAATTGTATCCATTCCCGGTTTGAGAGGAAGAGATCCAAAAGAGATATCGCTTAAGAATTTGTCGAAAATCATTCACGCAAGAGTAGTGGAGATTATCGAACAAGTGTTCACCGAAATCAAAGCTTACGGCCACGAAGATCCGCGCAAAAAATTAATTGCCGGAATCGTATTAACCGGCGGTGGTTCACAATTGAAACACATCAAACAATTGGTGGAATACATCACGGGAATGGACACCAGAATTGGTTATCCAAACGAACATTTGGCAGGCAATTCGGGAGAAGAAATTTCAAGTCCGTTATTTGCCACCGCAGTTGGATTGGTAATGAACAGCATCGAAAACAATTCGAATAGTGCTTACAAAATTGAATTAAAAGAGGTAGCTCAGGAAGCGCCGAAACCAATAGCACAACAACCGGTTTTTGAACCAAAAGAAGAAGAGGTTTCGAATGAAGTAGTAGTAGAAGAAAAACCCGAGCCAGAGACTACTGAAAGTAAAATCAGGCGCTCGTTTTTTGACCGCTATGTAGACAAGATTAAAGATTTTTTAGATAACGCAGAATAGAATAAATACCTAACACCAAAATAGTATGATAAGCAACTCAGAATTTGGAAGCATCTCATTTGATTTACCAAAGAATCAATCAAATGTGATCAAAGTAATCGGTGTTGGTGGCGGCGGAAGTAACGCTATCAATCACATGTTCAAACAGGGAATCAAAGGTGTAGATTTCATCGTTTGTAATACCGACTCACAAGCACTTCAAAACAGTCCGGTGCCGAATAAAATTCAGTTGGGTGTAAACTTAACCGAAGGACTTGGCGCAGGCGCAAATCCCGATGTAGGACAACAATCCGCATTAGAAAGTGTGGGCGACATTGAAAAAATGTTGGACAGCAATACCAAAATGGTCTTCATCACAGCCGGAATGGGCGGTGGGACAGGAACCGGTGCTGCTCCGGTAATCGCACAATTAGCGAAAGAAAGAGATATTCTAACCGTTGGTATCGTTACGATTCCTTTCCAGTTTGAAGGTAAAGTACGTTCGGAACAAGCGTTGTTGGGTGTTGAGAAATTAAGAAAACAAGTAGATTCTTTGATTGTTATCAATAACAATAAATTGAGAGAAGTGTACGGAAACTTAGGTTTCAAAGCAGGTTTCTCTAAAGCTGATGAAGTGTTGGCTACTGCTTCTCGTGGTATCGCAGAAGTAATTACACACCACTACACACAAAATATCGATTTAAAAGACGCAAAAACCGTATTGGAAAATAGTGGAAGAGCCATCATGGGTTCTGCTACTGCTAATGGCGAAAATAGAGCAAAAGATGCTATAATTTCTGCCTTAGATTCTCCATTATTAAATGATAATAAGATCTCCGGTGCCAAAAACGTATTGTTGCTTATCGTTTCTGGTAATAATGAAATCACCATTGATGAAATCGGAGAAATCAACGACCATATCCAATCGGAAGCCGGTCACAATGCCAATATCATCATGGGTGTTGGTGAAGACGAAACGTTAGGAGATTCAATTGCCGTAACTATCATTGCTACAGGTTTTAATCAAGAACAACAAAATGGACTTTTAAACATAGAAGCCAAGAAAATTGTTCACGCTTTAGAAGACGATCAAAAATTGGTGCGCGACTTAACCCAAAAAACGGTAGAAGTTTTCCAAACCAACACTGACTCGCCAACCCGAGGCGAAGCCGAATTGAACGGAGCTAAAGCGGAAGTAAAAGAAGAAAAAATCGTATTCGAATTAATAGAAGAAGAAGTAGAAACACCAACTGCTCCGACTGCTATTGATGATAACGAATTAATTGCAATGAATCAATTCATCCGCAACTTAGATGTGACTTTCGAAATCGTATCGCCTATCATGGACATCGATTACAAAGTAACAACACCAGAAGTACGTGAGATGAGAGTGGTTGAGCCACAAAATATCATTGAAGAAGAGCAAATCACTTTCACCTTCGATATGCCGGCTGCAACGCCAGTATTTGAGAGAGTAGAAGTTGTTGAAGCTGTTCAACCAGTAGAAGAAAGCCGAATTGTTTTCGACCTTTCTGACGCCAATGACATTGTGGTAAACGAGCCTGTACAGTTTGTTCCGGTAACGGAGTTGAACGAAGGTGGTGTGATTAAATATTCTTTGGAAGAATACATGGAGTTGGAAAACGACTTGCTAAACTCAAAACCGGTTGCTAAAATCGTTGAAGAGCCAATCGCTGAGGAATTAAACATCACCATGAAACCGGTTGCCGAAACCGAAAAACCACAAACAGCTTCAGTAAACTATTTTGACGATGCTTCTCCGGTAGAAATGACCATTGAAGAAACTTTGAAACACAGAGCTGATGAACGCAGAAGAAAATTAAAAGAGTTCAATTACAAATTCCACAACAATCCGTCAAGAATTGAGGAAATGGAAAAAGAACCAGCTTATAAAAGATTAGGGGTTGACCTGTCAAACAACGCCGGCAATACTTCAAATTCAAGAATGTCTTTGGGAACTGATAGTAACGACGATTTGCAAATCAGAACCAATAATTCCTTCTTGCACGATAATGTAGATTAGTCTGCCATTTTTCTAATCAGATGACCCGAAAATTGCTTTGCGATTTTCGGGTTATTTTTTTAACTTCGCAGTGCTTTTTGACTAGTCCTGATTTTAATTGGGAGCGAAAGGTTCGGGCTGTTTCAGTAATCCGTATTCCCGCTTTCCGCAGTATCTCTTCGAGGATACTTGCTACAATCGGGGCTAAAAAGTCATAATTTTTAGAAAAATCTAAAAATCTAATAAGTCTAACAATCTAATAATCTAAATATGAGTTTAGAAACACAAATCATGGACGAAATGAAAAACGCCATGAGAGCCAAAGATACAGTCGCTTTAGAAGCGTTAAGAGCGATTAAATCGGGTATTATTTTAGCCAAAACCGAAGCCGGTGCCAGCGAAACTTTATCTTCTGAAGACGAAATCAAATTATTGCAACGTTTGGTAAAACAAAGAAAAGACAGCGCTAATATTTATACTGAGCAAAATCGCGCCGACTTAGCTGAACCTGAATTAGCGCAAGTAGCCGTAATCGAAAAGTTCCTGCCGGCACAATTATCAGAAGCAGAAGTGGAAGCAATCGTTTCGAAAATCATCACTGAAGGTGGGTTTTCAGGTATGGCTTCCATGGGACAAGTTATGGGGAAAGCCTCAGCAGCCTTGGCCGGAAAAACGGATGGTAAAACCGTTTCGACTATCGTTAAAAAATTATTAACATAATATAGTCTAACTCTCTAAAATGGCTCCGTAGTTCAACTGGATAGAATATCAGATTTCGGCTCTGATGGTTGCAGGTTCGAACCCTGCCGGGGTCACACATAAATAGAATAGCCGATAAAATGTCCAAGTTTACTTGAGCATTTTATTGGCTGTTTTATTTTCAAAGCGGAGCTTTGTCTGGGAAGACGAAGTCAACCCTGCGTATTTTCAAAACGTAAATTTATAATTTGTTGAATAACTTATCAATTTGCTTTTGGGTTAACCATACTGTTGTTCCGCCTTCTTCGCCATTGTTATAACTTATCTTCATCTTCACGCTGGCAATATTCATGGCTTTTGTGAATTGAAGGCTCACTGTTTCATTGGGCAATTCAATCTTAATATCTTCTTTCGGTTGAGCTGTAAGACCATCTTTGATAACAGAATAAAATCCTTCTAAGGCATCATCAATATCTTTAAAGCTGAAGGTTTTGAATTCAGCTATTTGGGGCTTATTGTTATTCTGGTATTTAAAGGTAACTAAGTCACCAGTCTTCGTAATTTCTACGGTACTCAAAGTCGGTGTTCCCACCTTACCGATAAGAACTGGTTTTGCTTCAGTCTTGGCAACCTTTATTTGGGCGTTGGTTGCAAGGACAATAAATAGAAACGATAATAATAGTATCTTTTTACTCACAAGAGTTGATTTTTTTTGGTGTTCGTGAATCTTCGATTTCATAGTGTAGTAAGTTTTGATAAAAGTAAAAAAAAAATCTTATTTGTTGAAATAAGATTCTTTAGTGTTTCATTTTGTTACACGACAGCCGAATCAATCCAATATAAAATTTAAAGTATATTGTTCGGTAGAAACCCTTCGCGTTCATATTAAAAGCTAAAGAATTTCTTGAGCTTTTTTTATATCTTTAGCCAATGGGTATTCTTATTATGGTTTTTGTCTTAGGAGCAGGTTTCCTATATTCTTTCATGTTTATCATGAGTTTTTTGGATGATATTTCGATTGCTATTTTGAATCGACCGCTTTATGTTCATTTGTATATGAATACCAAAAAGATAAACGATGATGAGGAATTTTTCCTAAGGCAGAATTTTCCTTTCTACAGCAAACTTTCAGACAAGCACAAAGTATATTTTCACCACCGCTTGGCCTCTTTTAAGGAGAAATATGAATTTATTCCCAGAGAAGATATTGTAATTACAAGAGAAATGCAAACGCTGATTGCCGGAACTTATGTGATGCTGACTTTCGGAATGCGACGTTACTTGATTGATACTTTTGACAAAATAATAATCTATCCCGAAGAATATTATTCAAATAATACGGAACAATACCATAAAGGAGAATTCAATCCGAGAATGAAGGCGGTGGTTTTTTCATGGAAAGATTTTATTGCAGGATACGAAATCGATAATGACAATTTAAACTTAGGAATCCATGAGTTCTCTCATGTTATTCATCACCATAGTTTGCGAAGCGACGATGGTAGCTCGTTGGCTTTTCGAAAACAGCATAGTCGACTTCATAAAGAAGTAAATCATCCGCCTAACCGACAAAAATTAATAGATTCCGAGTACTTTCGAATTTATGCTTACACCAATCATTTTGAATTCATTTCAGTGATTATTGAGCATTATTTTGAAACACCTAATGAATTTAAGATGCAATTTCCGGAATTATTCCAACATGTCAGTAAAATGCTGAATCATAAACATTAATGGTTACCAAAACTTAGCATATAAAAACACCAAAATCAACATAATGGCAAAAGCACTAATATTAAAAGAAGCACTTGTTTTAAAAGTGTTTTTGTGCAATATGAAACCTTTCGAGTCATCCTCGCCTTTGTTTTGTATCCAACTTATAGCCATAATAATGAGTATAGTAATTAATGTGGTGTAACCCATTTGGTCTAAGAATGGAATGTTGGGAAATACCGATTCTAATGAAGTGCCATTAGCCCAACCTTTTGGCCCGACTTTGAAAAACATTGCCACCGGAATCGATAGTAGAGCACCCCAAATAGCTGCTTGGTTAGTGGTTCTCTTCCAAAATAATCCCAAAAGGAAAATGGCTAAGATGCCCGGACTGACTACTCCGGTATATTCTTGGATGAATTGAAATGCTTGGTTGATTCCGCCTAAAAGTGGCGCTACAATCGCTCCAATCGCCAAAGCTACCGCAGAAGTTATCCGCCCAACTTTAACCGTGTTCTTGTCATCAGAATTTTTGTTGATGTATTGTTTGTAAATATCCATGGTAAAAATAGTGGAAGTGGAATTCAACATAGAAGCAAGTGAAGAAACTATCGCCGCTGTTAAAGCTACAAAAGCCAATCCTTTTAAACCGGCAGGCAAAAATTGAATTAACCAAGGGTAAGCCTTGTCAGCAGCGCCATCACTCGGAATGTTTAACAAACCTTCGGTTCCCAATCGGGCTAACATCTCAGGATCATTAACAATCACAAAGGCGGCAATCCCCGGAATTACTACGATAAATGGGATGATTAACTTTAAGAAAGCGGCTAACACAATTCCTTTTTGTGCTTCTTTTAAAGATTTTGCTGCCAAAGCTCTCTGAATAATATATTGGTTAAAACCCCAATAATAAAGATTGGCAACCCAAAGTCCGCCAACTAAAACTCCAATTCCCGGAAGATTGATATATTGTGGATTTGATTCGTCCAATATCATGGAAAATTTTTGTGGTGCTTTGTCGTAGATGATGCCCAATCCATCTAACATTCCGTTTCCGTTAGAAACAGTATCTAAGGCTAAATAGGTGGTTGCCAATCCGCCAAAAATTAGAAAAATCACTTGTATGGCATCGGTCCAAGCAATGGAGGCCAAACCTCCGTAAATAGAATAAGCTGCCGCAAACAAGGATAATCCTAAAATCGCATAAAACATATCAACACCCATGATGGTATTCATAGCCAAAGCACCTAAATACAATACCGAAGTGATATTTACAAAGACATACAAAGCCACCCAAAATACGGCTAAAATGGTTTTTAAATTAGTGGAAAATCGCTTTTCAACAAACTCCGGAATGGTATACAATCCTTTCTCAATAAAAATAGGTAAAAAGAATTTTCCAACTATGATTAAAGTGATTGCAGCCATCCATTCGTAAGAAGCAATTGCCAAACCAACAGCATAACCAGAACCAGACATACCAATAAATTGTTCAGCCGATATGTTTGCAGCAATCAAAGAAGTTCCGATTGCCCACCATGGAAGTGATTTACTGGCTAAAAAATAATCCTCCGCATTTTTTTGATGTCCTTTTTTATCTCTCGACATCCAAAGACCAACGCCTAGGATTAAAAGTGCATAAGCGATAAATACGATATAGTCAATGGTTTCAAATCCTGTGTTCATATCTGGTTTTTTAGTGGTTTTGTTTGTAGTGAATGTTTGGTAAGTCTCTTAAAATCTTGGCACTTTGTTCCGGTGAAATATCGCGTTGTGCTTCGCCGAGCATTTCGTAGCCCACCATAAATTTCTTTACAGTCGCACTGCGTAATAATGGCGGATAAAAATGCATATGAAAATGCCATTCGGGATGCGAAACCCTGTCGGTTGGCGCTTGGTGAATACCGGAAGAATAAGGAAAAGACATTTCAAAAAGATTGTCGTATTTCACCGTAATCCCTTTGATGATTTCGGCAAAAGCTCTAGTTTCTTCATTACTCATCGCGATGATATTGCCAAAATGCCTTTTGCTGATAATAATCGTTTCATACGGCCAAGTTGCCCAAAAAGGAACCAAAACTACAAAGTGCTCGTTCTCTAAAACGATGCGTTCCTGTTTTTTTAATTCTTGTTCTAAATAATCTTTAAGTAAACTAGTTCTGTTTTTTTCGTGATAGATACGAAGGTTTTTTTGTGTTTTTTCTACTTGTGTCGGTAAAGAAGATTGCGCCCAAATTTGTCCATGCGGATGCGGATTACTGCAACCCATAACGCTTCCTTTGTTTTCGAAAATTTGAACATAATTGATAAAATCGTGGCTGCCCAACTCGATGTATTGTGCTGCCCAGGTTTGGACTACTTTTTCAATAGCTTCGACTTCCATCTCGGGTAATGTCAGGTTGTGTTTGGGGGAAAAACAAACGACTTTATTAATGCCGCGTTCCGGTTTTAATTGGAACAGCGATTGTTCTTTGCTTTCAAAATTTACTTCTTCTTTAAGCAAAGCCGAAAAGTCATTTTCAAAGACATAACAATCGGCGTAATCTGGGTTTTTTATGCCATTGGCACGAACATTTCCGGCGCACAAATAGCAAGCTGTGTCGTGTTCAGGTCGATTGTCTTCATGAACGGTTTCTTTCTGGCCTTGCCACGGACGCTTGGCGCGATGCGGCGAAACCAATATCCATTCGTCAAGCAAAGGATTGTATCTTCGGTGTGGATGCTCGTTATGGTTGAATTGTGTCATTTTCGGTTTTGTAAAGCGAGGTGCCTTTTGATATTTTTACTTTGTAAGCTTTTAATTCGATGCCAAAAGCGTTGCGGTATTGGGCTGAAATTTTTTCGATGAGTTCTTTTTCTGAACCTTTTTCAATTAAATTAATCGAACAACCCCCAAATCCACCGCCCATCATTCTTGATCCTAAGACTGATTTTTCATGCTGAACCGCATCGACTAAAAAGTCAATTTCATCACAACTTACTTCATAGTCTTTGGACAAACCTTGATGGGTTTTCAACATCAATTGGCCTAATCTTTTAAAATCTGAATTCGCTAATGAATCCGCAGCATCTAAAACACGTTGGATTTCTTTGACCACAAAATGACAACGTCTGAAAATAACTTCTCCCAAAGTTGCTTTCAGTCTTAAAACCATGTCTTCCGTACAATCTCTGAAGGTGTTTACTTGTGGAAAATGTTGTTTTATAATCGCTAATCCTTGTTCCACTTCTTGTCTTCTGACATTGTAGCCCGAAGTCAAATGGGTGTGTTTTACATTGCTGTCCAATAAAAGTAACGAATATTTCTTGAAATCAGCTTTGTAATATTGATATTCCAAAGTATTGCAATCGAGTTTGATGACGCTGTTTTTTTTGCCAAAAACCGAGGCGAATTGGTCCATAATACCACAATTCACACCGACAAAAGTGTGTTCCGATTTTTGACCGATAAGTGCGATTTCTTCTTTGGTTAAACCCAAATTGAACAGTTTGTTCATTGCGTAACCAATACCACATTCTAAAGCGGCTGAGGAAGAAAGTCCCGCGCCCATTGGGATTGTGCTGCTGAATACGATGTTGAAACCTTTGGTCAAGCCTTTGCCTTTCAATTGGTGCAATACGCCTAAAATGTAGTTGACCCACATTTTGTCAATAGGTTTTAATAGGTCGTTTAAATCAAATTGGTAAGCTTCGTTTAAATCTTTGGCTACCAGTGTACATTCTGAATTGTTATTTTTTGAAATCGCAAAACAGATGTATTTATTGATAGCGGCGGGCATTACAAAACCATCATTGTAATCAACGTGTTCGCCAATGATATTGATTCTTCCCGGTGACAGGAAGATGGTTTCGGGTGTTTTTTGAAAGATCTTTTCAAAATGTTCCGTTGTATGTTGGATTAATTTCTTCTTCATGAATATTGAAACGAATTTTTTATTTAAGTGTGATTGTGACTGAAGCTGATTTTAAGCCGTTGGCTTTTGCTTCTAAAGTTACTTTCCCTGATGTTTTTCCAGCTAAAATGATTACTTGACATTTTCCGTTGAACGTACTTCTTTGCCAAGCGCCATCTCGGCATTTATCCGGTTCGTGAGAACTTGGATCACCATTGCCCACGCCAATGATTTTCGCATCTCCGGTAAGGTAAAATTTTACCATATTATCGGCAATAGGCACTTCGCGTCCTTTGTCATCCGTAATAGAAATGTTGACTACTGTAGCATCTTTTCCATCGGCGGTTAAAATGGTTTTGTCTGGTGTCAACACTACATTGTAGGCAGTTCCGGTGGTTTCTACTTTTGATGTTATTTTTTTACCTTTTTTGTAGCCAATTGCTTCCAGTGTTCCAGGTTCGTAATTGACTTGCCATTTCAAGTGGCTGTTTCTTGGCATTGTTTTTTTGCCTAAAGTTTTTCCGTTAAGAAATAATTCAACTTCCTCTGCATTTGAATTTACCCAAACATCGATTGGTTTACCCATTTTTTCCGGCCAGTTCCAATGAGGAGAAATGTGTAAAACATCTTCTTTTGTCCACCAACTTTTATAGTAGTAATAAATGTTTTTCGGGAAACCGCAAACATCCATAATTCCGAAATGCGAACTGATATTTGGCCATTTATAAGGTGTTGGTTCCCCGCGATAATCGAATCCTGTCCATACATAACCGCCCAACCAAAAATCATTTTCGGCGGCTAATTTCCACCAGGTTTCGGCTTTACTTGCCCACCATGGATGGGTGATGTCTTGATCGGGTACATAAGCTCTAATGCTGTCTTTTTCATAAATGCCACGAGTCGTTACCGTGCTTCCCATTTCGGTTCCGAGTAAAGGTTGGTTGGGATGATCACGATGGTAATCAGCTACAGCATATTCACGATAATTGAAACCGCGAATTGGAATTACTTCGTTTACTCCTTTGTAATCATTGGCCATATCCGCGGCATAAGTACTGGTTCTTGTTGGGTCTAAATCTTGTTGAATGGCTAAAAGGGTTTGTGCAATTTTTTTACCGTAGTCGTTACCTTGAATATTTTGTTCTTCATTTCCTATGGACCATAAAAATACGGATGGATGATTTCTATCGCGTTTGATTAATCGTTTGAATTGGTCTACATATTCCGGACTACTATTTAACAAACGTTGCTCATCTATAACCAACATTCCTAAGCTATCACAAGCGTCCAAAAGTTCCGGAGTTGGTGCATTGTGGCTTGCTCTATAACTGTTTGAACCCATTTCTTTCAATAACTTTATGCGATAATATTGCATGTAATCGGGTAATGCGCTCCCAATTCCGGCGTGGTCTTGGTGGTTGTTGGTGCCTTGAATTTTGAGGTGTTTTCCGTTCAAGAAAAACCCTTTATTGGCATCGAATTTTACGGTTTTGATTCCGAAACGCGTTTTGGTTTGGTGTATAATTTGGTTTCCTGATTTTACCACTGAAATCACTCGGTACAAATAGGGATCTTCTAACGACCAAAGGCGAGCATTATTCAAATTTAATTTTTGTTTAACGGTTGTGTTTTTATGAATGCCCAAAGCAATTTTTTGCTCTGAAGTTTTGGCTAAAACTTTTCCGTTTCTATCAGTAATATAGGCGTAAACCGAACCGTTTAAAGTTTTTAAATTGTTGTTTTGAACGGTAGTTTCAATGTTTACTATTGCATTTTTTCCTTTTACTTCGGAATGTACAAAAATACCGTCTTCCGGGATAAAAACTTTATCGGTTATGTTTAACCAAACATGTCTGTAAATTCCGGCGCCTTCGTAGAACCAGCCTTCATATTGTGTGGCATCAACTCGAACAACCAATACATTATCGCCTTCAAAATTGATATAATCAGTTACATCATAAGAATTGCCAACGTAACCGCTAAAATTGGTGCCGACATAAAATCCGTTAATCCAAATTTCGGCATTTCTGTAAATTCCATCAAATTGAACTTCGAAGCGTTTGTTGCTTTTTGATTTATCTACTGTGAAATGTTTGCGATACCAACCAATACTAGTTTCTGTATAGATTCCGCCAACTGGTTTGTAACCATGACTGTCCATTTCTACTTGAGGAGAATTTACAAAAGGAAGTTCCACAACCCAATCGTGAGGAACGTTTACTGAAGTCCATGTAGTATCAACAAATTTGGGATTGACCACTGTGGTAGCAAAGACATTTGATTTATGCAACAAAGCAGTTTTACTGTAATCAAAATCTTTTTCCGGATTAGCGGAATGACCAAAATGGAACTTCCAATCTTCGTCAAGACTTATTTTTTCTTGTGCTTTTACAGTTGAAAAATTTAATATCAAACAAGAAATCGATAAGAATACTTTTCCTAAAGTAGGGGATAAAATATTTTTCATATTTTTAATTTTCTTTAAAAGCATCCAAAGCTGGTGAAGGTTTGCCATCCGCTTGCCAAGCACTTAAGGCGTAATGACTCCAGCTTCTGGCACCTTGTGGTTCCCAATATAGAACGCCAATTCCTTTGTTGTTTGGTACATTTTTTACGGCTTTAATGGTAGCTGCTAAAAGTTCGTAGGTGTTTTGCACTTTGTCATCTTCGCCACCAACTTCTACAATCATTACTTCTTTTCCGTAGCGTTTGGCCATATCGTTTAGGTTGAATTGTAAATCGGCTATGGTTTCACTATAATCTTTTTTAATCCAATACGGATAGTAAGACAATCCAATTACGTCATATCGCACTTTTTGTTCCGTAGCATTGTCGAAAAATTTTCTGAATTTGGCGTTGTTGTTTCCTTCATCGACATGCACAATTACTTTGATGTTTTTGTCAACGGCTTTGACAGCATCGTAGCCTTTGTTTAATAACTGTCCGAGTTGTTTCCAATTGTCTGTGCTGCCTTCCGGCCACATCATACCGCCGGGAATTTCGTTTCCGACTTGTACCCATTCCGGGGTAACACCGGCGACTTTTAGAGCATTGATAACGTCAAAAGTATGATTGTAAACATCGTTTAATAATTCAGGGAAAGAATGTTTTTCCCAAGCTTTTGGTTTGAATTGTTTCGCCGGATCAGCCCAAGAATCAGAGTAGTGGAAGTTAATCATAATTCGGAAGCCCATTTTTTGGGCGCGTAATGCCATAACTACCGTTTCTGCTGCACTGCAATGACCGCTGGCTTTGTCATCATTTGGATTCACCCAAACACGTAAGCGAATGGAGTTCATCCCACGGTCTTTTAGTAATTGCAAGCAGTCTTTCTCACTTCCGTCGGAGTCATAAAACTTATAACCAGTAGCTTCCATTTGCGGTAACCAACCGACATCGGCGCCTTTAGCAAAATTGTTGTCTTGAGAATTTCCAGTCACTGTAAATAGTAATGTTACAGCTATGATTTGAAATATCATTTTCATAATTAATTGGCATTAAACACCTCCATAACCGGAAGTGAATTGTTGTTGAAATCCCATAAGGCTTGGTTTTCCCATGAAGAACCATTGGTTGATGTTGGTCCTCTGAAAGCTATCCATTCGCTTCCCCAATAGCAAAACCCAATGCCGTGAGTACTTTGATTTACTGTATTTTTTATAGTGGAAAGGAATCCTTTTTGGCCAGTTTCTGTTGCCGGAAAAGCAGGTAGAATTTGACTTGGTAATCCGATAATGTTGTTGGTATAATCATTGTATCCGAAAGTAAACGGGTAAGCGGTCTCGGCTATTATTACTTTTTTATCATACAATTGACCCAAAGTATTCATGGTATTTTGTAAAGTAACCAAACTGGTTCCGTGCCAAATAGGATAATAAGAAAGACCAATATAGTCATAATCAATGTTGGCTACTTTACTGAAATACCAATCTGAACCTGAAATTCCGGCGTGGTGTAACATGATTTTTGTGGTTGTAGATTTGCTTCTTATGGCTGAACTTGCGCTTGAAACGAGTTCTAAATATTGACTTTCGTTAGTTGATAATCTGCCTTCCGGCCAAAGCATACCGTCATTGGTTTCGTTTCCGATTTGGATTATGTCGGGATTAATTTCGGTCATCACCAAATTGGTGTAATCCGTAACGGCTGTTTTAAGATTGGTAAATGTCATGCTTTGCCAAGCCACTGGTTTGGTTTGATTTCCCGGATCAGCCCAAGTGTCAGAGTAATGAACGGTTAGCCAAACTTTTAAACCTGCGGCTTTTACTCTTAGAGCAAAGGCTTTTACTTCTGCCATGCCACAATGAGCATCTGACGGGTTTTGCCAAAGGCGCATTCGGATTGCATTACAGCCTGCATTTTTTAAAGTGGTAATTGCATCTTCGTTTACTCCGTTGTGTTTGTAAACGGTGCCTTCGCTTTCGATTAAGGGTAAATAAGACATATCGGCACCACGAATAAATTCGTCTTCCACAACAGGCAGTTCCTGTTCTGAGTTGCTGTCAGAGGAACAAGAAAATAACGAGATGGAGAATAAAATAAAAAGTAACTTTTTCATAATTATAGATTTTGAAATTTGAATGTCGTTTGGTGTAAATATTCTTCGTTCTTTCTCAAGACTGAGTTTGGAAAATGATTATGATTTGGTGCGTCGGGAAAATTTTGTGTTTCAAAACAAATAGCACTGGTTGGATGATAATCGGTGTTTTCTTTTCCTTTTATTTGGCCAAAACAATTGCCGCCAACATAAATGTGAACTCCGGGTTGATTGGTGGAAACTATCATTTTTATGTTAGAGTTTTCGCTGTAAAGTGTAGCCGCTTCTTTGCTTTCTAGAACAAAAGTGTTGTCAATGGATGTTGGACAATTTTTAAGACTTGAGAAGTCGAAAGCGTGATTTTTTAAATTAATATAATTTCCGGTTGGGATTAATTCTTTTGTGGTTTCCAGTATGTTTTTGGCATTGATAAAAAGCTTTTGATTGGCTATGTCCTTTGAATGTCCGTCAAGGTTGAAATAACTGTGTTGGGTTAAGTTGATTATAGTGTCTTCGGTTGATTTGGCCTGAAAAGTCACTTTTAGTTCGTTGTTTTCGGTTAAAGTACAAGTAACTTTTACATTTAATTCTCCCGGAAAATTCTCTTCGTTATCAGCACTTGTATATTCTAATGTGATTGAAGGGTTTAATTCTGTTTTAATTGAGCTTATTTCCCAAAGTTTTTGGCTAAAGCCATTTAATCCACCATGAATTTGATGCGAATTGTGATTCTTGGTTAGCTGTATTTTTTCTCCATTCAATTTAAAAGCAGCATTGTTAATCCTGCCGGCATATCTTCCCACAACGCTTCCCAGATATGGAGCACTAGGTAAATCAAATGAATCGATATATTTTTCCAAGGTGTCAAAGCCCAAAACGACATCGATTTTTTCTCCGTTTAAAGTAGGAATTTTTAATGACGTAATCGTTGCGCCATAATTGATTACCGAACATTCCATGCCTTTTTTATTGACCAAAGTATAGCAAAGAACCTCTTTATTGTCAGGAGTTAATCCAAACAATTTCGCATTTTTATTATTGTAAATTTGTGAATAACGATTTTTTATCATAATTTTTTTATCAATCCGATAACGAAATTATTGTTTTATCTTTTTCGTCCATACCACTACCTACCAGTTTTTTTGTAACTTACCACCAGTTAATTGTATTTAGATGAAAATCATTAATATAAACAGTCAATCAGCCCAGCCAAAATACAAACAGATAGTGTTGTCTGTTGAAATGGCTATTGCCGAAACACGATTGAAACGCGATGACAAATTGCCTTCGGTGAATAAAGTAAGTTTAGAGTTTTCTATTTCTCGTGACACGGTTTTATTGGCCTATGACGAACTGAAAAAAAGAGGTATTATTTATGCGGTTTTAGGTAAAGGTTATTATGTGAAAAGTGTTGAGTTTACTCTAGAACAAAGGATTTTTTTGCTATTTGATGAGTTAAATGCGTTTAAGGAAGATTTGTATACTTCCTTTATTTATCATGTGAATAAGAACTTTCAGATTGACATTTTCTTTCATCATTTCAATTTGGAGATGTTTAAAAAATTGGTCAATGATAGTAAAGGCAATTATTCGAAATACATCATAATGCCATCCAATCTTGAAATTCCGAATGATGTTATTAAGGCATTGCCTTTGAACGATACATACATTTTAGACCAAACCAATGAGGCTTTGAGTGAATATCCTACAGTTTATCAGGATTTTGTAACGGATATGTATGATGGACTAATGGATGGATTAGAGAAAATAAAAAACTATGACGAGTTGATATTGATCTTTCCCGGAAATAAAGAACCGGTTGGAATGGTTGCCGGTTTTTACAAGTTTTGTTCTGAAAATAAATTCCAAAATTCAGTTGTGTCGACTTTTGAAAATGACGAGATTAAAAAAGGGAGTTTGTTTATTATTCCAAGTGACAGGCATTTGGTGAATGTCATTGAGCAAGCTAAAACTCAGAGTTTGGTTTTAGGGATTGATTACGGAATTATATCCTACAATGATACTTCGTTGA
Source organism: Flavobacterium sp. 102 (assembly GCF_003634615.1). NCBI lineage: Bacteria > Pseudomonadati > Bacteroidota > Flavobacteriia > Flavobacteriales > Flavobacteriaceae > Flavobacterium > Flavobacterium sp. 102. The sequence continues at coordinate 265,661 of NZ_RBKX01000001.1, read as the reverse complement.
AAAAGGTAGTAGAAAATGGCATTACTACCATTTCAACTGATTTTAATGAAATGGGAAAAATTTTGGCCGAAATGATTAATACTAATTTGAAGTCGCACATAAAGAACAACTCCAAATTAATATTGCGGCATTCTATTTAAGAAATTTTATAACGTTGTGATTTTTTTCAAATCGGCTATGGTTTGAATAGGATGTTCTGCTTTGAAAACAAAGTTTCCAGCGACTAAAACATCGGCTCCGGCTTGCACCAATTGTTTCGCATTTTTATCAGTAACACCACCATCAATTTCAATGATGGTTGACGCATTTTTGCGGATGATAAGTTCTTTCAACTTCTCAATTTTAGAGTAAGTGTTTTCAATAAAAGATTGTCCGCCAAAACCCGGATTTACACTCATGAGGCAAACCATATCAATGTCTTTGATGATATCTTCCAAAAGCGCCACATTCGTATGCGGATTCAAAGCAACACCGGCTTTCATGCCTTCGGCTTTGATGGCTTGTAAAGTTCGGTGTAAATGCGGGCAAGCTTCGTAGTGAACGGTTAAAATATTAGCGCCTATACCAGCGAAAGTTTTGATATATCGGTCAGGATCAACAATCATTAAGTGGACATCTATTGTTTTTTTTGCGTGTTTAGAAATGGCTTCCAAAACCGGCATTCCAAAAGAGATGTTCGGAACAAAAACACCATCCATAATATCGATGTGGAACCAATCGGCTTCACTGGCATTGATCATTTCGATATCACGTTGCAGGTTGGCAAAATCGGCTGCGAGCACTGATGGTGCAATAATTGTGTTTTTACTCATAGTAGTTATTTTTTTATTAGCATTCGTGAATCGCATAAAAGCGATTTCATTTTAAGAATGATGTTGTGTTGTTGATGCAAAATTAGTTTTTTAACCGCAAAGTTCGCAAGGTTTTTTCGCGAATCCCGAAGTTTCGGGACACAAAGAAAGTTTGGATTGAATTTTAGCAGGGTTTGCGTGAAGGATTGAGCCTTTGTTTGAGCTCTTTTTAGTTATGGAATAACTAAAAAAGCGAGTGGTGAAAGCCTGACCTGAAAGGGCACGCCATAAAAAATAAAACTCCGGAAACCCGAGCGTAGCGAACAGACTGGAGTTTTATTTGCCACGCAAAAAATAAAACTCCGGTAATCAGCCGGAGTTTCAATCATCAATCAAAAAACGAACAGTTAATCAGACTGTTGTTGTCGTTATTAGGATTATCCTAAATATGTTTTTAAAATTTTACTTCTTGAAGTATGTTTTAATCTTCTAATGGCTTTTTCTTTAATTTGACGCACACGCTCACGAGTTAAATCGAAAGTTTCTCCAATCTCTTCTAGAGTCATTGGATGTTGATCGCCTAAACCAAAGTACAAACGTACAACGTCTGCTTCTCTTGGCGTTAAGGTTTCTAGAGAACGTTCAATTTCAGTACGCAATGATTCGTGAATTAATTCTCTGTCCGGATTTGGCGATTCGCCTGAACGTAAAACGTCGTAAAGGTTAGAATCTTCTCCTTCTACAAGTGGTGCATCCATAGATAAGTGACGGCCGGAGTTTTTCATAGACTCTTTTACATCATTTACGGTCATGTCTAATTCTTTGGCAATTTCTTCAGCAGAAGGTGCACGTTCGTTAGATTGCTCTAATAAGGCGTACATTTTGTTGATTTTATTGATAGAACCAATTTTATTCAGAGGCAAACGTACAATACGAGATTGTTCCGCTAAAGCTTGAAGTATAGATTGACGAATCCACCATACGGCATATGAAATGAATTTAAAACCACGCGTTTCATCAAAACGTTGCGCTGCTTTTATCAAGCCTAAGTTACCTTCATTAATCAAATCGGGAAGAGTCAAACCTTGATTTTGGTATTGTTTTGCTACAGAAACCACAAAACGCAAATTAGCTTTGGTCAATTTTTCCAAGGCTCTTTGATCTCCGGCTTTAATTTTCTGTGCTAATTCAACTTCTTCATCGGCAGTAATTAAATCTACTTTTCCAATTTCTTGTAGGTACTTGTCTAAGGAAGCAGTTTCACGATTGGTTACCTGCTTGGTGATTTTGAGTTGTCTCATTTAATGTATCTCCTTTACTTTAAAGTGTTCAAGTGGTTGTACGTGTAAAAAAACAAAAAAGTTACAAAACCATAATGTTTTTTTAATCAAACCGGTCTTTGTACTTCTTGAACAGACTGTTCATTACCAATAATACGACCCCGACACCCAATAAAACCAAGGCTCTAATCAAAAAATCAGTGTTAGATAAATCAAAGAACATTAATCTTACAATACAAAGGCCAACTAAGGATAAAGAAACATAACGGAAATATTTTTCCTTGAGCATGATGCCCAAAATCAACAATCCTAAGGCTTCTAAAATCCAGAAGAAAGTCAGTATGCCTTTGTCGAATGAAAGATATAAGAAACAACCAATACTTAACGTTGCCGGATAGATCATCAGGCTGTTTTTGAGATTGAAATTTTCCATCCATTTGTAAGCTAAATAAATATAAATGCCCAAAAGCACGAATATTAAAAGATAAACCGGCAAGAAGTTAGGTTCGTAAAAATGGAAACTGATGATGCCCAAATGTACATTGGCCAATAAATAATACACAATGCTGATGTTCTTTTGCGGACTGATTTTTCGAAAATGCAAATACAGATTTAAGATAGCAGTTGTTGCCCAAAATACCGGAAGCCATTTGTGTTCTAATTGAGAAAACATGATGATGGATAGCCAAATATTAAGTACAATTTGGTAATTGGATTTTAAGGTTTCAATAGCTTCTTTTTTACTTAAAAGAATAACAAACAAGATTCCCATGACAACACTTCCTAATTGAAGCGTCCAATCGATTACTTCAAAATTGTTGAGTTTGTTAATGCTAAAGAATACGGAAGTTATGATTCCTAATAAACCAATTCCGGTAGCGAAATGAAGTTCTGTTTTGATTTTATTAGAAGTGATTAACCAGAAATTCAGTAACGCCAATCCCATAAATAAGACCGCAAGATATTTGAATTCGACTTGGATGAATAATAAAACTATTATCCAAAGGTTTTGGAGGTAAGGCAATAGTTTTGTGAAAAGTTTGCTTTCTTCTTTTTCGGTTTTTAATAATAAATAGTAATAGCCAATTGATATCAAAATACTAGCGGCTTGAGTGATATAAAGAATAGTTTTGTCAGTCGAATCAATATGGTCAATCGCTTGATGAATAGAGAATGCAACACCTACAATCATTAGTATAAAAGCATAGTTTTTATAGCGTTTAAACTCAATGAATTTTTGGAACGAAAGGAAGCTAATTATAGCTAAAACTGATAAAAGCACCGAACTGTATTCGATTTGTAAACAACAAAAACCAAATAACAGCGAATTGAAAAGTAATAATTCTGAATTCAAAAGATTAAAATGGTTCCAATTGGTAAGCGTTTGCTTCGCCTGTTCGCTAACGCTCGAGTCAGCCGTTTTGTTTTTGATTCTTTTGGCAAACAAAACATAAACTTCGACAATGGAAATTCCTAAACAGGTTAAACCGATTTCAGTATTGGTGAGTTTCCAAGAATGCCACAGCAATGTAAAGCTTCCTAAAAAGGCCAAGAAATAATAGAAAAGATAGAGTAATGTTTCATTTTCGACTACCAAATACTTCTTTTTGAAATTGAACCACAAAAATTCATGATTGAGTAAAGCAATGCCAAACAAACTAAAAATATGCAGTAGGTAATAATCTGATAAATATTTGAAAGACAACACCACCAAAACCGCATTGGAACCCAAAATACACAAGAACGGAATGAGAAAGACATTGTTGTAAAAGCGTTTTAGCGACCAGTTGAAACCAACAACAGCGAACAAACCTAAAGCAAACACTAAATCTGTGTATGATTGCTCTTGAGTGTTTAGTAAAAGTATTCCCGTGAATAAGCTCAATCCTAAAAAGAAGAGTCGTCCAATGTCAAATGTTTTAGAATCATAGGTTCGTTTCAGCAAACACCAAAGGAATCCCAAACCAATTACAATATAATAGAAGGAATTGCCAAATGCATCATCCATTTTCAGAATGACAAACATCGAAAACACTATTGAAAGCAATCCGTTTAAACTCAAACTCTTTTCGCCAAAAAATGAATCGACCGTTAAATATTCTTTCTTAATTACCGAGAAAATCGGTACAGCAAGTGAAATGATGGTCAGGGCAATTAAACTGGCTAAAGCACTCGTGATTTGGGTTTGTTCCAATGAACTACTGTATAGTAAGGCGGAAAAAATGATTAAAGCAAACGCCATAAAATGATTAATGCCGAGGAATATTTTATACAGCAAAGCTTCTTTTTGTTGGTAAACCGCAAACAAGCAAGCAATCGTAATTAGATATAAAATACAAGCAATAATATCAACACCAACATTCCAATCATTCAGCATGATAATACTTAGCGAAAAAAGGATAAAAGCGACCATTCCGTCTAAGTTATAAAGCCAAAATATCTTTTTCTTACGCGCTTTAATCGCCATAAAGAAACAAATAATCGCTCCGGCAAACAAAATAAAAGTTTTAAAATGACTTCCCGTAGAATGTAGAATTAAGCCAATGGCGAATAAAATCCAATTGGTTAAATGTGTAATAAAAGCAGCTTTGTCAAAATGCGTGTTTTCGTAAACACTTCTATATTGCATAAACATGCAACTAGTCGAGACCATTACGATTCCCAGAATAGCAAAGATGTTTTGTGTTGTGGTTAAAGTTGTTCCTTCGGCATTGAACCAAATATCGAAAATGATGAAAGCAATAATCACAATCAGCAAATGATATTCCCATTTTTCTTTATAAGACAACACAATTCCGATGGTTGATGTAATGGCTGCTAAGATAAAAGTGACCAATAATTTTTCGGGAATGACGCATAAAATCAGTAAGCTCAAAACCACATGAAGTGACAAAAATGTTTGCTGCTTGATGATGTAACCAACGTACAAATTGAGCGCAATTCCGAGTCCGATTAAAGAATAACCAAAGCCATTGTTATCAATAAATGTCAAGGCTTCTATTTGTGAAGCACCATAACAACCAAACAAAAACAAACTCGCGCCGGCACTTCGCAACCAAAGTCCGGTTTTGTTCCATTTTTCTTTTTTGGCCAAAATGTAATATGAACCAATGAGTAAACCGGCGTACAACCACAAGATTAAAACCCTGAAAATCGGCTCGACTTTTAATGCCGTATAAATACTCAAATAGCCAATGCCAAGCACCATAATGGCGGTTCCGAGAATTCCGGTCCAATTGTCGGCAAATTGCTTTTCCGCTTTTTTTAACAATAGAGAAAAAGTACTTTCTTGATAGATTTTCTCTTCAATAACTTTTTCAGGATAAACTTCTTCAACAATTGCTTTTGGCTTTTCAAATTTTGGTAATGGATGGCTTTCGTAGTTTAGTACCGGTAATTCAGGAATTTTTATTTCCTCAATTATCGGTTGTGGTTTGGGAACGGGAATGTCAATTGGAGTAATGGTTGTTATTACTTCTTCAGTTACAATTTCCGCTATTGGCTGAATAATAGTGTCAGTGGAAAGGGTTTGGCTTTCAATTGGGTTTTTAAGTGCTGAGACTTCTTTTTTTAAATCAGCGAGGTCTACAGAATATTTCTCCAGAATTGATTTTAAAAACTTATGGTCTCTTCTTAAATTATAGAAATTATTGAATAAGAAAAAAATACAGATTACTAAAATGAAAATGATAAACCCCATAATTCACAAAATTTAGGTTAGTTTTTAGAATAACAAATCGATTTGATTGTTTAATCGTTGCAAATAATAGTCAACTTTTTGATTTGCTTTGTTGAAAAAGAGCTTTCGGTCACGCGTTCCGGAAAGATTGAGTGACTTTGAGTTTTTCATTTGGTATTTAAAATATTCGGAAGCATTTTTGGTGGTATCCAAATCCTCCGTAATGAAATAGCCTAACAACGTATAAGGAATGAAAAGCTTACTTTTGACCTCATTTTTGACCAATACGCTATTGTTTAAAATCAATAAATCATTTTGGTACAAATGGTATTGAATGTCGTTTTGACTCGATTTTTCTTCAATATTGAGCAGCATTCTTTTAACATCCTGATAGAGTTCGGTCGCGTTGTTAATGCTGAGTAAACCTGATTCAAAAAAGTATAATATTTGTTGAATCGTACTGTTAATCGTAGTTTCATTCCAAATTTCATGAACTGTAGCTTTGGCAAAAACGTTTTGAATTAGTGAGGAATGTTCTTGAAGTTGACTGGAAATGGTAAAGCTTTCAAAAGAAGGAATATTCTCTTTTCCGATTAAAAGATTAAGCCATACATACAATTTGAATTTGGAAAGCAAGCTTCCACCAATAGTGTAAAACAACGGAATGTCTTTGGCTGAATAAAAAATGGAGAGATTTTCGGTATTGTTAAACTCACTCAAATGCGCCGCAGAATCTCGGAAGTACTGAACCAAATCGGCTTCCGAATTGACTTCTTTGGTTTTTTCAACGACCATTTTCTTTTCATTGTTGAAAATTGTGTCTAGCGACAAGTTATAATGTTGGCAAAGTAAAATAGTTTCGTCAATAGAAAACTTACTTTTTCCCGAAACCCTTCTGTGTGCCGCATCATAACTAATGTCTAATGCAACAGCAACAGCATCGTTTAAAGAACTCGATGTGGAAATCTGTTTTCGAATCTCGTTAAGAAGTGTTTCTTGGTTGTTCATATTTGCGATAATCACAAATGTAAAAATTATTTTAATTGCTTTTCGTTAAAATTATTGTAAATATCACAATAGTTTTGATTTGAATTTTAAAAATCAAATTATCATGAAAACAAGAATTTTATTGCTTTTGATTTTAACAACTAAAATCATTTATGCTCAAGACACCATTGTTCAACAAAACAGCATTTACCAACAACGATTTACTCCGGTCGAACAACACGCGCAATTTTTTGGCTTTACGCCAATGTCAAAAAAAATAAACAAAGTAAATTTTGCCTTCGGATTTGGCCATGTAGAAAACAGACGAATTGCCAATCAAACAATTAATGGCTTAAATTTAGAAGTAAATCCAGCGCCAATTGCCGGTGTTTTTGTGGCTTTTTTGGCAATTTTGCATTTACCGGATGTCATCGGAAATGCGGATTTGTCATCCCGTGGCGGCGGAGAAGGATTAAGAATAAAAAATTGGGAGCATACGCCACATGTAAAAGTCAACGGTTTAAATCTGAGTACAGGTTGCTTTTTTACGACGGCTAGTATGAATGGTTTGAATATTTCATTAGCCAATAAATTCAATGATTTCAATGGGGTTTCCGTTACTGTTTTGGGTACTATCATAGACCATCAAAACGGTGTTTCTGTTGGGGTATATAATGCTAATAATTCTTTAAAAGGAGCAACTGTTGGTCTTTTTAATCAATCTTACGAATTAAAAGGAGTTCATGTAGGTTTGATAAATGCAACCAAATACAATCGAGGTTTGCAAGTTGGTGTTTATAACCGTTCGTATTCCAAAGGATTTCAAATTGGTGTTTGGAATAAAAATGCCAAGCGTTCGTTTCCGATATTGAACTGGTAAAAATCAAAAACCCCGATTTCAAATTAGAATCGGGGTTTTATCAAATTAACTAACTACCACAATCATTTATTTAAAATGGTATACCGAATGCCCGTATGAATTCCGAAGAAATAAGGTTTCGGATTGCTGTTGTCAAAGGACATGATTTGATAATTGAACATAGGTTCGGCAAAAATCTTAGCGTTTTTGAAGATTTCATAGTCAAGTCCAAATCCGATGTTGGTTGAAGCAGAAGTGTCCATAATGTTATTCATTTTACCAATCTGTTGGCTGTAACCGTTATTTGTTTTGATGGAAACGGAATTTTTATCAAGTATTAAATAACTGAAACCCGCAATACCATACAGTCCTATTTTTTTGTCCCAAAACTTATATTTCAGTTCCAATGGAATTTCGGTATAACTTATTTCTTGTGTGATATCCATTTTCTCGGCATTATTTGAAGCGATGTAGATGGTTTGATTCGTTAAGGTTGGATGGTATTTTATACCGGAATAATTTTGAGTATTAACCGCAACGTTTTTGGTGGTTGACTCCAAAGCAATTTTGCTGTAACCCATACGAATACTCAGTTTTTCGCCTATTTGATAAGTCAATCCCAAACCATAGCTCATCGTAATTGTAGAACTTTTAGAAATACCATCTAATCGACGGTCTAATGTTGATTTTTTGGCAAAATGACCATAAATAGTTGGCGATACAAAAGCATCTATGTCAAACTTTCGATACGTTTTTGCGCTGTCCGTTTCCTTTTTGTCTTCAGGATACATATTGATGTTTTTCGTTTTTTCTTTGTCTTTTTTGGATGCAAGTGAATCCGTTTTTTTAAGATTTATTTCCTGAGTTTGATCTACTGAACTTTTGTTTTGTAATAATGTTGGGTCAAAAAGGACAGTGGAGTTTGGTTCAGTATTGACTTCGTTTGGGTTTAAGGTTTCTTGGGTGGTTTTAGATGCTACTTTTGTTTTTTTAATAGGTTTTTTACTTTTTACATTTGAAAACTGATTTGACTTATTTTTAGACAATCCAGAATTCTTTGAAGCCGAATGGCTATTTTGGCTGTTTTTTACAGAACCTTTTTTGCTTTTGGCACTAGTCGAATTGCTGTTTTTAGGATTTTTTTTATTCCCGACAGTATGAATGTTATTTTCGTCTTCAACGACATTTCGATTGTTTAAATTGGAGTTTAAATTGTCATTATCTGCATTTCTTTCATTAGAATTGTTGGTATTTGTTTCTCTGTTATTGCCATTTACAATGATAGGTTCGTTTGAATCTTCTGGAGATAAAGTATTAAAATCCACATTTTGATTATAGACATATAAAGCCGCAATCGCTCCAACAAGAAGTAATCCGATGGTTTTTGTCCAAAAGAAAAAGAAACCCATTCTTCGCTTTTTTTTCTTTTGAAGTTCGTAACTAATGCCATTCCAAACATTTTCTCTTGGCGTTTTTTCCAGAGAATTCAGTTTATCGCTAATGGCTTTTCCGATATCTTTTCTATTTTCCATATTTCATATTCATATTATGGATTGGGGCAATTGCCTTAATTTGTTCTTTTAAAATCATTTTGGCTCTGTACAAATTTGATTTTGAAGTACCAACCGTGATGTTTAGCATTTCGGCTATCTCGTTGTGCGAATAGTTATCCAATTCATACAAGTTAAAAACCAGACGATATTGATTAGGTAAGTTTTGAATTATAGAAAGAATTTGGTCTAACGTAAATTCTTCTAACTGATTTTCTGTTACATCAGTATCTTGAAAGTCAGTATCTTTAATCGGTGATAGTTGATATGATTTTTTGTAACTGTCAATGGCTTTGTTGATGGTGATTCGTTTGACCCAACCTTCAAAAGTGCCTTTGCCTTTATATTGTTTGATGTTGGTGAAAATCTCAATAAATGCATTGTGCAGATTGTCTTCCGCTTCCGCTTCGTTTTGGCAATACTTTAAACATAGTGCAAAAAGAGTGTTCTTATACAAATGGTATAATTCTTCTTGCGCTTTGCTGTTTTGCTTTTGGCAGGCCTTTATTAAATCTTCTAAATTCAAAAGTGTTTTTTTAAAATAACGAATGCATCTTACTTTATACAGTTTTTGGAGTCGAAACTTTTGAACTCACTACATTTTGCCCATTTGAAAAATCAATAGTTTTTATTGGGATGACATCAATCTCGGTTGAATCCCAATATACAACATTTGTAAAGTTGCCAGGGTTTTGTTGGTGTAAATTGGTATAAAGCAAAGCTAGTTCATTTTCGCTGGGCAAAAACCAATCTTTTTTACCGTTTAATTGATAGCCTAGCGCTTCTTTGGCTATTCGTTCAATCAAGCAGAACAACTTATCGTCTTTATGAATTAAATCTTTAGCATTTGGAATGACAATACTGTCATCGAGGTCTTTGTAACTATTGATGATAAGCATTATAAATAGCAAAGTGGCTATTTTTGAGAGTTGTATTATTTTTTTCATAATAATAGGTTTTTATCTAAAGTCATTAAAAAATGAAAAGGTTGCGTTAGCTACTAAAAATAAAAAACCCAACTCATTACTGAGCTGGGTTTTAGTATGAATTAATATATTCTGAATTAACCTTGTGGAGCGTCTTTTTTCTCTTCTCTTGGAGGTCTTGGTAAAAGTGCTTTTTTCGACACTTTTTCTTTTCTGGTTTTTGGGTCAACACCTAAGTATTTCACCATAAACACATCGCCCATTTTTACAACGTCGGCAACGTTTTCTGTTCTTTCCCAAGCCAATTCTGAAACGTGTAATAACACTTCGTTTCCAGGTGCTGCAGTATATTCTACTACGGCTCCAAAGTCGAGCATCTTAATTACTTTCACTTCGTAGGATTCGCCCATAGTTGGTTTGAAAATGATAGAATCAATTTTCGCCAATACTGCTGCAATTCCGTCCGGATCAGTTCCTAAGATTTCAACAACACCTTGTTCGTCTACTTCATTAATAACGATTGTAGTTCCCGTAGCTTTTTGTAATTCTTGAATCACTTTTCCACCAGGTCCAATCAAAGCACCGATGAAAGCACCAGGAATAGTTCTCATGATGATTTTCGGAGCGTGAACTTTAACTTCAGTTCTTGGTTGTGCTAACGTTTCAGTCAATTTTCCTAAGATATGCAAACGGCCATCACGAGCTTGAGCCAATGCTTGCTCCATGATTTCATATTTCAATCCGTCAATTTTGATGTCCATTTGACAAGCCGTAATTCCTTCAGAAGTTCCGGTTACTTTGAAATCCATATCGCCTAAGTGATCTTCATCACCTAAGATGTCAGATAAAACCGCGAAACGATCACCATCTGTAATCAATCCCATAGCAATTCCTGAAACAGGACGAATCATTTGAACTCCGGCATCCATTAAGGCTAATGTTCCGGCACAAACCGTTGCCATAGAAGACGAACCGTTTGATTCTAATACTTCAGAAACTATTCTGATAGTATATGGATTTTCAGCAGGAATCATGTTTTTCAAAGCTCTTTGAGCCAAGTTTCCGTGACCAACTTCTCTTCTTGAAGTTCCTCTTAACGGACGAGCTTCTCCGGTTGAAAATGGCGGGAAATTATAGTGTAAATAGAATTTTTCTTCTCCTTGTTCTGATGGTGAATCAATTTGGTTGGCTTCTCTGGAAGTTCCTAGAGTAGCTGTTGCCAATGCTTGAGTTTCTCCACGGGTAAATAAAGCCGAACCGTGAACAGATGGTAAATAATCTACTTCACACCAGATTGGTCTGATTTCAGTAGTTTTTCTTCCGTCTAAACGAGTTCCTAAATCTAAAGTTACATTACGAACTGCTTCTTTATTGGTTTTGTAGAAGTATTTAGAAACTAAATCTCCATTTTCTTCCAATTCTTCTTCTGTAAATAATGCTTTTACTTCTTCTTTTACCGCGTCAAAAGCCGCTGAACGTTCGTGTTTAGCCGAACCTTTGCTTGCAATAGCGTAAATTTTATCATAAGCCGCTGCTTTTACTTTAGCGTAAATAGCTTCGTCTTCTTTTTCTTGTTCATACGTACGTACTTCTTTTTTGCCAAAAGCTGTAGCCAATCTTTCTTGAGCGGCAATTTGTACTTTAATATGTTCGTGAGCAAATTTGATAGCTTCTACCATTTCGGCTTCTGAAATCTCTTTCATTTCTCCTTCTACCATTGCGATAGAATCAGTAGAAGCACCAATCATCATGTCGATATCAGACAATTCTAATTGGGCACGAGATGGATTGATGATAAATTTACCGTCAATTCTTCCTACTCTGGCTTCAGAAATTAAAGTTTCAAACGGAATGTCAGACAGCGCCAACGCTGCCGAAGCGGCTAAACCAGCTAATGCATCCGGCATAACATCATCATCATGAGACATTAGCTGAATCATCACTTGAACTTCTGCATGGTAATCACTTGGGAAAAGCGGACGCAAAACACGGTCAACTAATCTCATGGTTAATACTTCATTGTCGCTTGGACGTGCTTCTCTTTTAAAGAAACCACCAGGAAAACGACCTGCTGCGGCAAATTTTTCACGATAATCTACCGTTAACGGTAAAAAGTCGATACCCGGACTTGCTTTTCTTGCGGATACTACTGTTCCTAAAATAACAGTTTTTCCAATTCTTACTACTACAGAACCGTCAGCTTGTTTGGCCAAACGCCCTGTCTCGATTGTGATGCTTCTGCCATCACCTAAATCGATAGTTTCTACAAATAATTGTGGAATCATAAATTTTCCTTTTTTAATTTTACATTGGTCTCCGCCTGTCGACAGAATTAGTTGTGTTGTTGTAGTTGTTGTGTGTAACCCAATGAAAAACCAAAACTTTCTTCGTTGTTTATAAAACAAAAAGAGGCGCGCAAGCACCTCTTTAGATATGTATTATTTTCTAATACCTAATTCTTTGATAATCTCACGATATCTGTTAATCTCTTTTTTCTTCAAGTAGTCAAGAAGGCTTCTTCTTTTACCTACTAAAAGAACTAACGAACGCTCAGTGTTGTAATCGTGACGATTTTTTTTCAAGTGCTCAGTTAAGTGAGAGATTCTGAAAGTGAACAAAGCGATTTGCCCTTCAGCAGATCCCGTGTTTTCAGCTTTTCCTCCGTGTTTAGCGAAGATTTCAGCTTTTGTTTCTTTACTTAAATACATTCCAATATTATTTTAAATGATTATTATGTATGAAATGAGGTTTTCTCAATTCGTGTGCAAAGGTAAAAATAATTATTAATTATGAGTTATGAGTTATGAATTATTTTAAAAAAGTTTGGCAACTTCCTCATTTACAAACTCTAAAAATCTTTCGTCAGCTTTAGTAAAAGGATCAATCACATGGCTGTCGATGTCGATTTGACCTATGTTTACACCGTTCACAAAAAGCGGCACCACGATTTCCGATTTCACCGTAAAGCTACAAGCAATATAATTGTCTTGAGCGGATACATCCGGAACCACAAAGTTCGCATTGGATTCAGCCACTTGTCCGCAAATGCCTTTTCCAAACGGAATTACCGTATGATCTGTTTCAGCGCCAACGTATGGTCCGAGATGCAACGTTTTGTTTTCATGATTGGCAAAATAAAATCCAACCCAATTGTAGTAATCTACATTATCTGATAGGAATTGACAAAGGTTTTTTAATTTCAACTCTCTTTCCGAATTTGCTTCAGAAAGAATTGCAATTACTTGTAGTTTTAAATTTTCGAAATTCATTTTCAATTTTTTATGCAAAAGTAACGACTGCGCTTTTTTTATTTTATATAAATTTGTTAAAAATTCTATTTTGAAGAATCTGCTACAGCAATACAAACCGTTTTTACTTTTTTTGGGGAAATTTTTGCTGACGTATTTGGTGTTGACCATCATTTATCAATCATATTTAAATCGATTCGATGTTTCAAAAAACGAAGTAGATTCTTTTACTCAACTTGTGGCTAATCAAACGAAATCAGTCTTGACTTTATTTGATGCAACAGCTTATAATGAACAACATCCAAAAGAACCCAGTATAAAAATCATTTACAAAGGCCAATACATTTCCCGAATTATTGAAGGTTGTAATGCTTTGAGTGTGATTGTTTTGTTTGTTTCATTTGTGATTGCGTTTACCGGTAAATGGAAACAAACGCTTGTTTTTATTCTCTTGGGAAGCATTTTAATTCATATTCTTAATATCGCCCGAATCGCTTTGTTGTGTATGGCTTTGTATAGTTTTCCGCAGTATGAACATATTTTGCACGGTGTCATTTTTCCGTTAATCATTTACGGAGTGGTGTTTTTATTATGGGTTATTTGGGTCAATAAATTTTCTTTACATGCTACAACTACTGCTAAAAAATAAATCAAAGGTGTTTTGGTCTTTGTTTCTGATTGGATTGTTAATTGGAATCAGACTTTTTGAAGACCATTTGTTTTACGATCCGTTTTTGAACTATTTCAAAAGTGAATACGCTCATGCGAAATTGCCGCAATTCAATGTGTTTAAACTGTTTTTTAGTTTAGGGATTCGATTTTATATCAATTCGGTCATTTCGTTGTTTTTGCTGTATGTGATTTTCGAAGACACCAAAATCGTTAAGTTTTCGATGTTGCTGTATATGATTTTAGGCTCAATTCTAATGATAAGCTTTATTTTTGTGTTGACTTTCTTTGGCGAAGAAAATAAAATGACACTTTTTTATATCAGAAGATTTTTAATCCAGCCGATTTTTATATTGCTTTTTATCCCGGGATTTTATTACCAAAAACAAGTCAAAAAGTAAGCGATTATTCGTAACTTTACTATGGTTCGGCATAGCTGAAATTTAATTTCGTTTATCATCATGAAAATAGTAAAGCATTCCGGAAATATTGTTGATTTCAATCGGGACAAACTTAAAAGTTCTCTACTTAAATCAGGCGCCAACAAGCATGTTGTAGAAGATATTCTGCAAGAGATTGATAAACAAATCTACGAAGGCATTTCCACCAAAAAAATCTACAAATTGGCTTTTGGTTTGCTCAAAAAAGTTTCCAATGCTAACGCAGCGCGCTACAATCTCAAAACGGCGATTCAAATGCTCGGTCCGGCGGGTTTTTTCTTTGAAAAATACATTGCCCGATTATTTCTCTCTGAAGGTTATTTGGTACAAACCAATCTCCTTTTGTCCGGAAAATGTGTTGGACACGAAGTAGACGTTGTTATTAATAAAAACGATTATATAGAAATGGTCGAATGTAAATTTCATCCCAAAAGCGAAACCAATTCGGATGTAAAAGTGCCGATGTACATACTTTCCCGTTTCAACGATTTAAAAGATAAAAATCATATCATTTTTACTCGAAAAGATATAATTTCGGGCTGTTGGATTGTGACCAATAACCGATTTACGGGTGATGCGATGGCTTTTGCCCATTGCTCCGGATTACAATTGCTGAGTTGGGATTATCCTGAAAAATCAAGCTTGAGAAAAACAATTGATGAAGGACAATTGTATCCGGTCACTTGTTTGACTTCTTTGACTCTGGCAGAAAAAGACAAATTATTGGTGCAAGATATTATTTTGGCCAAAGAAATCATAAACAATGTAAGTGTGCTCGAAGAAATTGGCATAAGCCCAATTCGGATAAAAAATGTGATTAAAGAAGCTTCCGAGCTTTGTAAATATATTTAAAATGAAAATCAAATTCTTAGGTGGTGCAGGAACAGTAACCGGTTCCAAAACCTTGATTGAAAGTAACGGCATCCGAATTCTGATTGATTGCGGATTATTTCAAGGGATTAAGCCTTTGCGCGAACTCAATTGGGAACCGTTGCCGATTTTGCCCAACACCATCGATGTTGTATTGTTGACTCATGGACATTTAGACCATTGCGGTTGGTTGCCCAGACTAGTCAAACAAGGATTTGAAGGTAAAATTTATTGTACGAGTCCAACCAAAGACATCACCAAATTGATTTTGTTAGACAGTGCCAAAATTCAAGAAGAAGAAGCGGAACGAGCTAATAAAGAACATTATTCCAAACACGATAAGGCCGAACCTTTATACGATTTGGCCCAAACCGAAAAAGTATTTCCGTTGTTCCGAGTCATAAAACCGAATGAAGTAGTGGCTTTGGATGCGGAAATTTCGGCTAAGTTTACCAATGCAGGACATATCATTGGCGCTTGTTCCATCGAATTGACATTGGAAAATAAAACTTTAGTTTTTTCCGGTGATATTGGTCGTGATGACGACGTGTTGATGTATGCGCCACTGAAACCAAAACGAGCAGATTATGTGTTTTTAGAGAGTACTTATGGCAATCGAATTCATCCTGAAGAAGATGTCAAATTGCTGTTGGAAACCTACATCAACAATACCGTTCAAAATAACGGAACTGTCATTATTCCGAGTTTTGCGGTTGAACGCGCGCAGACTTTGATGTATCTGCTTTGGCAACTGAAAAAAGAAGACAGAATTCCCGATATTCCTTATGTGATTGACACGCCAATGGGCATCAGTGTTTTGGAAGTTTTTATGGATAACCGAAAATGGCACAAATTATCCGAACAGGAATGTGTAGACATGTGTAAAATGTTTACTATGAATTCGGACTATCAGGAAACCATCGTCACTATTTTTGACAAACAACCTAAAGTGATTATTGCCGCCAGCGGAATGATAACCGGAGGAAGAGTATTAAGTTA
The DNA here is from genome assembly GCF_003634615.1 of Flavobacterium sp. 102. NCBI lineage: Bacteria > Pseudomonadati > Bacteroidota > Flavobacteriia > Flavobacteriales > Flavobacteriaceae > Flavobacterium > Flavobacterium sp. 102. The sequence continues at coordinate 249,363 of NZ_RBKX01000001.1, read as the reverse complement.
TCTAGAGCATTATATTGGCTTGCCCGAAACTACCGTAATTATTGTTGGTTATCAAGCCGAAGGAACCAGAGGAAGAAAACTACTCGAAGGCGCAACTGATATTAAAATTTATGGTAAATATTATTCGGTTTTGGCGAAGATTATAGAGATAGAAGGTTTGTCGGCTCACGGAGACCAAACTGATTTATTGAATTGGCTTTCGGAATTAAAAAACAAACCAAAAAAAGTGTTTTTAGTTCATGGAGAAAATGAACCTGCAGATGAATTGCGCATCAAAATACACGAAAAATACGGTTTCGACTGTTCGGTTCCCATGATGGGGCAAGAGTTTGAGTTGTAAGTTTTAAGAGCATTTTAAGTTATTGGTATCTGAATATTATTAACTTTGCGCTATGAATTTTAAAAAGCACATTAGTCTTTTAACCGCCTTACTGATATTGGTTTCCAATTCGGGCTTGGCGTTTAGTGTGCATTATTGTGAAGGTAAAATTGCTTCAATATCTTCTGTTTTTTCAGATGAAGAAGTTTGTGATGAGCCTGTTGTAGTCGAAAAAACTTGCTGTGCCAAAGTTGAAACTACTCACAAAGACTGTTGCTCTGATAAGAAAGTAGACTTAAAAAATAAAACCGAAAAAATCATCATTAAGACCATTTCTCTTGATTTTGAACCGGCTTTTTTCTCTGAATATAATAGTCACATTTTTGCGGTAGCTGAAACTCCTAAATTTGTGGATGAAAAAGTGGCATTCTATTGCGATTCAAATGCGCCGCCGCTTTATAAACTCTATTGCCAATACACTTTTTACGCCTGATTTAATCTGAATTCCGTTCTGGTTCTCTTTATTTCTACTGAGAATCATTTGAAATCGAATTAATTTTAAATCAACATCAATGAAAAATATACCGTTATTCCTAACGTTGTTATTTTCTGCTTTGGGATTTTCACAAGAATCTTTGAAACAAGACACTCTGAAAACCGTAACAGTTGAAGGTAGCCGAAAGGGAATAAAAAAATCAATAAAAGGCGCTGCCAATACTACTTTGGTTACTAGCAAAGAATTGCTAAAAGCCGCTTGCTGTAATTTGGCCGAAAGTTTCGAAACCAATCCGTCAATCGATGTGAATTTTTCGGATGCTTTGACCGGAACCAAACAAATCAAAATGCTTGGACTGACGAGTCCATATATCATGATTACCGAGGAAAACATTCCTTCGGTTCGAGGTGCTTCACAAGCTTATGGTTTGTCCTTTACACCAGGAACTTGGGTAGAAAGCATCCAAATCACTAAAGGCGCCGGAAGCGTTGTCAATGGCTACGAGAGTATTTCGGGTCAAATTAACACTGAATTAATCAAGCCTTTGGGCGACATTCCATTCTTCTTAAATGCTTATGGCGATACCGGAAGTCGTTTTGAAGTGAATACGCATTTTAATAAAAAAATTTCTGATAAATGGTCGACGAGCTTATTTGTTCACGGCAATGCTCGTGTTTCTAAAAACGACATGAATGACGATGGTTTTATGGACAATCCTTTGGGAAAACAATTGAATGTAGCCAATCGTTGGCAGTATTACAATCCTGAATCGGGTTGGGTTTCTTTTTTAAATGTTCGTTATATGAATGATCAAAAACAAACCGGAGAACTTGATTTTGATCCCGACAGAGATAAATTGACCACCAATTATTGGGGTTCAGAAATTAACACCGAACGTTTGGATTTCTCTTCTAAAATAGGTTATGTTTTCAAAGACATGCCTTACCAAAGTATTGGTTTTCAAAATGCCTTTACGACACACAATCAAGAATCGTATTTTGGTTTGAACCAATATGATATCAAACAGCAAAGCTATTATTCGAACCTGATTTTCAATTCGATTATCAGCAATACGATGCATAAGTTTGCTACAGGTTTAAACTTTTCATATGACAAATATGCTGAATTCGTAAACTTGTCTGATGTGAGTCGAATTGACAATTCCGTTGGCGCATTCTTTGAATATACTTTTGATGACAATGACAAGTTCAGTTATATTTTAGGCGGGCGAATGGATTATCACAATAGGTTAGGAGCCTTTTTTACCCCAAGATTACACGTGAAATATAATCCTTGGGACAAATCAGTGATTAGGTTTTCTGCCGGAAGAGGCAAACGTGCGGCGAATATTTTTGCCGAAAATCAAAATCTTTTTGCCAGTTCCAGAACGTTTTCAGTTTTGGATACCAATGGAAAAATCTATGGTTTAGATGCTGAAATTGCTTGGAATTATGGATTAAGTTTTACGCAAAACTTTATGCTTTTCGGGTTGAAAGCCGATACAACCATTGACTTCTACAGAACCGATTTTCAAAACCAAGCGGTAGTTGACGTAATGAATTCACCGCAACAAGTTTTGTTTTACAATTTGGATGGAAAGTCATACGCCAATAGTTTGCAATTGGATTTTAACTTAGAAATTATTAAGCACTTGAATTTGAGAACGGCTTATAAATATTATGATATTTCTACCGATTATCTTTCGGGCAGTTATCAAAGACCTTTGCAAGCGAAGCACCGTTTCTTTGGTAACCTGGAATTTGAAACCCACATCAAAGAAAAAGGACAGCAATGGAAATTTGATTACACATGGAATTGGTTAGGCAAACAACAATTGCCCAACACGTCAACCAATCCGCATCACGACCGATTGCCGGAGTTTTCGCCTTCGTTCTCGACAATGAATGCGCAAATTACCAGAACCTTTTCCAGTACTTTTGAAGTCTATGTTGGTGGAGAAAACATTGGAAATTACACGCAACACAAAGCAGTTTTGGGAGCAGAAAATCCTTTTGGACCCACTTTTGATACGTCAATTGTTTATGCGCCGGTTTTCGGTGCTATGTATTATGCCGGATTGAGATTTAAGATAAAATAACAATAGAATCTGAAACAAGTTTAGATTAAAAATTCAACATAAATGAAAAATATAATAATTGGAATGATGTTATTAGTAGTAACATTTTCGGCGCAAGCTCAAGATAAAAAAAGCAAGAATGCCAAACACGATATTGAAGTCAATGGCAATTGCGAAATGTGTAAAAAACGAATAGAGAAAGCGGCTTTTTCCGTTTCTGGTGTTAAAAGTGCAGAATGGCATATTGATGACAGTATTTTACATTTAATCATAAATGAAGAAAAATGTTCTATAACTGATGTGAAAAAAGCGATTGCCAAAGTTGGTCACGACACCGATGATGTAAAAGCAACAGAAGAAGATTATAATAAACTTCATGGTTGTTGCATGTATGAAAGAAAATAATTTTAAAAACTCCTTAACTTTTAAGGAGTTTTTTTATGCTTATTTTTGCAAAAAAAACTTTTGAAAACACTTTACACTTTTATTTGCTTAGCATTTTATGCAGTTGGATTTTCGCAACAAACCACACAAGACCAAAGAGTTTGGTTTGCCTATACCGGTCAGTATAAAGTTTCAGATCATTGGGGTTTTCATTTAGAAGCGCAATTTCGAATGGACAACCAATTGGAACAAAACCAACAAAATTTATTCAGAATAGGAACAATTTACCATCTTTCGGACACTAAAAATATTACGGCAGGTTATGCTTTGGTCAATACTTTTAGTGCTTCAGCAGATGATTTTTTTAAAGAGCATCGATTTTGGGAACAATACCAAGTCAATAAAAAATGGAGCAACGGGAAAAATGCTATTTTGCATCGATTTCGATTGGAACAACGTTGGGTTGAAAAGATTGGTTTAATTGACGGCGATGTGGTTTCTTTCGGAAGCAATTACCAAAATCGATTGCGTTATTTGAATCGAAATTTGTTTCGTTTGGTAAGTTTAAAATCCAATCAAGAAGAAATTTATGCTGTTTTACAAAACGAAGTTTTTTTAAACTTGGGCAATAATGAGGTTAACAATAAGTTCTTTGACCAAAATCGCTTTTTAATCGGACTTGGATTTAACCATAATAACAACACAAGATTTGAAGTTGGGTATCTAAATCATTACCTAACTTCTTCATCTTCAAACAACACGATGAATCATACGGTATCGGTTTCTTTAATTCAAAATCTAGTGTTGCAAAAACCTTAAAATTGGATGTTATCCCAAAAAAAAGCACTAATTTCACGCTCGAATTTTTTACCCATTTTAATTTTATAATCCATGAGTGATTTTGATTGGATGCAATTATTGAATCCTGAGTTTTACATAACCATGACAGTTGGTGGTGTGAAAATTGGGCTTTGGATTGTATTGTTTATTGTATTTGCCGAAACCGGTTTATTCGCAGGTTTCTTTTTACCCGGAGACAGTTTGTTGTTTTTGGCCGGAATTTACAGCCGTGATTTAGTTGAGAATTTCACTATTATCGAAAGTGATTTGATTAATGTAACCTTATTGGCTTTTTTAGTAGCTGTTGCCGGAATTTTAGGGAATATGATTGGCTATTGGTTTGGTTCCAAAAGTGGCTATTATTTATATAAAAAAGAAGATAGTTTTTTTTGGAAGAAAAAATACTTAATCCAATCGAAAGACTTCTTTGAAAGATATGGTGGGAAAGCCATCATCTTTGCTCGTTTTTTACCTGTAGTAAGAACTTTTGCGCCAATTGTGGCCGGAATTGTTACGATGGATAAAAAGAAATTTATGTTCTACAACGTGTTAAGTTCTTTCCTTTGGTCATTTATCTTGATCTTTGCCGGACATTATTTATATGGTTTGTTTTTAGAGAAGTTTGATATCGATTTGAAACACCACATTGAGAAAATTATAATTATTATTATATTGGTTTCTACTTTGCCGGTAGTGCTTAAAATGATTAAAAAACATCCAAAAGAGGAAACGGAAAACTAACTAAAGATAGTTTTGAATTAATCAACAGCCATTTTAAATTCTTTATTGATTAGTTTGCCATCAATGGTAAAACCTTGAATGACGATTTTGTAATTTTTGATGTTGGCGTCTTGAAATTCAAATAAAAAATTGCCTTTTTCGTCAGTCAGAATGGTTTGACACCAATCTACAATTCCGTAATTTTCAAATCCTTTATTGGCAAAACTTTGATACTCATTATTCATAAAACTCGAATTGCTTTCGAAACCTTCTTTAATTAAAAAAGGAACCGATTTTACCATTGATTTTGAAGTAAAGTTTTTTCTCCTGTAAATTTTGATAATTCCTTGTTTGTTTCTGGTTGAAGGCACGATGGCATTTGCGTTGATGTAGATTTCATCAATCTCGACCATGTCCATCATGTCGAGTTCTGCAAACGAAAACAAAACCCTGTCATCAATAAATACTTCGGGTGTTGGTCTGGCTCCTAAAAGGGAAGATACTTGTCTAGTGGTTATGGAAACTTCTCCCGTAGCGGTTCTGTTTACATTAAAACCATTTTGTTCAATAAAAACCAACAAACTGGTGGTGTCATTTTCATCTATTTTGTATCCACGTAGATAAGAATTTCCAAATTTATTTTCATTTACTAAGGTTTTTTTGGGTTTGGCTTTGACCACAACATCTTTTAAATTGATGATTTCTCCGTTGAATTTCGGTAAATCAAACGAAGTGTCATAATCATAAACTTGAGGTTTAGGACAATCACTGAATGGTGCTACAAAAGGTTTTTTAAAGGGTTTATTTCTGTTCAAAACTTGTGTTGCAAAGTTGGTTGAAATAACATTTAATTCAGGAGATTTTAATAGTGATAATTCGACAACAGTAGAGTCACCAACAGCTATGTTGTCAAATTGATATTCGTTTTTCTTATTTACCTCAGACAACACTAAAATAAAGTCTTTAACAGAATATAACCTCACTTTGTAGTCTTCATTATTTTTCAATTCTTGATTTATGGTTCCTTTTAGGGTTAAACCAATATCAAAACTGTAGTTAGATTTCGGCGGGTTTGAAAGAATGTTTTCCCAATCATATTTAGGCTTACTTTGATTTAGTAAAACCAAGTCTAATTCATAATTTTTTTTTCTTGAGGGTTCGGTGAAATAATAGTTTGGGTTTGTAAAATTTTCACTGATGTATGGGTTGATAGTTGAAGAATAAATAAGGTTGTCTTCAATGTCTTGTGCTTTGGTTTCCTCCGGTAATATGGAAATACTTAAGTTCGCATTGGCATATTCTGAATAGCCGGCCATTTTTATTTTACCATCTTTCTTAAAGTTTGACATTATACTCAAAGGTTTATTTTCCTTTTGATGAACATAAGTGATTCTTTCGCACCATTGTTTTGAATCGTTGTCAATTATTCTGATGGTATTGATGCCTTCAAAGAGATATTTGTTGGCAATTGACATAGTTTGTTCATAATTGTCATTATTCAATTGTAACGGTATAATGGATTTTTTATCATCTTGATGAACAACGACATAAAGCTTTTTGTTCTTTAACTGAGAAATAGTTTCCAAATTAGTTTTTACTTTAATAATAGCTTGATCTGCATAAGAAAAATTGTTGACTTCAAGTGCGATACCAATATTTGACGCGATGGATAATTGGGTTTCAATTTTTTTATTGTTTGAATGAAATACCACTTTTATTGGATTATTTGAAGGTATAATTTCAAATTTTCCGTAACCAAACTGATTCAATTTTATGGTTTGTAAAATAATGTCATTGTTGTCTTGAATTGCAATCTCCGCATTTTCAAAAGTTCTTCCGTGACAATCGGCTAATTTGACTCCTACTACATTATTGACGCCTTTAATTAAAGTGCCGCCTTCGGGGTTTAGTGTTATGGTAAGAGATTCGTTGGGATTTTTATTTTCTAAAATAGCGCCTTCAGTTGGATTGATGATTTTTATTTTTTGAATTGTTGATTCGTTTTCCAAAAAATTATTCATGCAATTGGTGTAAACTTGAATATAATAATCACCGGAATGAAAGTTTTTGTCGAGTTCGAAATTCCCTGTAAATGTTCCATTATTGGCAAAAAATAATTTTTCAAACAATTTGTTCCCTTTGTCATCATACAGCAGCGCAAAAACATTGGTGGTGTTAAAAAAGGGTTGCTGTGTTTTTCTATTGACTATGTATCCTTTTAGCCAAATTTTTTCATTGGATAAGAAAGTAGTTTTGTTAAGATGAAGATTGATGTTTTCTCTTTCTAAAAAGAAATATTTTTCAAGAGCTGTTGAGATTTTAGAAACGGTTTCATCATGGGCTTCTTGGCTTTGAAGAGTATTTGAAATAAACAGTATAATCAGTAAAAGCAAATTTTTATACATTTCCAAAAGATTAGAATTTTACTCTCAAAAATATAAAATTTTATTTACAAAAGGGCTAAAAAAAACGTCCCGAAATATCGAGACGTTTTTGGTAGGTGTATTTTGAATATTGGAACTTATTCCAAGGAATTTTACATCATTCCCGGCATTCCGCCACCCATTGGCATTCCGCCACCGGCATTTTCTTCTTTGATTTCCACTAAAGCACATTCGGTAGTTAAAATCATTCCGGCAACTGAAGCCGCATTTTCAAGCGCTACACGAGTTACTTTTTTAGGATCGATGATTCCGGCTTTTAACATGTCAACGTATTCGTCAGTTTTGGCGTTGTAACCAAAATTAGCTTTGCCTTCTGAAACTTTTGCCACAACTACAGAACCTTCTAAGCCTGCATTTTCAACAATAGTTCTCAATGGCGATTCTACAGCGCGAGATACAATTTGGATTCCGGTTGCTTCGTCAGCATTGTCAGATTTTAAATCGGCTAAAACACTTTTGGCTCTTAAAAGGGCAACACCACCACCGGCAACGATTCCTTCTTCTACAGCAGCTCTTGTGGCGTGTAATGCATCGTCAACACGGTCTTTTTTCTCTTTCATTTCTACTTCTGACGCAGCGCCAACATAAAGTACAGCTACACCGCCAGCCAATTTAGCCAAACGCTCTTGTAATTTTTCTTTGTCGTAGTCCGAAGTTGTAGTTTCCATTTGGGCTTTGATTTGGTTGACACGATTTTTAATCATGTCCGCCTCACCAGCTCCGTTTACAATGGTTGTATTGTCTTTGTCGATGGTTACTTTTTCAGCAGTTCCCAACATTTCCAAGGTAGTATTTTCTAAGGTATAACCGCTTTCTTCGGCAATTACCGTTCCTCCGGTTAAGATGGCAATATCCTCTAACATTGCTTTTCTTCGGTCACCAAATCCCGGAGCTTTCACGGCGGCAATTTTCAAGGCACCACGCAACTTGTTTACTACTAAAGTAGATAATGCTTCTCCGTCAACATCTTCAGCAATAATTAATAAGGGTTTCCCAGATTGGGCTACCGGTTCTAATATTGGTAATAATTCTTTTAAAGAAGATACTTTTTTGTCGTACAAAAGAATGTAAGGTCTTTCAAGTTCAACCTCCATTTTTTCTGGATTGGTAACGAAATACGGAGATAAATAACCTCTGTCGAATTGCATTCCTTCTACTACATCAACGTAAGTATCCGTTCCTTTAGCTTCTTCAACAGTGATTACGCCTTCTTTTCCAACTTTCCCAAAAGCAGTAGCGATTAATTCGCCAATTACTTCATCATTATTTGCTGAAATAGAGGCAATTTGCTTGATTTTTTCAGAATCGCTTCCAACTACTTGAGCTTGTTTGCCAAGGTCAGCTACAATAGCTTCAACCGCTTTGTCAATACCGCGTTTTAAATCCATTGGATTAGCGCCGGCCGCTACGTTTTTTAAGCCTTCTTTTACGATAGCTTGCGCTAAAACGGTTGCAGTTGTGGTTCCGTCACCAGCCAAGTCATTGGTTTTAGAAGCTACTTCTTTCACCATTTGAGCACCCATATTTTCTAATGGATCTTTCAATTCGATTTCTTTGGCTACGGTAACACCGTCTTTGGTAACGTTTGGTCCACCAAATGATTTTCCGATGATTACGTTTCTTCCTTTTGGACCTAAAGTCACTTTTACTGCATTCGCTAAGGCATCAACACCACGTTTTAAACCGTCGCGAGCTTCAATGTCGAATTTTATATCTTTTGCCATAATGTTTTGTGTTTGTTTTTAGTCTTAATACTTACTTTTTTAAATCTTAATACTAATTAGATAATTGCTAAGATGTCATCTTCGCGCATGATTAAATAATCTTTGCCATCGAACTTTAAATCGGTTCCGGCATATTTTCCGTATAAAACCGTATCGCCAACTTTAACCGTTAAAGGTTCGTCTTTTTTACCGTTTCCTACTGCTACCACTTTTCCTTTTTGTGGCTTTTCTTTAGCAGTATCGGGAATAATAATTCCGGAAGCCGTTTGTGTTTCAGCGGCAGCCGGTTCCACAATCACTCTGTCTGAAAGAGGTTTAATATTTAATGCCATAATGCTATGTTATTTGTGTTATTATGATTTTGTTTTTCGTCATTTCAGAAATTGTGCCAAGCCTTAAAAACTGTCATTTTTTCCTAAAAAAAATGCCAGCATGTCAGCGCTGGCATTAGGATAAAGATATGTCTTTATTATTTTTTCTCTTCCGCCGGTTTCGCCGGAGTAGTAGTTGCTGGTGTTGTTGGTGCAGCTGTTTTTGGAGCAATTTCTGTTTGGTCAATTACTTTTGAATCTGATTGGCCAACCATACTTGGGAAGCTGATACTTGACAATAAAATCAAAACGATTAAAGTTCCGGCTAAAAACCAAGTACTTTTATCTAAAAAGTCTGTAGTTTTTTGAACGCCACCCAACATTTGAGTTCCGCCTAATGAAGAAGATAAACCGCCACCTTTAGGGTTTTGCACCATCACAGCGATGATTAATAAGAAACAAACTAAAGTTATTGCTGCTAAAAAAATAGTAAACATGATATATTGTAATTAATTGTTATTCTGTTGTAAAATTTTAATATCCGAAATTCGGTCTGCAAAGAAACTACTTTTTTCCGGATATTTCAAAATTAATATTTCATAAGCTTGTATTGCTTTCGAATATTTTTTTTGTTCTAAATAAACTCTGGCCAAAGTTTCGGTCATTAAATAAGAAGTGTCTTCTGCAATTGGCGCTATTACTGGTACTGTAGTGTCTTTGGCGATAGGCGTAATCTTCGGGTTGTTCTCGATGAATTTGTCGATTAAATCGATTTTTTTCTTTTTGTCTTCTTCTGCAGTGGATATATTTTTTGACGATTCTTCTCTAACGATTGGTTTAAATCTCGATAATTGTAACCATTCCTGAAAAGAGTGCTTTTCGTCTTTAGAAAATTCTAAGGGTTTGCCAATGGCTAATTTTTCTTCGGCTTTTTGTTCCTCCGAAGGTAATGATTCTTTAATTGACGTAAGAATTGATTGTTCCAATGGGTCAATGGGTAACGGTTTATAGTCAACAATAACTTCCTCGAGACCAACGACATTCATATTCATTAACTCTTCGAGTTTCTTTTCATACAAACCTTTTTGCACTGAAACAAAAGAATCTGAAGTGATAAAATCAAACAAAATACTTCTATCCGTTGTGTAAGCTGCCGAAATTTTCAGGGCGTAATTATAACTGAAACTATCCTGATTGTACAAATGCTTTAACTTCAACACACGTGCACTTTGAAAATACGGGAAAGCGCTCAGTACATTGTCTAAGGTTTCCGCATACCTATCATTGATGGCTTCGGGTTTGTTGAGTAAGTATGTGTAATCGGTTAAATTCAAATTTGTTCAGTGTTTAGTGTTCAGTGTTCAGTTTCGGTTGGATTGTAAAGTTACAAGAGCTGCCAACTGCGACTGAATACGGTCAACTATTTCTACCATTTGGCTAATGTTTCGTTGAAAATATCTTGAGTGATTCGTTCAAAAATGACATCAAGTGCTTCTGTTAGTTGCGAGCCAACCAATTGGTTTTGTCCGCTGTAATCATAGAAGAAAGAAAATCTTTTTTCGAAGTTATCCGCTTCCTTGTTTTTATTGGTAAAACGAACCATAACCGCAATAGTCAATCGACTTTGTGCTGCTTTTTGATCCGCTGTTGCTGTCATAGGCGTAATTCGGTAATCGGTAATTTCACCCTCATACAACAAATCACCATTGGAATTCGTCAGATTTAAATTGGTTTGATTCTGAATTAAATCCTGCAAGCGCAAAGTGAATGTTCTTTCAATTCCGGGTTCTACTAAATCGGAAGCATTTTGGAAATAATTCACCTGAAAGGTTTTGGCGTTGATGTTTCCGCTAGTTCCGGTAAAATTGTATACCGAACAACTGTTGATGCTGAAAGCGATAAGTAAAAGTAAAATGTAATGTATATTTTTCATAGAAGCTTCAAAGATATATTTTTCAATTGTTAATTATCAATTTTCAATTATCAATTGAGTTACAAATCAAACTGCTTAATCTTTCGGTACAAAGTTCTCTCTGAAATGCCTAATTCATCAGCTGCAGCTTTTCGTTTGCCTTTGTGGCGTTCCAATGATTTTTTAATGAGTTCGATTTCTTTTTGTTCCAATTTCAATACTTCTTCCTCTTCAACGGTTTCGGCATCTAAATAATTTTGATCCTCTTCATCGTCAAATTCTTCTTGTTGTGTTTGATTTTGTGTTGGAATTACATTAACTCTTGGAGATTCTTCAAACGAAATTTCGCTTTCTGTTTCTTTAGCTCCGTAAACTTTCTGAATCAAACTCGGATTAATGTCTTGCACTTTCGCCCCGTTTTTCATCAGTTCCAAAGTCAGTTTTTTCAAATCATTCAAGTCACTTTTCATGTCAAAAAGTACTTTGTATAAAATATCTCTCTCAGTGGCAAAATCACTATCGGATTTCTTTCCGCTAATTACTGAAGGTAAATTGCTTCCTTCAACAGGAAGATAAGATTGTAAAGTCGACAGAGAAATATCACGATTGGTTTCCAAAACCGAAATCTGTTCGGCTACATTTCGCAACTGACGAATGTTACCACTCCAACGGTATTTTTGTAAAAACTGAACCGCATCATCACTCAATCTGATTGGCGGCATTTTGTATTTGTGCGCAAAATCGGCAGCAAATTTTCTGAATAATAAATGAATATCGTCTTTTCTATCGCGTAATGGCGGTAAAGGAATATCTACGGTGCTCAATCGATAATACAAATCCTCACGGAATTTTCCTTTTTCTATCGCGTCAAACATATTGACATTAGTAGCCGCTACAATTCGAACATTCGTTTTTTGTACTTGTGAGGAACCAACTTTAATAAACTCACCATTTTCCAAAACACGCAACAAACGAACTTGTGTTGTCAGTGGCAATTCGCCTACTTCATCCAAGAAAATGGTTCCGCCATCGGCTACTTCAAAATAACCATCTCGAGCATTATTGGCACCCGTAAAAGCGCCTTTTTCGTGACCAAAAAGTTCACTGTCAATGGTTCCTTCCGGAATCGCACCACAGTTTACAGCGATGTATTTGCCATGTTTTCTATGCGAAAGCGAATGGATAATTCTCGGAATACTTTCTTTACCAACACCACTTTCACCTACAACCAATACCGAAATATCCGTTGGAGCCACTTGTATCGCTTTCTCAATGGCACGATTGAGTTTCGGGTCGTTCCCGATAATCTCAAAGCGTTGTTTTATGTTTTGAACTGATTCCATTTTTTAATTGTTAATTCATGTCAGAATAGCCAACTGCTTCTCCAATCAAAGTTGCGGTAGTACAATCACTTATTTTAACCATTACGAAATCACCTACTTTGTAATCGCCTTTCGGGAAAACAGTCACCATATTTTCAGAGTTTCTGCCGCTCCAGTGTTTGTCTGATTTTTTAGATTCTTTTTCAATCAAAATTTCCACCGTTTGACCTAAGAAACGTTTGGTTCTTTTCTCGCTTAATATTTGTTGTAAGTCTACAATGTCTTGTAAACGTCTTTTCTTAACTTCTTCCGGAACATCATCTTCCATTTTTCTAGCAGCCAAAGTTCCAGGTCTTTCTGAATACGCAAACATATAACCGAAATCATACTCTACATATTCCATCAAAGTCAAAGTGTCTTGGTGATCTTCTTCAGTCTCCGTTGGGAAACCTGAAATCATGTCCTGAGAAATCGAACAGTTCGGAATTATTCTTTTGATTTTATCCACCAATTCCATGTATTCTTCACGAGTGTGTTGGCGGTTCATTTCTTTCAATATTCGGGTACTTCCGCTTTGAACCGGTAAGTGAATATAGTTGCAAACGTTGTCATATTTGGCAATCACATGCAATACCTCTTCATGCATATCTTGCGGGTTTGAAGTCGAAAAACGGAAACGCATTTTCGGGAAAGCAATCGCACATTGTTCTAACAACTGCGCAAAATCTGTCGCTGTGGCTTTTTGCATTTCAGTGGCTTTGTCAAAATCTTTCTTCAAACCGCCGCCATACCAAAGGTAACTGTCGACATTTTGACCTAAAAGACAAACTTCTTTGAAACCTCTGTTCCACAAATCCTGAATTTCTTCCATAATACTTTGCGGCTCACGACTGCGTTCACGTCCGCGGGTAAAAGGAACTACACAAAACGTACACATATTGTCGCAACCACGCGTAATCGAAACAAACGCATTTACACCGTTGCTGTTCAAACGAACCGGTGAAATATCGCCATAAGTTTCATCTTTGGAAAGGATAACATTAATCGCATCGCGACCTTCATCTACTTCTTTCAACAGATTCGGTAAGTCCTTGTAAGCATCAGGACCAACAACCATGTCAACGATTTTTTCTTGTACCAAAAATTGGTCTTTCAAGCGTTCCGCCATACAGCCCAAAACACCCACTTTCATCCCCGGATTGATACTGCGTTTTACCGCATTGTATTTCTCCAAACGCTTTCGTACGGTTTGCTCTGCTTTGTCTCGGATAGAACAAGTGTTCACCAAAACCAAGTCGGCTTCCTCTAAATTCTGAGTCGTATTATAACCTTGCTCGGTCAAAATAGACGCTACAATTTCACTGTCCGAAAAATTCATCGCACAGCCATAGCTTTCTATAAATAGTTTTTTAGTATTGCCTTCTTTGTATTCCAGCACCATACTAGTGCCTTGTTTTTTCTCGTCAATTTCCTTTTCCATATCTAATGTTTCGCTTTCGGGACAGCAAAGATAATACTAAATTATAAAATATGACAAGATGGCAGAGGTGGTTTAACAAAAGTTTTGGAGCGAATAACTTGAGCGCACTTAGAATCCTTGTTCCCGCTTTCCGTTACAATAACTTTGTCAAAGTTTAAAACTTTGATAAAGTTGATTTCCACTGCAATCGGGGCTAAAGAGTTGGCGTCTTTTGTGTTGGGAATTTAGGATTCAAAATAACATCCAAAATATATATTATATATTAAGGTATAAATTAAATTTTTTTAAGTCAATCATCGTTAAAAAACTACACTAAATCGGTATTTTAAAAAAAACGTTTACTTTTGTCCGCAGAAACAAACCGAATATGGCAAAGAATTTAGTTATCGTGGAGTCGCCGGCAAAGGCAAAAACAATCGAAAAATTTCTGGGAAGTGATTATCAGGTAGAGTCGAGTTATGGGCACATTGCCGACTTGCCATCAAAAGAAATTGGAGTAGATGTTTTGAATGGTTTTAAACCCAAATATGAAGTCTCCGCAGATAAAAAAGCTTTGGTCACCAAATTAAAAGGATTAGCCAAAAACGCCGAAATGGTGTGGTTAGCTTCCGATGAGGACCGCGAAGGAGAAGCCATTTCTTGGCACTTGGCGGAAGAATTAAAATTAGACAAAAACAAAACCAAGAGAATTGTTTTCCACGAAATTACCAAAACCGCGATTCAAAAAGCGATTGAAAATCCACGCGGCATCGATTACAATTTAGTCAATGCCCAACAAGCTCGTAGAGTTTTAGACCGATTAGTTGGTTACGAACTTTCTCCCGTGCTTTGGAAAAAAGTAAAAGGCGGTTTGTCTGCCGGACGTGTACAATCGGTATCGGTTAGATTAATTGTAGAACGCGAAAGAGAAATACAAGAGTTCAAAGCAGTCGCTTCTTATTCTGTTACAGCAGAATTTACCAACGAAGCCGGAAAAGTGGTGAAAGCCAAATTGCCAAAAAACTTCGCCACCAAAAAAGAAGCAGAAGATTTTTTGCAAAAAAATATCGGTTCCACTTATAAAGTAGCCGATTTAGAAACCAAACCTACTAAGAAAACACCGGCTGCACCGTTTACAACTTCCACTTTGCAACAGGAAGCGGCTCGTAAATTATATTTACCCGTTGGAATCACCATGCAAATCGCGCAACGTTTATATGAAGCCGGATTGATTACCTATATGAGAACGGATAGTGTGAACTTGTCTCAAGAAGCGCAAGCCGCAGCACAAGCCGAAATTACCAGTTACTACGGTGCTGAATTCAGTAAGCCAAGAAATTTCAACACCAAATCAAAAGGTGCTCAGGAAGCTCACGAGGCGATTCGCCCAACCGATATGTCACGTCACACAGTGAATGTAGAAAGAGACCAAGCCCGTTTATACGAATTGATTTGGAAAAGAACTTTGGCTTCGCAAATGAGCGATGCCGAATTGGAAAGAACCAACGTTAAGATTGAAGCTAATAATCATTCTGAAGTTTTTCAGGCCACAGGAGAAGTAATCAAGTTTGAAGGTTTCTTGAAAGTATACTTAGAAGGAAGTGACGACGATGAAGAAGAGCAAGAAGGGATGTTGCCTGCGTTGAAAGTTAATGAGAAGTTGACCAACAATAATATCACTGCAACAGAAAGATACACGCGTGCAGCCTCTAGATATACAGAAGCTTCATTAGTAAAGAAATTGGAAGAATTGGGAATCGGTCGTCCATCGACTTATGCACCAACGATTTCTACTATTATCAATAGAAACTATGTTGAAAAAGGAAACTTGGAAGGCGTAGAAAGAAAATATGTTCAGCTTACTTTGAAAGACAGTAAAGTGGACGAAAAGATTTTAAAAGAAAATACCGGTTCCGATAAAGGGAAATTGGTACCCACAGATATCGGAACCATCGTTAATGATTTCTTGGTTAAAAACTTTGCTGCTATTTTGGATTATAATTTTACTGCGAAAGTAGAACAAGATTTTGACGAAATTGCGGAAGGAAATATCGATTGGGCGACAATGATGCAGGATTTTTACAATAAATTCCATCCGAATGTTGTTGAAGTCGAGAAAAACGCAGATCGTGAAAGCGGTGAAAGAATATTAGGAATCGACCCAAAATCAGGCAAACCGGTTTCGGTTCGTTTAGGAAAATTTGGTCCTATGGCTCAAATTGGCGATGCCGAAGATGAAGAAAAACAGTTTGCAAGTTTGCGTCAGGAGCAGAATATCGGAAACATTACTTTAGAAGAAGCGTTGAATTTATTTTTGTTGCCAAAAAATCTTGGTGAATACAAAGGTGAAGAAGTGGAAGTGAGCAATGGTCGTTTCGGACCGTATGTTCGTTTCGGAAAACAATTCATTTCCTTGCCAAGAGGCGAAGATCCATTGGATGTAACGATGGTTCGTGCACAGGAATTGATTGATGAAAAAGCAAAAGCCGATGCCCCTATTGCGGTTTATAAAGATATGGATGTTCAAAAAGGCGTTGGTCGTTTTGGGCCATTCTTAAAATGGAACGGAATGTTCATTAATGTCAATAAAAAATACAACTTCGATAATTTATCACAATCTGATGTAGCAGAATTGATTGAAGAGAAACTGCAAAAAGACATCGACAAAGTAATCCACAATTGGACAGCGGAAGGCATTTTGGTTGAGAAAGCCCGTTGGGGAAAATCAGTCATTACCAAAGGCAAAATCAAAATCGAATTGAATAAAGATGTTGATGCTACGAAATTGACTTTGGAACAAGTCCAAGAAATGATTGCCAAGAAAACGCCTGAAAAGAAAACTGCTGTTAAAAAACCTGCTACCAAAAAAGCCACTGCTAAAAAAACGCCTGCTAAAAAGAAATAAATTATGGAATTCGATTTTCTGTCGCCGATCAATCAAGAGATGCTACAATTTATAAACGGATTGTCTTCTCAACACTTGGGAAGTAAAGTCGCATTTCATACTGAGAAAGATTTTCCGGATACTGATAAAGTAAAGATTGCTGTTATTGGTGTTTTAGAAAACCGCGGTGATTTAAAAGCTTTTGAAGAGGTTAAGCTGAATGCTATTCGGAAAGAATTGTACAGCTTGTTTCCGGGGAATTGGCAGAGTTCTATAGCTGATTTAGGGGATATACTTCCCGGAAATTCATTGGAAGACACTTTTTTTGCTTTACAGAAAGTTTGTGCCAAATTAATCCGAAAAGGTGTAATTCCCATCATTATTGGTGGAACTCAAGACCTGACTTATCCTTTGTACAGAGCTTACGACAGTTTAGAGCAGATGGTCAATTT
Source organism: Flavobacterium sp. 102 (assembly GCF_003634615.1). Taxonomy (NCBI): domain Bacteria; kingdom Pseudomonadati; phylum Bacteroidota; class Flavobacteriia; order Flavobacteriales; family Flavobacteriaceae; genus Flavobacterium; species Flavobacterium sp. 102. The sequence goes on along the minus strand of NZ_RBKX01000001.1, from coordinate 232,019 downwards.
GGTTTCTATAGACAGTAAGTTTGATATTGGTAAACAGGAAGAAGGAATCACTTCCAATTCTTATTTGTCAAAGATAATATTGGATGAGCCAAATAACCTTTTTAACTTCAGTAATATTGGCTATCAAACCTATTACAATTCACAGGAAGAAATTGATTTGATTGAAAAATTATATTTCGATGCTTACAGATTAGGAGAAATTTCAAATAACATAGCTCTATCTGAACCGGTTTTTAGAGATGCCGATATTGTTTGTGTAGATTTAAATTCTGTAAAGTCCTCAGATTCAGGAAATTTAATTAACTTTACTCCAAATGGATTTGACGGAAAAGAAATTTGTAGTCTGTCAAGATATGCCGGTATAAGCGATAAGGTTAGTTCTTTCGGACTGTTTAACCACAATAATAGTAAAGAGGAATCTGTGCTGATTGCTCAGATGATTTGGTATTTTATAGAAGGTGTAAATTATCGCTCTAATGAATATCCTTTTGGAACCAAAGAAAATTATCTGAAGTACATCGTTCCTTTGGAGAACGAAGAATTGGTTTTTTATAAAAGCAATAAAACAGATCGTTGGTGGATTGAAATAAACTTTTTTGCAGGGCAACACAATAAACTGAAAAAAAACTCGTTATTACCTTGTTCGCATGATGAGTATTTAGCTGCTTGCAATCATGAAATACCTGAAAGATGGTGGAAAGCACAAAGAAAAAACAGTATTTAGTAGAAAAACAAAATAGATTACAAAATAAAAGTGTACAAAAATATAGTTTATAACTTACAAAAAAACATAAAAAAGGTATTTTAACAGATAAAAAGTGCTTTTTATCGATAAAAAGTTTTTTTAATAACTTTTAAAATTCTATTTTTGAAAAGTCAAATTATACATAGGAGGCAAGCATAATAAAATTTAGTATTATTTAATTGCTTTTTTGAAAAATAATAAATAGGTTTACGCCCTTAAAAATAAAACATTCAAATAACCCCAATTTATATGAAGAAGGTCATTGTATTCGCATCAGTTTTAGCTTTATTAACGAGCTGTGGACGATCAAGCGACAAAGGTGAGTTAGTAGGAGTTAAAGGAAAGAAATGGCATCCTGAGAAGCCGTTTGGTATGACTTTGATTCCGGGTGGAGCATACATTATGGGTAAATCCGATGACGATTTAGCCAATGTACAAGACGCCCCAACTAAAACGGTAACTGTTAGAGCATTTTATATGGACGAAACAGAAATCACAAATAGCGAATACCGTCAGTTTGTGGAATGGGTAAAAGACTCTACAATTAGGGTTCGTTTGGCTATACTCGCAGATGAGGTAGGGCAAACTTCGGGATCAGGTGGAAAAGGAAAGGGTAAAACTGCCGGAAGTATTGGTGATTTTGCTTTCAATGACGCTGATCCTGCGAAAATGACGCCTTACGACAAGTATATGTATGAGAATTATTACAGTGTTGGGACTGACGATGATCCTTATGCGGGAAGAAGATTAAACAGAAAAGTTAAATTGATAAAAGATACTAGTAAATATCCTGATGAGTATTACTCAGAGGTTATGGATACTATGTATTTGCCGGTAGCAGAGTCTTTCAACGGTTTAAGGACTGTTGATGTTAAAAAATTAAAGTTCAGATATTCTTGGATGGATATTCAAGCGGCAGCAAAAGCTAAAGTAGGGAAAAGAAGTTCGTTTATTAGAACAGAACAACAAGAAGTTTATCCTGATACAACGGTTTGGATTAAAGATTTTGAGTATTCTTATAATGAGCCAATGCACAATGATTATTTCTGGCACCAAGCCTATGGAGAATATCCTGTAGTCGGTGTGTCTTGGAAACAAGCAAAAGCATTTTGTGCTTGGAGAACACTAAACAAAAACTCTTATATCAAATCTAAAAAGAAAAAGAATAGGACAGATTTGATCAATTCTTTCAGATTGCCTACTGAAGCAGAATGGGAATATGCAGCTAGAGGTGGTTTAGAATCTGCTACTTTTCCTTGGGGTGGTCCTTATGCTAAAAATGACAGAGGTTGTTTCTTGGCTAACTTTAAACCAAACAGAGGAGATTATGCAGCTGACCAGGCGTTATATACAGTAGAAGCAAAATCATACGAGCCAAACGGTTACAATTTATATAACATGGCAGGAAACGTTGCAGAATGGACAGACTCATCTTATGATGCAGCAGCCTATGAGTATGTTTCTTCCATGAATCCAACAGTACAAGATAACAAAAACATGCGAAAAGTGGTTCGCGGTGGATCTTGGAAAGATGTTGATTACTTCCTTGAGAATGGAACCAGGGATTTCGAATATGCTGACACAGCCAGAAGTTATATCGGCTTCAGAACAGTACAAGATTATATGGGAACTCAAGTGACCAAAAACGGAAAAGCACCTAGAAAGTAATTTCAAAACCAACTTAATTATATTTAACTTAACTAACTAAAATTTTTATTATTATGGCATTATTAAGCAAAAAAGCAATGAATTTCGCTTACGGGATGGGAGCGGCGGTTGTAATCATCGGAGCACTATTCAAAATACAACACTGGACCGGAGCAAGTGAAATGCTTATTATTGGACTTTCAGTTGAGGCATTAATCTTCGGTTTATCGGCTTTTGATCCGGTAGATAATGAATTAGATTGGTCATTGGTATATCCTGAATTAGCAGGAGGAGAAGCAAAAGAAAGAGGGAAAAAAGAAGATCCAAAGGATGCTCAAGGTTTATTGTCTCAAAAATTGGATAACATGTTGAAAGAAGCAAAAATTGATGGTCAATTAATGGAAAGCTTAGGAAACAGTATCAAAAATTTCGAAGGAGCTGCAAAAGCAATTTCTCCAACTGTTGATTCTGTTGCTTCAACTAAAAAATATGCTGAAGAAATGACTAAAGCAGCAACTCAATTAGAAACTTTGAATGGTTTGTACTTAGTACAATTACAAAGTGCTGAAAGAAACGCAAAAATCAACGACGAAGTTGCTGAAAACAACCTTAAATTAAAAGATCAAATGCAATCTTTAACATCTAACTTGTCTACATTGAACAATGTATACGGTGGTATGTTATCTGCTATGAGTAACAAAGGATAATTAGTTTTTGAACTATATTTTTATTAACAAAACAATAACTAATTAGAAAAAATGGCAGGAGGAAAACTAACCCCTAGACAGAAGATGATTAACCTAATGTATTTGGTTTTCATCGCGATGTTGGCATTAAACATGTCCAAAGAAGTATTGACTGCTTTTGGATTGATGAACGAAAAATTTGAAGGCGTAAATAAATTTTCTGAAGATTATAACAACAGTTTATTAGAATCTTTGGAACTGAAAGCAAGTGATGAGCCAAAACGTTATGGCGAGCCTTTTCAGGCCGCTAAAAAAGTGGAGGCTATTTCTAAAGAATTGTACACTTATTTAGGTACAATAAAAACCGATGTTTCTAAGGATTTCGAAAGAGAAGAAAACGGTAAATTACCTTACGAAGCAATGGATAAAGGTTCTTACATAGACGAAAATTGGTTTGAAGGAGATAGATATTCAAAAAAGGGTGATGAAATCATTGCAAAAATTGAAAAATACAAAAAAGACGTAATTGCCGCTTTAGGAAAAGATGTTAAATATCAACCGGTAATTGAAAACATCAAAACGAAATTTAATTTAGATAACGTAAAAGACAAAGAAGGTGTTTCGAAAAAATATCTGTCTTATCACTTTGAAGGTTTTCCAGCGATTGCTTCAATTGCTAAATTGACAAGTATGCAAAATGATGTAAAAGCTACTGAGCTTGATATTTACAATGCGATAATTGGTAATACAGTAACAAAAGCAGCTTCGTTAAAAAATTTCCAAGCAATGGTGATTTTAGAAAAAAATGTTTATTTTGAAGGAGAAACGGTAAAAGGTAAAGTTGTTTTAGGGAAATATGATGCTAATACTGTGCCAACAGATTTCGATGGTCCTGGTAAAATCGAAAACGGACAAGCTGTTATCTCGATGACTGCAGGTGGTGTTGGAGAAAAGACGATCAACGGTACGTTCTCATTTATGGAAGACGGAAAACCTTTGCCATTAAAATTCGAAGGAAAATATGTGGTAGTGCCTCGTCCAAAAACTGCAAATATATCAGCTGATAAAATGAATGTAGTATACAGAGGATTACCAAATCCAATGACAATTTCATTTGCAGGTATACCAGATAGTAATGTTTCTGCTTCTGCTGCCGGTTTAACAAAAGCAGGTGGGAATGGGAAGTATAATCTAAACCCTGGTTCTGGTACTGAAGTAACAGTTTCTGTAACAGCAAAAATGCCTGATGGTTCTTCTGCTTCGGATAAAAAAGTATTCAGAATCAAGAATATTCCTGCTCCTGCCGGTGCAATTGCTGGTCAGGTTGGAATTATCAAAGGTGCCAAATCACGTTTAGAAGTTTCTCAAATTAGCGCAGTATTGCAAGATTTCTTGTATGATTTGAATTTTGAAGTTACTCGTTTCAGTTTTAAAGTGCCAGGTCAAGCTGCTGTTATTGTTAGTGGAAACAGAGTTAATGCTCAATGTAAAGCTGCTTTGGCGAGAGCAACAAAAGGTGATCAAATTTCTATTTTTGATATCAAGTCGAAAATTGTTGGAAATGACGCAAGAATAGAGATTAAAACAGCTGCACCAGTTATTTACGAAATTCAATAATAATTTAAGTTGATAGAAACCTACTTAAATAACTTATATTATAATATTATGAAAATTAAAAATCTTTTATCAGTAGTTTTTGCAGTAGCAATTGGCGCTTCAACTTTTGCTCAGTCAAACTTGTTGAATTCCAAAACTCCGGATGAGATTGGAAAGAAAACGCCTGCTCAGTTAATTTCTGACAATGACAAACCATTGCCTTATGGTTATGTTCACGACAGAGACGTATTGATGGGTAAAACCATTTGGGAGTTTGTGGATGTGGATGAAAGAATTAATTTTCCTTTGTATTATCCTATCGATACTGCGTTTGTGGGTAAAGAGAGAAGGTCTTTATTTGATGTACTTGTTAAAAATATCAAGAACGGAAAAATAACAGAAGTTTATGTAGATGACTATTTCAATACAAAGAAAACTTTCAAAGATATGGAGTCTTCATTTACTTATGTTGACACGATTGAAGCTGGAAAAGACGAGATTAATAATTATTATGACGAATACAAATCAGGTGCTAAAGTATTAGATCCACAGTTTATCAATAAAAAAGAATTGGATGCCAGTTATATTTCTGGCTACAAGATAAAAGGATATTGGTATTTTGACAAACGTCAAGGTGAATTGAAATACAGATTATTGGCACTTTGTCCGGTAACTCCGGAGGCAAGAGATGCCGGAAATGACAATGCAGATGTTATTGATTTATTCTGGGTTTATTTCCCTGCTGTAAGAGACATATTGCATGATGCTAAAGCTTTCAATGATAAGAATTCAGCCATGCCTATTACCTTTGACCACTTATTGAATTCCCGTAGATTTAATGGGGTGATTTATAAAGAAGAAAATGTATACGGTGACAGAGAAATTCAACAATACATGAAAGAGAACTCTCAAATGCAACTTCTTGAATCGGAACGTATCAAAGAAAAGATTCGTAGTTTCGAGTCTGATATGTGGAATTACTAAGAAAAATTTCTAATTACAATATAAAAACTCTCATCTTTACGGTGAGAGTTTTTTTTAGTTTAACATTATGCTTGATTATATAATAGTTGGTTCAGGTTTGGCCGGAATTGCTTTTGCAGAAACCCTTTTGCAAAACAATAAATCTTTCGTGGTTTTTGACAACCATTCTCAAAACTCTTCTAAAATAGCCGGCGGCTTATACAATCCTGTAATTCTTAAAAGATTCAGTCAGGTTTGGAACGCTAATGAACAACTCAATTTAGCCGAAGTGTTTTATAAAAAAATAGAAACTAAACTAAATACACAAGTCGATTTTAAAATACCCATTTACAGAAAGTTTTTTTCAGTTGAAGAGCAAAATAATTGGTTCGCCGCTTCGGATAAACCCAATTTAGCGCCATTTCTCTCAACTGAAATAGTTCACAAAAAGTATACTGCTATCGATTCTCCTTTTGGCTATGGTCAAGTTTTGCATACAGGTTATGTTGATACAGAAGCATTGTTAAATCTTTATCATACTTATTTGAAAAGTCTGGCTTCATTTGTGGAAGAAGCTTTTGTTCACAGTGATTTGAATTTCTTTGAAGATTATTTAGTGTATCAAAATCTAAAAGCCAAACACATTGTATTTGCTGAAGGCTTTGGAATGCATGCTAACCCATTTTTTAAACATTTGCCACTCGATGGAACAAAAGGTGAATTATTCATCATTAAAGCGCCCGATTTGGATTTGGATGTCATTGTCAATACCAGTGTCTTTATTTTGCCTTTGGATAATAATCTTTTTAAAGTTGGTGCAACCTACAACTGGGAAGATAAAACTGATTTGCCAACAGCAGAAGGGAAACAAGAACTCATCGACAGAATCAAAGAAATTCTGACTTGTGATTTCGAAATTATAGATCATTTTGCAGGAGTTCGCCCAACGGTGAAAGACAGAAGACCGCTTTTAGGGTCGCATCATTTGCATCAAAATATCCATATTCTAAACGGACTCGGAACACGCGGTGTAATGCTCGCACCGGCTATGGCTTTAGATTTGTACGATTATATAGAGAACAGTAAGCCTTTGGATAAGACTACGGATATTAAAAGATATGGTTTAGCAAAGTAGTGTTTTGAATGATTGATTTCACACAAGACAAAACCTAATTAGCCCCGATGGCAGTGGCACGAAGTATAACGAACAGCGGGAATAGGGTTGCTCAAAAAATGCCCAAACCATTCGCTCCTACTTCTTAACCGCATTCTTATCAAAATGCACAAAAATATTGATGTAAATATTTCGAGCCAGCCTTGCTGTTATAGGCATCAACGCAATTAAAGCTACTATAATAGCAATAAATGAAGCAATTAAATCTAAACCAATAAATACTTTTGCAATGATAAAAGCGGCAACGCCGATGGCAACCGTTAGCGCATAACTTACATACATCGCACCATAAAAAAAGGAAGGTTCAATTTGATAATGCAATCCGCAATGGCTGCAATTCTCATGCATATTGTAAATATTTTTCAGATTGTACGGATTTGGGTCAACATACATGCTTTCTTCTTGACATTTCGGACAACTTCCTGTTAAAATGCTATTTAATTTGGATCCTTTTTTTAACATTTGCAAAAATTTTATTTTTATTAGTATAAACACTCTAGCTTCGGGTTTACAAAGGTACTTTTTAGAAATCTTTTAACCTGTAACTTTTGTAACAATTCATTATGTTAAACATACACAATTTATCGGTTTCGTTTGGTGGTACATATCTTTTTGAAGAGGTAACTTTTCGATTAGGTTCAGGTGATAGAGTAGGATTAGTGGGAAAAAACGGTGCCGGAAAATCGACCATGCTCAAAATTTTAGCCGGTGATTTCAAACCTGATAGCGGCCAAATTGCTACCGAGAAAGAAGTAAAGATGGGTTTTCTTCGTCAGGATATCGATTTTGAACAAGGAAGAACTGTATTAGAAGAAGCTTATGAAGCGTTTGTGGACATAAAAGTGGTGGAGAAAAAGTTGGAAAAAATCAACCATCTTTTGGTCACCAGAACCGATTATGAAAGTGAGGAATACGCCCAAATCATTGAAGATTTATCCGATTACACGCATCGTTTTGAATTGCTTGGCGGTTACAATTATGTAGGCGATACCGAAAAAATCCTTTTAGGCTTAGGTTTTAAAAGAGAAGATTTCGAAAATCAAACTGATACTTTTTCGGGCGGATGGCGCATGCGTATCGAATTGGCCAAATTGTTATTGCAATCTAACGACATTCTTCTACTAGATGAGCCGACGAATCACTTGGATATCGAAAGTATCATTTGGTTAGAAGGTTTTTTAAGAAATTTTCCGGGCGTAGTCGTAATCGTTTCGCACGATAAAATGTTTTTAGATAATGTAACTAACAGAACCATCGAGATTTCCCTTGGGAAAGCTTACGATTTCAACAAACCGTATTCTCAATATTTAGTATTGCGTGAAGAAATTAGGGAAAAGCAATTGGCTACCCAAAAAAATCAAGCCAAGAAAATTGAAGAAACCGAAAAACTAATCGAAAAATTCCGTGCCAAAGCTTCTAAAGCTTCGATGGCGCAATCGTTGATTAAAAAATTAGATAAAGTAGAACGTATTGAAGTCGATGAAGATGACAATTCAGTAATGAATATTTCGTTTCCGGTTTCCATGACACCGGGAAGAGTTGTGATTGAAGCCGAACATGTAACCAAAGCCTATGGCGATAAAGTGATTTTAAAAGACATTTCGCTTTTGGTGGAAAGAGGTAGTAAAATTGCTTTCGTTGGACAAAATGGTCAAGGAAAATCGACTTTCATCAAAGCCATTGTAAACGAATTCAAGTACCAAGGTTCGATAAAAATGGGACATAATGTGCAAGTTGGTTATTTTGCCCAAAATCAAGCCGAATATTTAGACGGAGAAATTACGTTGTTAGAAACCATGACCAATGCCGCAACGGATACCAATCGTTCGAAAGTGCGTGATATGTTGGGTTCATTTTTATTCCGTGGAGATGATGTTGAAAAGAAAGTTAAAGTGCTTTCCGGAGGCGAAAGAAACCGTTTGGCGTTGTGTAAACTATTATTGCAACCCATCAACGTGTTGCTGATGGATGAGCCAACGAACCACTTAGACATCAAATCGAAGAATGTTTTGAAAGCCGCATTGCAGAAATATGAGGGCACATTGCTGTTAGTTTCGCACGACAGGGATTTTCTTCAAGGCATGTCGAATTTGGTTTACGAATTCAAAGACCAAAAAATCAAAGAATATTTAGGTGATATCAACTATTTCTTAGAACAGCGTAACGCAGCCAACATGCGTGAAATTGAGAAAAAAGACGTAGTGGTGAATAACAATTCGAATAAAGAAAACAAAAGCTTGTCTTATGATGACCAAAAGAAAAGCAAATCGTTGCAAAATCGTCTAAGCAAAATAGAAAGTCAAATCAAACAACTCGAAATCGACATTCAAAATGATGACAAAGAATTGGCTTCCAATTATGACAAACACATCGAAAACGCAAATTTCTTCACGGCTTACAACAAAAAGAAAGCAGAATTAGACAAGCTACTCGAAGATTGGGAAATTGTGCAAGGCGAAATTGATTCGTTGTAAATTACGAATTGCGAATTTGGTAGCGGTTTCAGGCTTGACGTTCTGCTTTGTCATTTCGACCAAAGGGAGAAATCACATAAACCAAGGCTACTCCATGATTTTAAGTTATAAATAGGTCGTTGTTAGAGATTACGAAATGATGTTGTGAATAACATTATGTGATTTCTCCTTCGTCGAAATGACAAAAAATTTTAGTTTTTCTACGAAATCAAGCCTATGCTTTTAGAATGCGCAATGGCCTCTGAACTTTTCTTGAAGTAACACACTTTTACGTTTAGGCTTTCTAAATTTTTTAAAGCCAATACTGCTTTTTCTTTTTTAGAATTACCGGTTTGTCTGATGTAAACCGCTTTGACATTTACCGGGAAAATTTTGCAGATATTTTCATATAAATAGGGGTCGTGTTGCGAGTCATCACCCAAAAGCGTGTATTGCAAATTGGGATAAAATTCTAAAATGTGTTTGATTTTATCAAACTTATGGTTGTGATCGCCGCGTCCGGTTATGAATAAATCAGTTAAACTGGTTTTAATGTCTTTTAGTAACAATACCGCTTTGGGTAATTGATTGATTTCGGCAAATTGGGTAATAAATCGATACAAATTCCATTCACTACTCGAGACATAAAAAAAGGCATTTTTTTCGGTCTTGTCTTTTTTTCCTGCATTACTTAAGGCATGATAATGTTCAGCGACATCTTCAAAAACTTTTCGGTCATAAACATTTTTAAACAACAAAATGTATAATTTTTTTAACGGATTTCTGGTATGCGACACCAAAAAAGTATCGTCAATGTCTGATATAAATCCGTAATCTCCTTTATGAGGTTTTATAAAACTGGCGGTTTCTTGGATTTCTTCGTTATTATAAAAAATACTTACACTATAATTTATCCAACCAAAATCTGATTTTTCGGTAAGCGGAATGCAAAATTTAAAATAACCATCGTCCAATGTTTTGGTATGGATTTTTTCTCCGTTATGCTCGAGATAAACATCTGCATTGGCTTGTGTTTTAATCCGAAACATTTTGATTACTGAAGTGGCATTTTTAAAATTCTTCTTTTGAAAATCGTAATCTTCTTTAGAAGTAGGTTTAAAAACATGACCCATGACAATTAATTCTTGGTCATTGGCATATCCGCGATATAATTTCAGGATGGGCTTCATTAATTGTCTACATTTGAGTTTCGATTGACAAATTACAAATTATTTAGAGAATACCCTTTAGGGCCATGAAGAAGAAGTATATTTTAGTGATAAATCCAATTTCTGGAGATGTAGATAAAAGTGAGATTTTGAATAAAACTTTGGCTTTCGCCGAAGAGTTTCAGGTTGAGATTATAGTTTATGAAACGTCTGGTGAAAATGATGGCGAAGTCATAAAAACACTTTATAATTTGCACAAACCGGAACGTATTTTAATTGCAGGTGGCGATGGAACTATCAAAATGGTTGGCGAAGCTTTAGAAAAACAAGATGTAATTTTCGGAATTCTTCCGGCCGGTTCAGCCAATGGATTGGCAGTAGATTTGAATTTGCCTGCGACTATGGAAGAAAATCTTGCGGTGGCATTTCACAATCATTTTATGGAAATGGACATGATTTCTATAAACGGAAGAAAAAGTATTCATTTAAGCGATTTGGGTTTGAATGCCGAATTGGTGAGAAACTATGAAAACGGTTCAACACGCGGAAAGTTAGGTTACGCTTTACAAATAATTACGACTTTAACGGAACTGGAAGAGCCTTTTACGGCCAAAATTACAGCCAATCATCAAACAATAGAATGTACGGCAAGAATGATTGTAATAGCCAATTCTCAAAAATATGGAACCGGAGTTACCATAAATCCAAACGGTATAATGAATGATGGGAAATTTGAGATTGTCATTTTAAAAAATCTCGATTTAATGGTTTTCGGAAAAATAATTACGGGGAATATGCCCGTTGATTTAGAAGATGTTGAAATTATTTCTACTGATAAAGCCACTATTACTACAACTTCTCCGGTTAGTTTTCAAATTGATGGCGAATATATAGGCGAAGAAACCCATTTGGACATTAGAATTTTACCTTCTCAAATGAAAGTGGCTATTCCTTAAAATCTTTATTTAAAAGGATGACGCTGTTGCCAAGCCAAAGTAGGCTCTAATTGTGGGAATATTTTAGGCATTAATTTATTCACCCATTTATTAGTGTGATAAATAAAACCCGACATCAAAATAGGCTCGGCGCCAATAGAACTCTTGATTTCTAATGCGGTTCTTCCAAAGATAATTTTTTCAAATCGGTTTTCAATACCAAATTTGGTCATGTTGTACAGCATATTCAAATACAGCATTTTTTCCTTTTGGACTTGGTTGTCATAACCTAAGAAATAAGTTTCTAACACATTGCCATTCAAAAGCAGTGTGTGAAATCCAATTAATTCTTCGTTTAAAAAATAACCTACCAATTTAAATCGGTCACCACATTGTTTCTTAAAAGAGGAGAAATGATTTTTGGACAAGAAAAAAGTATTAAAGGGCGCATTTTTGGCAACATGATGATACAATTCGTAGATGCGTTTTTCGCTCTGAATTATTTCTTCCAATGACAATTCTTTAATCGTAATTCCTTCCGCTTTTTTATGGGAGCGTTTGTATTGATCTCGGTATTTTTTGGAAAAGGCGGCAATATAATCTTCATTGGTTTGCCAATTATTCTTCAGCTCAAAAATCATATTAGGTTGCGTGTTGAACTCGTATATATTTGAAAACTGGTGTTTTTTTAATTCGTCTGCACAATGTTGGTAGAAGTCTTTAAAGGAAACAATGTGTATTTTGATTTTTTGCTCTTTAAAGTATTTCGTGATGGCATTGGCACATTCTAATAGTAAATCGCCAATATCTTTAAAATCGATTTCTTTAGTGAACTCATAACCGTTTTGCCCGGTAATCATGTTGTTACCTAAGAATAAAACGTGAGAAGCAAAATTTTTAAAGACAAAATTCCGAGCATAAGTTTTGAAACACTGATCTCTTTCGCCAAACGATTCCAGTTGGTTCAAATTGAGATATTGTGCCAGCGCCACGCCAATAAGTACTGACTTTTCATAAATACCAATGTAAAAACACTGCATGTTTGTAGGTGCAGAATCTTCAAGCACTTTTAAATAATGGGTTTGCAAAAAAATATTCTCGTGAGCAACCTTGTCCCAGGAATCTGGGAGTTGAGTTGCAGAAGAGTAAATCTTAAATGAATGTGTGTCCAAAGTAAAAAAAATCGCTCCACAAATGTAGAGCGATTGGTTTATAATAAAATGTTAAACTATTTCCAGCCACAGATGATAGCGCCCATAATCGTCATCGATACAATCCAATAACCGGCATTTACCAGAATGTATTTCCATGATTTTTGTTCGAATAAACCGTTTATGGCAGTAATCGGCAAGGCTAAAAATAATCCCGACATAAAGCCGTGTAAAGCACCGTGTTTGAAAGTTCTGAATTCATTACCATAATCCGCTAAGAAAGCAGCGTAAGAGGGTTTTGCTGTAGTTACAAATTCTGGTCCGCCAATCATTCCTAGTGCACCAAGCTGATGAACTACCAAAGCCGGCATAAGAAAGGCCAACATTAAGGAATAAAAAATAGTCAAGCCGAAAACTTTTAACATGTTCGATTGTTTGGCTTTTTCTTCGGTCATTCCGGTTTCATTCATCCAAATGGTTCCGAATACTTTCGGGTTGTACCATACAAATCCAACTACAAGTGTAACTAGTGCTGAGACAAAAACTGCGTAAAAATTAAATGGCATAATGTTAGTTTTTAATTGGTTAGTGTTTCAAATGTATAAAATATTTTTTAATCTCATTTCCTCTGTAAGGAATTGTGATGGATTGTTAAATTTCAATAGTATTTGTAAGATAAGTATATTAAAATTAAAACATAAAGTGCATTTCATCGATTATATTTGTTTTTAAACGACAGTTCTTATAGTTTTACGTCGTCATTAACCTCAAATCTAAGTGATATGAAATCTATTTTTACTTGTTTAGCTGTGCTTTTGGTTTCAACCTCAGTATTCGCCGAAATATCTTCAACAGAAAAAAATGCTTTGATCAAATTATACAAAGCGACCAAAGGTTCACAATGGACCAACAAATGGGATTTAAAATCACCAACCACAACTTGGTACGGTGTTGAAATCAAAAACGATAAAGTTATAGGGATAAAATTAATGAACAATAACCTTGTAGGAGAGTTGCCAACAGAAATAGGTGATTTGACTTCCCTAGAAGTTTTAAATTTGTTCAGAAATGATATTTCTGGTGTTTTACCTGAATCTATAGGTAATTTAAAAAGTTTGACTAAATTGAATGTTGCTTTCAATAAAGTAACAGGTGCTTTGCCGGAAACATTAGGTAATGCTTCTCAATTGAAATCAATCGAAATGCATATGAACAGACTGACAGGTGTTTTGCCGGTAAATATTGGAACTTTAACAAATCTTGAAACGCTTTCTTTATTTAATAATGAAATCGAAGGTGCGATTCCAACTTCTTATTACCAGTTGAAATCTTTAAAAGTGTTGTTACTAAACAGTAATAAATTGACTGGGAAATTAGAGAAAGAAGTATCAAACCTTTCTTCTTTAGAAACCTTAAGTTTATTTGAAAACAAAATGGACGGACAAGTACCTTTCGATTTAGAAAAACTACACAACTTGAAAGAGATGAATATTTCTTACAATATGTTCAACGGTTTTGTTTCAAGAAATTTAGCTAAACTGGATACTTTAAATATGACGATGGTCAATGAGCAAGGTGTTGCTACTACTTTAAAAGTGAGTATAGATAAAAACTCAGCATTTGCTGCAGATGAATAAGATGTTTTGTGTTGGTTTATTAAGAAGAAAAAGGTCTCAACTTATTGTTTGAGACCTTTTTTTATGATTTATTCCGCAGCTACTAGTTTGGAAGTGCTTCGGTAAATGAATTCATTATAAATATGTCTTCGGGCAAAACGACTTGGTGATTCAGCGTTTACCATTTTAATGTAAATAGGTCTAAGAACACCAAAGTATTCAAAAGAATTGCCGTCTAAGAAAGTAATATACAAAACACTATTTTCATAATAAAAATCAGCAATGTTAGTGCTTGTAGTGATTCGTGTATACTCAGCTTTGTCTTTTTCCAAAGTTTCAGGGGCTATACTTACCAAGAAATGATAAGCCGCAATGATTTCTTTACTTTTTTCTTCTGCTGCCAGACGTTCAGCATCATCTGTAATAGCATCCGGATGTGAATCTTTCATGCTGTTTCTGTAAATGGTCTTTAACTCTTTAAGAGTTGCTGTCTTTGTAACACCAAGTAACGCTCTGTACTCGACAATTTTTTTCATGTTCATAAGAATACTTTTGATAAAAAAAGAAAGCCACTCTTTTCAGAATGGCTTCTCTTCGTAGCGGGAACAGGACTCGAACCTGTGACCTTCGGGTTATGAGTTGATTTCACAATCAAAAACCCCTCAAAAACAACCATTTTCCGCTCATCCGAAGAGTAAGTTCATTAAAACGTATGCAATTTAGTATGCAATCAGATTAATAAAATTATTCCTGTTTCAGTTGCAAAGATAGCATTTTTATTTTGATTTCTATTTTTGTATTATTTCGAATTGTAAAACGGGATTACTTATAAAAATTGAATTTGCTTATATTTGTTGTAATGAATAAAAACCTATACATAATTGCAGGCTGCAATGGAGCAGGAAAAACCACAGCTTCTTTTACTATTTTACCAGAAATATTAGACTGCAAAGAGTTTGTCAACGCAGATGAGATTGCAAAAGGGTTGTCTCCATTTCAACCTGAGAAGGTTTCATTTGAAGCAGGAAGAATAATGCTTCATAGAATCAATGAGCTTTTTGAGCTTAATCAAAACTTTGCTTTTGAAACAACTTTGGCAACAAAGAGTTATAAGTCAAAGGTAATTAAGGCGCAAAAACAAGGCTATACTGTTACGCTTCTTTTCTTTTGGTTGCAAAATGTTGAATTGGCTATCGAAAGGGTCAAAACAAGAGTTCAAGAAGGCGGTCATAATATTCCAACAGAGGTGATAAAGCGAAGATACCGAAATGGTATAATAAATTTATTTGATATATATTTGCCATTAGTTAACGAGGCTATGATTTTTGACAACTCAGAGGGAAAGCCTGTACTAATAGCAGAGAAAACCTTTGAAACAGAAATAGATGTTATTGAAAATGTTAAATTCGATAAACTAAAAAAATATTACTATGAAAACTTATAAAAGAACACCAACTCAGATTAAAATTTTGGAGGGAATGGATAAGGTTTACGAAAAGTTAATCGAATTCAAAAAGAAGATGAATAGTGATTTAGTTATTTTAAAAGACGATAAAATTGTTAGAATTAAACCATGATTTTTTTTAATATAAATTAATAGCTCTCAATTTGGGAGCTTTTTTATTTTTAGAGATAGCATTCTTTCAGTTAAAAAAATTAGCCCCAAAAATAAATTTTTAAAATTGCTTTAAGAATCACTAAACTTTTGGAGAAACGGTAATGTTCCAAAGTTAGTGATGAACCATTATCCATCGCTTAACAATTTGTAAATCAAAATACATACAAAAATTAATCCCGAAAAGGAGTGCACTATTGCACTCCTTTTTACATTTGAAAATGTCTTAAAACGAATAAAATGATTAAAAATGACACCTCTTGTTTCAGAATTAGTGATGCAGGAATTTGTCCTAATTGTAAATCAAAAAGTATCATTAAAAATGGCTTTGCTAAAAACCAAAAGCAGCAATACGTTTGCAAAAGCTGTGGCAAACGAAGTATTGATTTTTATTGTTATAATTCTTATCAAGTTAAAGATGAGACTATTATTAAATTCATAAAAGAAGGATTAGGAATTAGAAGCACAGCAAGAATATTGCAAATATCAACAACAACACTTTTGAAACGAATTGTTGCCATTGCAAGGCGAATTTCAAACCCAATAATTACAAGTGATAAAACATATGAAGTAGATGAAATGAGAAGTTTTATAACGAGAAAGGATAATTTGGTTTGGATTGTTTATGCGCTAGAACGAAAAACAAAAAGAGTTGTCAGTTTTTCAATAGGAAAAAGAACCAAACGCACATTGAAAAATGTCATTGATTTACTTTTGCTATCAAGACCTAAAGCGATTTATACGGATGGCTTAAGACAATATAAATCAATTATTGATTCAAAGATTCACAAGGTAAAAAGATTTGGAACTAACCGCATTGAAAGAAATAATCTCTCTTTAAGAACACACTTAAAAAGGTTGAACAGAAAGACAATTTGCTTCTCACGAAGTTTTAGTATTCTACTCTGTATTTTGAAAATTTACTTTTGGAGTTGATTATCAAAATGAGATTTATTGGTTTTCATACTTGCAATTAACCATTATACTTTTGCAAAACCTAAACACCAATCTTAAAAACAGTTTTTAATATATATTTCCTAGCTTCCTCATCGGTGATCAATTTCTTTCTAATGGTCTTGCAAGACTTAATTGGTCTCTTGCAAACTCTCTTTTCGAGTAAAGTATATAATCGTTCCAATTCTTTTTCAGGAAGATGGATGGCGATGTTATATACTTCTTCTGCTCTCATTATAATTTTTTGACCAACAAATGGTATAAAATGTATTTTGTCAATTTCCATTTGATTGGGTTTGATGGCGTTTGATTGTGTTTTGTGCCATTTAACTTCGTTTGATGGGATTTGTTTGCATTTTAAAACTTAAGTCAAATGTAGAACAGTGGAAAATATAAGAAATAGGATTTCATCGCTTTTCACCGCATTCCGACACATTTCATAGCTTTTCGGAGGATTTAGGAGGATTTCGAAGCTTTTGCAATGCTAATATAACGAGCGTTGCATTAGCGTTGTACCGTTTTCAACTGGTCGTTGATATAGCGTTGCTCGATTCGTTGAATTAACATTGCATGAGAATGCAACAGTACCGTTAAGTTTACGTTGAAGGTGCGTTGTTAGCGTTGAAGTGGATCTAAATAAAATGATTTATTGATTGCAATTGTACTTATTTAACGTTGTAAGAATGCTGCGGTTATATTCACATTTTATTATTGCAAGACTGAAATATCAATTTTGAAAACAGTTTTCAATATATACAATCTAGCTTCTTGATCTGTTATCAATTTTTTTTTAGTGGTCTTGCAAGATTTAGTTGGTTTCTTGCAAACCCTCTTTTCGAGTAAAGTATACAGTCGCTCCAATTCCTTTTCGGGAAGATGGATGGCGATGTTATATACTTCTTCTGCTCTCATTTATAATCATTTGATTGACAAATGTTATAAATTCGATTTTATCAATTCCGGTTTGCTTGGATTTGCTTGGGTTTACTTGTATTTAATTGTATTTAACTTCATTTGTTCAGGTTTGCTTCGAGCTGAACAAGTTCATTAAAGTTGATTCAAATGTAGAAGAGAGCAAAAAATAAAAAATAGGATTCCACCGCTTTCGTGAGCATTTCATCGCTTTTCATCGCATTCGTGAGCATTTCGGAGGATTCGTGAGGATTTTGCAACGCTCATTGCAATAGCGTTGTTTTACCGTTACATGGCTTTTATGGTAACGTTTACTTAGCGTTGAATGGTTATTGCGGTCACCGTTGATTTACCGTTGCAAAAGTTTCAACGCTACCGTGGAATTTACGTTGATAGAACGTTGTTAGCGTTGAGTAGGTTGTAAAAGGATGGTTTTATTGATGTAAGTGCGTTGAATTAATGCCGCAAAGTGATTTACGGTTATATTATTACAAGACTGATATAAGTTTAAGAAAGAGATTTTAATAAAATTTATAAATTAATACATTCATGATTATTTTTTTAATGTCTTTCTTGCATAACTTCTTTTGAGTTAAGTATGAAGTTATTTTGATTCATTTTCATGAAGATGGATGACAATGTTATATACTTCTTCAGTTCTCATCTACAAGGGTCAACATGATTATGAATCATATGTTGGGTTATCCGTTTTAGTTCTTTTCCATTAATAGGATCAATACCGTCCATATTGTAAAACGCAACTACATTATTTTCTTTGCTGTACCAGATAATAGCTTTTCCATTTTTAAAAAAAGTTGTGGTATCACAGACCTTTAACTTTCTGCGGTTAAATTCAATTTCATTATAGGGTATTGGCTCATTAAACTTTCTTATTCCCAATATCTGACTTTCACATGCTAACTCCACATAATGATCGTCTTGCCATTGCATACATTCCTTTTCAGGCAGCACCAAATCTTTTGCAGTATAACCTATAGAAAAAAGAGCTGTAAAACCAAGTAGACCTAAAATCAGTTTCTTTTTTTTTCTTGGCTCTTTTCCCAGAGGTAAAGCCGAAGTTATTCCTGTCTTAGCTTCATCCTTTTCTACTACAATATCTGTTGTGGCATTTTTTTCGCCGTTATTGGATCTTACAAACTTCAAAAAAGGTCTTGGTGAAAAATCAACTAAAATTGCAGTCAGATTTATGGTTTCAAGATCATTACTGTCTGTACTTCCTTTTAAAAAATTCTCAATAGCTCTGAAACGATCTGTTTCATTTTTAAGCTTATTCATGTTTTCAGGTTTGAATTCAAATCCCATGAATATTTTAAAAGTGTTTGGGTCATCATAAGCTGCATTCTCTTTCAAACGTTCTACACATAACTTTCTCAAATTGGCTCTACTCGGTTGCAATAAAAAACTCGAGTAATTGCCTTTTTTTTCTTTCTCATAATGCTGTTTTATAGCCTTTTTATAAGCTTCAAAGTCATCTTGTTTCATATTGGTTCAGGATTTTTTAGGAAAAGTCAGGAAACATCGGAAATACCGGAATTCCCTATAAACACTCATACAAAAACCACATTCCTTTGCTTCAGAATTAGTTCTTGTTCTATTTCGCGATAAGAACAAATGTACAAAACTACTTCTTAAAAAGTGACGCTTAGCAGGACTGAATTTTTATTCGGGAAGTATAATCAAACGGTTCTGTAACAGCGCACTTCACTTCCCAAAAAGGTATTTCAAATACTTAAAAATCCGCATCGGTTTTAGCCTTTGCAAGGGCTTCGGGCAGTACCCGAATAGCCACAACTATGTCCAATTTTAAAATGTCAAAATCATGAAAAAAATACTTTTATTTTCGTTTTTTATCTTGTCGTCAATCGCGATGACATCTTGTACTGCTGATGAAATGCAGGTACCAACTCAAAACCAAACAGCCGATGATACCGGAGGTCAACATGGTATTCCAACACCACCACCGCCACCACCACCGCCACCGGCAATGGGAGGTGGTAAAACGATGTAATTTAAAGATTTGCATTGCAACTTAAAATTATTTAATAACTTCGGGAAATGATACGTGAAAAGGTACATTTCCCGATTTTGTTTTTATTACTACTCGCATTTACAGGTTCCTGTATAGATTCACCTGTAAGGAACACCGAAAAGTATTATACAGCAAAGGATGAGGCAGAAGCTTTTTACGCTAGAGCACAATTGGATAGTGCCTATCTTTATTACAATCAGGCAAAAGAAGCCAGCCGAGACAAAACCGGTGATGAATATGGGTATGTTTTGCTTCAGATGGCAACTGTTCAACAATATATAGGTGATTTTAGTGGTGCAGAGGAAACCATAACAGAAGGTTTGGCGAATTATTCCGGCGCAACATACCAACCGTATTTTTACCAACTTTTGGCCATTATTTATGATAAGCAGAAAAAGTATGCTGATGCTCTTCCTTATTATGAGAAAGCCTTTGCTACCTTTAAGGACGAAACCGCAAAAGCCATTACAAAAAATAACATCGGGCTGAATTATCTGGAAAGAAAGCAATATCATAAAGCCCTTGAAGTGTTGAAACCGCAATTGAAAGATCCTTTCCTTCAAAATAAAAAAAATGAAATAGCACGTGTTTTGGATAACCTCGGATATGCACAATTCAAACTAAATTCTCCCGATGCCAACGATAATCTTATGAAAGCATTACAATTACGGGATAGTTTACAGGATTATAACGGCTTAATGGCTTCAAACATTCATTTGTCAGAATACTTTCAAAACGATAAGTCAAAATCTAAAAAATATGCGGCAGATGCTCTTCTTGCGGCAAAAAAAAGGAATAGTCCCGATGACAAACTTCAGGCATTACGATGGTTGGCTGAAAGCAGCGATTTTGCTAAGGCTAATAATTATGCCATTGATTACATTAAATTAAATGACAGTTTAAATTTAGCAAGAACATTGGCTAAAAACCAGTTTGCTAAAATTAAGTATGATGCAACAACAGCATTGAAAGATGTTGAGATTCAAAAAGGACAAAAGCAACTCTATTTTATCCTTTTTATTTCAGCAATTATACTGAGTACACTTTTATATTTTTTAATCCGTTCCCGAAACAAAAACCGATTAAAGTTTATTTCCTATGAAACAGAAACACGTCTTGCCAAGAAAATACATGACGAATTGGCTAACGATGTTTTCCAAACCATGACGTATGCCGAAACTCAGAATTTGCAGGATTCCGATAAAAGAGAATTTTTATTGGAAAGTCTGGACAATATTTATACACGAACACGCAATATATCAAGACAGAACAGCGAAATCCCGACTGACGAAAAATACAACACTGCCCTATTGGATTTGCTCAACAGCTTTAATAGTGAAAAGGTGAATGTTATTGTCAATAATTTCCAAAACGTTGATTGGACTTCGATAAAAAAAGAATCCAAGATTACACTTTATAGAGTATTGCAGGAACTGATGGTCAATATGAAAAAGCACAGCCAAAGTTCCTTGGTTGTTATTGGCTTTACTTCATCAGAGAAAATGATTGAAATCAAGTATTCTGATAACGGTCTGGGAACAGAACATTTATCCATTTCAAAAAAAGGACTTCAAAATGTGGAAAACCGTATTCATGACATTAAGGGAACGATTATTTTTGAACCGGAGACTACAAAAGGATTCAGAGTAACTATTGCCATACCCAAATAATCAGATGATGTTCCAAAAAGTTCTAATTGCCGAAGATATAGACAGTATCAATATAGCCGTAAGCCAAACCCTTAGTGAGTTGGGCATTATACAAGTTGACCATGTCAAATATTGTGATGATGCGGTACTGAAAATAAAAAAAGCGATACTGGATAATGTACCATATGATTTATTGGTTTCCGATCTTTCCTTTGAACAGGATCATCGGGAAGTCAAAATCAAATCGGGAGAAGAAGGCATAACTGCCATTCGAAAATTACAACCCGAATTGAAAATTATCGTTTATTCCATAGAAGATAAAAGCTTTCGGGTAAAATCATTATTCGAAGATTTGCATGTTAATGCCTTTGTACATAAAGGAAGGAACAGTATTGAACATTTGAAAACAGCAATACATAGGATTCAAGAAGAGAACGGAACTTACATATCTCCGCATCTTCAACACATTTTCAAAGGAGATGTCACTCGGGAAATCGATGCTTTTGATGTACAGATTATCCAACAATTAGCCCTCGGAATCAAACAAGGCGAAATGGAATCCCGTTTCAAGGAAT
Source organism: Flavobacterium sp. 102 (assembly GCF_003634615.1). Lineage (NCBI taxonomy): Bacteria > Pseudomonadati > Bacteroidota > Flavobacteriia > Flavobacteriales > Flavobacteriaceae > Flavobacterium > Flavobacterium sp. 102. Next base: position 210,129 of record NZ_RBKX01000001.1, on the reverse strand, counting down.
TAGGCATCACGCCGAACAGTAAAAGTTCTATCGAAAAGCGCATCAGTAAACTCAAAGATTACTTTAAGGCTGCTAATACGGTTCAGCTTATTGTGTTTGCCAAGGACTTTGGCATAATTTAAATTCACTATTTTTTCAATTATTTACTGGCTTTACGGTTTTCCGTAAGGACAGAGGCTATAATGCCTTTATGTTTACAAAATAGTAGTACTGCATTTTGATTGCAGAGTTAATGTTTAAAATTGTACTGTTTTGGATATACGAATCATCATAAAGATACACGACCTCATTAAGGCGAAGCGTGCAGGAAATTCAGAAGATCTCGCTGAAAGATTGGGAATTTCTGTCCGTACCGTGTACAACTATATTACATTCATGAAAACAGAACTAAATGCTCCGATAGCCTATGATTCGCAAAACAAGAAGTACAATTATGAAAGAGAATGCGAATTAAATTTTAGAGGATAAAATTAAGAAAATTTTAACTATGTTTGTCAGACAAGTTAGCTTAAAATTAATTTTAGTTCGTCATCAGTCCCCAAAGCTTTAAGAAATTAAAAATGATAATCATAAAAATACATTATGAAACAGATTTATTTTGTCCTTTTGCTGCTGTTTGGGGTTCAATCCGGATTTGCTAATGAAAACCCGATTGCCGCTTCGGCTACTATTTCCGGACCTTCAACGATTTGTCAGAATGCGACAGGACAGGTTATAACATTTACAGGTGCCGGAGGAACTGGAACTTACACATTTACCTATACACTAAATGGAAATGCCCAACCGCCTATAAGTACTACTAGCGGAAGTGTTGTAACATTACCAATAGTTACTTCCGCAACAGGACAATTTACTTATAATTTGGTTAGTGTACAAGATTCGTCTGGTATTCAGAATCTGACTTTGGCGCCTGTAGTGGTGAATGTAATTCCACTCCCAAATTTGGATTTTAGTTTTAACAACAATAATTCCTGCTCAGGTACATCTATACAATTTACATCATTGGTAACCGGAGGTCCATATACTTATTCTTGGGATTTTGGAGATTCTTCTGCCTTGTCGACACAACAGAATCCAATCCATTCATTTGTATCGTTGGGATGTGGTATAGCTACTTTTAATGTAACATTAACCATTACTGGTGGAGGAGGATGTATAGTAAGTAAAACAAATGTAATTACTGTAAAGCAAAAACCAAATATTAATTTCATCGATGTAATTAATCCCTTTTCAGATCCATTTAATAACTGTTCAGGAGCATCTTCTAATCCTATATATTCAATTACAGTAGGTAATGACGTCAGTACAACATCTTCGTGCATCACATCATTTTCAATAAATTGGGGAGATGGAAATAGCGAGAATAACATAAATTTTCCAATTTCACATACATATCCTTTGATTGGAGCTTATTCTATGGTTATAACTGCTGTAGGTAGTAATGGCTGTGTTAATACAAAAACTTATATAATAAAGAATGTTTCTAATCCTCTCGGTGGCTTAAATAGTCCTGGTTCAACACAAAACTTGTGTGCGCCGACTGCTAATCTTCAATTTTCAATATCAAATTGGGGTGCTAACTCTTTAGATACTACATATTCCGTCGATTATGGAGATGGTACACCAATACTGCTTTTAACTCAAAACCAATTGATAAGTTCCAGTTACTATAATTCAGGTTCTCCTGCTAATTCTGCTAATTATCCTATTCCGCACATTTATACAGCCAGTAGTTGTCCAGCTGCTAGTTATGAAGTAAAGTTGAATGTAACAAATGCATGTGGTACAACACCATTTACACTAGGTAATATATCTATTTTAACAAAACCAACAGCAAATTTTACAGCTCCATTAAATGGCTGTATCAACACAAATATATTATTTACAAATACGACTGTAGCTGGTTATGGTCAAAACTGTGTTCTAAGTTCTATTTATACGTGGAATTTCGGAGATGGAACACCAATTATTACAACACCGCTTTCGCCTCCTCAAAATATCAGTCATACATTTACTACTCCAGGTACATATACGGTAACTTTAACAGCACAAAACTTTTGTGGAATAACAACTAAAACTCAACAAATTTGTATTGAACCACCATTAACACCTCTATTTATTCTAAGTAACACTAGTGGATGCGCACCTTTTGCAATCACTACTAATAACACTACCAGCACAGCAAATCAATGTTCTCCTCCAACTTATAATTGGCAAGTTACTTACGCTAGCGGTAATTGCGGAACTACTTCAAATTACACATTTACTGGAGGAACTAATGCCAGTTCAATAAATCCCTCTTTTAATTTTACAGAATCAGGAACCTATACCATAACACTCACTGCTACAAACTCCTGTGCACCTCCACAAACATCAACCCAGACCGTTACCGTCAAAAAACCACCCACAGTAACCATTGCTTCAATACCGAATGCTTGTGGTTCCGCAACTATAACCCCTACGACAAATGTTACTAATTGTGCCCCAACAGGAGGAGCTTTAACCTATGCATGGACATTCACCGGAGGGATACCTGCAACAGCCAATACCTTAAACCCAGGTACAATAACATATCCATCAGGAGGTCCTTACTCAGTAACCTTACAGGTTACAAATGAATGTGGTGTTTCCAATACCGCAACGCAAAGCTTTTCCGTTGGGACAGCTCCAACATTAACCAACACGACGTTAAATCAAACTATCTGTTCAGGCTCACAAACTACTTTAGTCAACTTAACAGCCAACCAACCGGGAACAACATTTTCATGGAATGCTACAGCAACGGCAGGAATTACGGGTTTCACACCATCAGGGACAACCAATACCATTCCGGTTCAGACCATATCAACAACCAATGCCAATCCGGGTACGGTTACCTATGTGATTACGCCAACTTTTAATGGTTGTGCTGGGCCAACCGTCAATTATGTAATTAATGTAAATCCGGCACCGTCCATTACAGCACAACCGGCTTCAAGTTCCGTTTGCTTAAATGGTTCGGCAACAATCTTATCGGTGACCCTAAGCAACACATCAGTAACGCCAACCTACCAATGGTATTCTAACAGCAGTAATAGCAATTCGGGCGGAACATTAATTAATGGAGCCACTTCAAGTACGTACAATCCTCCAACAAATACACCAGGAACACTCTATTATTATTGCGTCATCACATTGTCATCCGGTGGATGTTTCGGTTTATCTACATTGGCAGCTTCTGTTACTGTCAATCCTTTACCAACAATTACGACTCATCCATTATCAACACAAAATTTATGTGTGGGAAGTACAATCCCTTCAGCGTTATCAATCGTCTCTTCAGGAGGAATAGGCACAGCAACCTATCAATGGTTTTCCAATACGGTTAATACAACCTCAGGCGGAACAGCAATTTCGGGAGCTACAAACGCAACCTATACACCACCAGTTTTTACTGTTGCAACAACTTATTATTTTTATGCTACAGTAACTTTAACTGGGAATGGTTGTGGTTCAGTTACAAGCAACATAGCGGAAATAGTTGTTTTTAGTGATCCCATCATAACGGCACAACCATTAGTAACACAAACCTTATGTCAAGGAGCTACAGCAACAAACCTTGAAGTAACTGCTTCCGGAGGTAATGGTAGTTTTACCTACCAATGGTATAGCAATGCGAACAACAATACGACTTCGGGTACTTTAATTAGCGGAGCTACTAATGCGACTTACAATCCACCAACAACATCAGTAGGAACTGTATACTATTACTGCATCGTTTCTCAGGCTACGCAGGGATGTAGCGCTACTAGTGCAACGGCGGCAGTAATCATAAATGCATCGCCTACCATTCTTACCCAACCGCAATCAAGTACTGTCTGTTCGGGCGGAACGCCAACAGTATTGTCCCTAACGTATAGCAATGGCGCCGGGACGCCAACGTATCAATGGTATTCCAATACGAACAACGATACTACTTCTGGTACACCAATATCAGGCGAAACAAATCCAACATACACACCACCCGCTAATACGGTAGGAATAATGTATTATTATTGTTTGCTTACTTTCCCAAATATTACCGGCAGCTGTGCTACGATTGCCACTAATACAGCAGCCATAAACGTTACCGCAGGAGCAACTATCAATCAACAACCCGTAATTTCACAAAATTTATGTGTGGGTGGAACTATTACTACGCCGCTAAGCGTAAGTTATACCGGAGGAACCGGAACGCCTTCGTACCAATGGTATTCCAATACTTCAAGCTCCAATACAGGAGGAGCATTGATCAACGGAGCCGCAAATGCAAACTACACACCACCTGCTTTTACTTCTGCTGGAAATGCTTATTATTATGTAATAATTAGCTTTTCTGGAAGTGGTTGTGGAACTATTACAAGTGATGTGGCAACAGTAGTTGTAGTTGATGATCCGATAATAACTGTACAGCCAACTCCAACCCAAACTTTATGTCAAAATGCAACTGCAAATACGCTGTCAGTATCAGTCACAGGAGGGATAGGTGGTAATTATACCTATCAATGGTATGTTTCTTCAGTTAACAATACTTCATCCGGTACTGCAATTGTAGGAGAAACTAATCCTATGTATATCCCAACAAACAATAGCCCAGGAACATTATATTACTATTGTATAATTTCTCAACCAAATGGAGCTGGGTGTAGCGTAACAAGTAATATATCAGCTATAACATTTAATTTAGCACCAGCTATTACCAATCAACCAATATCAAGTACTATTTGTCTTGGTCAAAGTCCAAACCTACTATCATTTACAATTACTAATGGTGTTGGGACTCCATCTTATCAATGGTACTCCAACACAACCAACTCAAATTCAGGAGGAACTTTACTTTTAGGAGCTACAAATGCCACCTATAATCCTCCCGCAGCGGTTTCAGGAACAACGTATTATTATTGCGTAGTGACTTTTTCGGCAATAACCGGCGGATGTTCCGTCATTGCTACAAATGCTACCGAAGTAACCATAAACCAAAATCCGGTTATAGCTTCTGAAAGCCTAACCATTTGCAGTGGCGCTTCGTTTACCGTTACACCAACGAATGCCGGAAGCAATATTGTTCCTACTGGCACAACCTACATTTGGTCAGCGCCTACTATAAATCCAATCGGTTCGATTACTGGCGCCACTTCCGAAACTACACCACAAACCACCATTAGCCAAACGTTAATCAATACCACTACAAGTCCCGCGACAGTTGTTTACACGGTCACTCCTACTTCCGGAACTTGTATAGGAAATAATTTCACCATATCGGTAACAGTCAACCCAGCCATAAATCCAAATGTGGTGGTAAATAACAATACTTGTTTTGGAGTCAATAATGCTTCCATTACAACGAACATCACTGGCGGAATTCCTTTTACAACCGGAACGCCGTATGTGATAAATTGGACTGGTCCAAACGGCTTTACATCGTCTGCAGCCAGCATTGGGAATCTGGCTCCAGGAACTTATAATGTAACCATTAACGATGCCGGAGGTTGTCCGTTTTCTAATTCCTACACCATTACAGAACCAACAGATATTGTGATTACTGTAGATGATGAAAACGACATTACCTGTTTCGGCAGTGCCAACGGAAGTATTAACTTGACCGTTAGCGGTGGAACCGGCACTTATTTTTACACTTGGACGCACAATGGAAATCCGCACGCAACAAGCGAAGACATCTCTGGTTTAAGTCCGGGAACTTATGTCGTTTCGGTGACAGATGCCAATAATTGTGGCCCAAAAACAGCGACTTTTACGATTACAGAACCACCGCTTTTGGTAATCACTTTGGTTAATCAAACGAACGTACTGTGCTATGGGGCTTCAACCGGTGCCATAAACGTAAATGTTATCGGAGGAAATCCGGGTACTGGCTATAATTTCTTTTGGACAGGCCCGAATACGTTTACAAGTTCGAATCAAAATGTAAATGCTATTCCGGCAGGAACCTATAATCTTACGGTTACCGATTCAAATGGCTGTGTCAAGAATCTGTCTGTAGTGATAACACAATCTACTGAAATCATTATTGCTTACACAACAACACCCATAACCTGTTACGGTGCAAATAATGCCTCGTTAACCGCTACGATTTCAGGTGGAAACGCTCCATACCAATACCAATGGAATAACTTGGCTACTACATTAACCCAAACAAATCTATCGGCAGGAACATACATCATAACAGTCACCGACAATGTAGGATGTATCAAAACGCAAACGATAATTATTCCGGATGCGCCTGTGTTTACGGTGAATCCTATAGTCGTTCAGGTTTCGTGCTTTGGGGCAAACAACGGAAGCATAAACTTAAACTTAACCGGAGGTATTGCGCCTGTCGCTTTATCATGGAGCGATGGAAGCACTTCGGGTTTGATTCGGAATAATTTAGCACCCGGAACCTACACAGCAACAATTTCAGACGGAACGCCATGTTTTATCGTGCGAACATTTACTATTGTACAACCACAGCCATTGGTCGCAGCTGTCAACATTTCCAATCCTATTAATTGTACCAATACCAATAGTGGAGCCATTGATTTAATAGTGTCAGGTGGAACGCTTCCCTACTCTTATTCATGGTCAAACGGTGCAACCACCGAAGATTTGAGCAATCTGACTTCCGGAAATTATGCAGTAACAGTAACCGACGCCAAAGGATGTACAACAACAGGACAATATACTTTGATTAGGCCAAATCCACTTCAGATCGCAGTCAATACGCAAACTACGTTTAATTGTACAACACACGAAGTAAATCAGAGTTTTATAGCGCAGGGTTCAGGCGGAGTGCCACCTTATAATTACCAATGGTCAAGCGGCAATGTCAGCGGAACCAACAACGAAATAATGAATTCCAATACAAACGGAACAGTAATCCTTACCTTAACCGACTCTATCGGATGCACCACAACCTATTCCGTCAACGTTGATAATCTTGAAATAGGATATGCATCGTTTGAGCCAACATCGTTTGGCTATACAACTTACGGTATCTATTCCATTGGCGACCCTATTCAGTTTAACAGTACCATTACAGGTGATTATGTTTCAGTATCTTGGGATTTTGGAGATGGTACTTTTTCAACTGAATTAAATCCGGAACATACTTATCTTATCCCTAGAGATTATGTGGTAACACAAACAGTTACTTATCCATTTGGCTGTGTGTATGTGCAGACCATAACATTAATAGTTGAAAAAGGATATTTATTAGTGGTGCCAACAGCATTTACACCTAACAACGACACTGTAAACGACACTTACCGTCCAGTAGCCAAAAGACTTAAGGAGGTTCAGTTAGATATTTATGATACTTGGGGTTCCCTCATTTATACAGAGAAAGGTGAAGTTCTTGTAGGATGGGATGGAAAAATAAAAGGCTTCAATGCGGAAAACGGAAACTATTACAGTAAAGTGACTGCTGAAACGTTTTATGGAACTATCGTAAATGAGAATCAAACTTTTGTTTTAATCAAGTAATGCCTAATCCTATGAAATTCAAATTTATCCTGATTGCAGCATTCACTTTGATGACAACGTTCAGTAATGCTCAAGACCCAATATTCACTCAATTTTATCTTGTTCCGGAAACATTAAATCCGGCATTTACAGGAGTTTCCAATACATGGAATGCAGGGTTAATTCACAGACGCCAATGGCCCGATGGGAATCGAAAAATGGATACTCAATTTGGATTCGCTAACAATTTAGTTAGTGACGAAATCGGTGTCGGCATGACAGTTTTAAACCATAGTGAAGTATTTACAGGGTACAATTACTTCAAGTTCAATGGCGCTTTTTCTTATCGAATAGATTTAGACTATGACTGGAGATTACGGTTAGGGCTCGAAGCTGGTTACGGCCGCAAAGATTTTAATTTTAATAACTTATTATTAGAAGACCAAATTAATATTAATACTGGCGCCATTAGCCCCGGAAGTATTGATCCGGGCGTGATGAACTACAGCAACAAAATCAACTTTATGGATTTTTCTGCCGGTTTTGTATTAGACCAGGAAGATACGTGGTTTGGCGTAGCCGTAAAACACTTAAACAGACCTGACATTTCCTTCCGCGAAAATGCTAATGTGCCGTTAGATTTGTTTTTAACGGTACATGGCGGCTATTATATTGAGTTCTTTAATTCGCCATCCAAACTGATTCCCGAAGGGACTAACCTGTTACTGACCGCCAACTACATGCGTCAGGGACAATACAACCGTTTGGATGTTGGAACCGTAATGGAATACAGCCGGATAAGTTTTGGACTTATAGCGGTAACCAACCCCGAAGGAAGAGCCACCAACAGCCATCTGATTACTTCTATAAATCCGGTGTTTTCATTCAAAACCGATGAGTTTACTTTTGGCTATTCCTATGATTGGAACACCTCCAAAATCGGAAGGACACAAGGCGTACACGAATTATCCCTAACGTGGCAATCCAGTTACCGTTGTGACCGCTGCGATAACTATAAAGTTAAATTAAAACGCAACGGAGAATCAGGTTATCAGAAGATGTAACACTCAAGCAGTTATTATATAAACACCCTTTGGGGTGTTTTTTTATGGCTTTACGGAAAACCGTAAAGAACACATTTTTAATGGTTTTAAGTTTGTTCTACATCTAATTCAAGACAAATGGAACTACAAATACAACTCAAAACCCTAGCCGATAAAATCAATCAGCTAAAAGACAAAATCGGTACGGAAGAATCAACGAAGCATGCCTTTGTTTTACCTTTTATAAACATATTAGGTTACGACACCTTCAATCCTACAGAAGTAGTTCCTGAATTCACAGCCGATTTAGGACTAAAAAAAGGAGAAAAAGTGGACTATGCTATTTTTCAGAATGATGAGCCCATTCTAATCATTGAATGTAAAAACTGGAAAGATAACCTATCGATTCATGGGTCACAATTGTTCAGATATTTCCATGTCACCAAAACACGTTTTACTTTATTGACCAACGGTATTTTCTATCAATTCTTTACCGACTTAGACGAGAAAAATAAAATGGATCAAAAGCCATTTCTGGAATTTGACATCACCAATTTAAAGGATAATAGCATCAATGAAATAGCCAAGTTCCATAAATCAAGTTTTGATGTCAATAATATTGTTACCAACGCAAGTTCCTTAAAGTATATCAGGGAAATTAGAAAGCAAATTGATAACGAATTGACCAATCCATCTTTTGATTTTGTAAAGCTTTTTGCTAATAAAGTTTATTCAGGGAGATTAACCGAAAAAGTAATGGAAGAATTCAAAGAGCTTGTTAGCAAAGGATTTAATCAATTCATCAATGAGAAAATCAACGACCGACTAAATGCGGCGCTGAACAAAGAAGCCCAAAATCAAAGAGCCGATCAAATTGAAACTATTGAAGACGAAAGTAAAATTTTCACTAGCGATGAAGAAATGGAAGGATATAGAATTGTTGTTGCCATTTTACGTAGAAAGTTATCAGTAAATAGAATAATTTGTCGTGATACACAATCCTATTTTGGAATTCTTTTAGATGATAATAACCGTAAACCCTTGTGTCGTTTACACTTTAATGGTGGTAAAAAATACATAGGTCTTTTTAATAATGATAAAAATGAAAAGAAAGAACCTATTCAATCTGTTGATGATATTTATATGTTTGAAAAAGAGTTATTGGCAACTGTGAGTTTATATGAAGTGGATTAAATCATCTACATAGTATGGTAAGAGTTTATAATACAGGCGGCAAGGGTGCCTTGGCCACAAGATATTAAAGAAACAATGTGAAAAATGCGAATCCATTCCCAAATTATGCGCCCGAATTTTGGAGAAGAGATATTTGTCGCTTTGCCATACGGTATATCGATTATGGTGATAGATTCTATATATGGTTGGGGAATTGATCATATCTATTCTAATAGTTAGCGTTAAGATTTCCGAACTATCTGCAAAAAAGAGAGAAAACAAAACAGAAATAATCAATAAATTAAAACCAAGAACAATGAGAAACGCTTACTTAACAATTTTAGCATTAATAACATTTACAGGATTTTCGCAAACGAAAACTATTGTTGGTATAATGCCATTCAATACAACTTCAAGCAACAATAGCAATTATTACAATCGAGGAAGTCAAAATCAAAGTGCTAACGTAATTGCAATACAAGATGCAGTTTCTGATGCCTTTTTAAATGCCAAAAGATTCACACTTGTGGAAAGAGAAAAAATGGCTTTAATTAAAGGAGAAAAGAAAACTCAGCAAAGTGAAGATTATATCGATGGTCAAACTGTTGAGCAATCAAAATCAATGGGTGCGAGTTATATCGTAACAGGAAACATAACAGAAGCATCTTTTGAAGAAAAGTCAAGCGCAGTTGGAAGTTTCAATATTCCTAGTAGAAAAGCAAAAATCTCTTTTAATATAAAAGTAATTGATGTTTCTACAGGAGAAATTATGGCTTCAGAAAAATTTTCTGCGGAAGCTAATGGGAAAAATGGTTTTGATGACGCTTTAAAAATTATAAAACCAAACATCGAAAAGTTTATAAAAGACAACTTCAAAATAACTGCTTCAATTGCAAGTATTGAAGAAAAAACCACATCAAATGAAGCTACAAAAGTTTTAATTTCAGGAGGAACAGGAATAGGATTAAAACCACTAACAACTTTAAAAGTTTATGAACTAACTACTTTAATGGTTGATGGTAAAAAAATACCTAGAAAAAAAGAAATTGGACAAATTGTGGTTGAAAAAGTAGAAGATGAAAATTTTTCAATTTGTAATGTTGTTACAGGTGGCTTAGCAATAGCAACTAAATCAGAAGCCGGTGCAAATTTAAAATGTGAAATAATTAGCGAATAAGTATATGAAAAAAATATTTTTATTGTTTGTTGTCTGCTTTTCAACAGCAGTTAATTTCGCTCAAACATCACAACAATTACCAAAAATAATGGTAATTCCATTTACAAAAGATGGTGAAGATTTAAGAACGATTTTAGATCAAAATATAAATCGCCGAATTGCTATTACAAAAATAAAAGAAGGCTTTGACAGTCGTGGTTTTACAACTGTTGACTTTATTGGAAAACTAAAAGCTGCAAAAGACAATCAAATTTTCACTTCTGATAATCAAAGTGATATTAAGTCAAAAGTTATTGAAATGTCAGGTTGCGATGTTTATGTAGTTGCAGAAGTAGATGTGAAAAAAGATAACACAGGTGCAAGCGCCAGCGTTATTATTTCTTCTTACGATACATCAACAGGCAATTCACTTTCAAATAAAGTTAGCAATTCAGGGAAATTTGAGACTGATGATGTTGGAAGACTTGTCTCTAAAGCTGTTGATAAATCAATGGAAGAATTTATTGCTACAATGAATCTGAAATTTGCAGACATTCTAAAAAATGGTCGTTCTGTTTTGGTAGATTTTTCTTTTTCTGAAAATTCAAGTTATGATATGACAACTCCAGTTGGAAATGACAAATTAGCATTATCTGATGTGCTTGAAGAATGGTTTTCTACAAATTCTTTTAACAATAATTATCATATTCAAGGAACAACAAACTTAAAGATGATTTTTGATGATGTTAAAATTCCAGTAAAAGACAAAAATCAAAACAATTACACTACAAATAAATTTGCACTCGAAATTTTCAAATATTTAAAATCTATTGGATTAGAACCAAACAAAGAAATTAAGGGAAGTACAATTTATATAACAATCAATTAGAGATGAAAAATGCAATTTTATTATTATCAATAATTCTGTCAAACTATGGCTTTGCTCAATCTACTGATTTCACAATTGGTTTAATACTTCCCGAGCCAAGTCTTAAAATTAGTGAATCTCAAATTACAAAATTAGAGAGCAAATTATCCAATTTAATAAATAAATCAGGTGTTGTGACTTACGGTTACAATAATGATTTTGTAATTTTTCCAATCATAAATATTGACGACACGAGTGTTGTTCAAGGCGGAATGGAAAACATCACTGTTACGACAATTGATTTAACCTTAAATATTAAGCAAGTTTCATCAAACAAATTCTTTAATATTGTTTCAAAGAAATTGAAAGGAAGCGGAAAAACTGAACAACTTGCTATAACTAATGCATTTTCTTTGATTAAAGTTACTGACAAAGATTTAATTGAATTTATAACAAAAGGTAAAGAAAGTATTTATAAATATTTTAACGAAACCTGTTTGAGTACTCAAAATAAAGCAGCTAATCTTTATACAAAACAAGATTTTGAACAGGCAATAAGTTTGCTTCAATCAATACCAGAAACAGGAAACAATTGTTTTGAAGAAGCTCAAAAAAGTGCCATTGTTTATTATATAGGTTATCAATCAAAACTTTGCAAAGAGAATATAAATAGGGCTAAATCTGAAATAGCTATTAAAAATTATGAAAGTGCTTTATCGTATTTAAATATGATTGACAACAGTTCAAGTTGTTATGTAGAAGTTGAAAAACTAATTAATCAGATTTCTGACAAAATTGAGAAAAATGAAAAGAAAGAGCTTGATTTAGAAATCAGAAGAATCAATGCTATAAAAGAAATCGCAAAGGCATATTATTCTAATTCTGTAAGAACGGTAAAATACAATGTCATAATTAGATAAAATCCTACTGCCAACATCAGTTTGTAGCAATTGCAAGGCTCAGGTTAATTACCGAAGTTTCGCTGAAAATTCAAAAATGAGTTTTGTACTTGGAATCGTCAGTGATGAATCATTGCAACTGCTAAAGCTGAGGAACGTTCGCTATGGGTGGAAATGATTATACAAACAATTTTCAAGTGCTCAATTGTAAAAAAATAATGTAGAAAAGGAGATAGCCTTATTTGGTCTTGTCCAAGATAAAATAATTGTGGTAGTATTTGCACCGGAACGGTATTGTATACAGCTGTTCCGGAAGCAAATGCTTGATAGCTACAATTGTTAATAAAAACCAATGAAATGCATTTTGATTGCAGTGGGAAATGTTAAAATTGTATTAATTATTAATTAAAAAGTTGATTTATGTTTGAAAATGTATTTTCCTTCGATGGAAGAATTAGGCGGACTGAATATGGTATATCTATTATTATATATACAATTTTAGCAGTGATAATAAATTTGATATTACAAGAGAGCAGAGACGCTAGCTTTTTAGCATTCGCATATATTCCTATGTTATGGTTTCTTTGGTCACAAGGCGCAAAAAGATGTCATGATGTAGGCAATAGTGGATGGTGGCAATTAATCCCTTTTTATGGTCTTTGGTTATTATTTCAAGAAGGTGAACCGGGTCAAAATCAATATGGTGATAATCCAAAAGGAAAACAGCAAAATACCTATACTCATAATTCAACAAATACAAGCCATCAACAACCCACTAACTCTTCTGGAGGATATAACCAAGGGAATTATAGTGGTGGACATAATAATAACAATAATTTAGATTATTTAAATAATCAATCTAATCCTAACTACAACAAAAATAATTCATCGGGGGAATATAATAGTGGAGAATTATACAAATAACAATTAAATAGCATGACAGATTTAAGAAATTTTACCATAAGCAGTACAAATCCATGTCTAATAATATTTCTAATTGACCAAAGCGGTTCTATGGGAGAAAATTTTGGGAACGAAACTCATACAAAATCTAAAGAAGTTGCAAACGCAATAAATGAATTATTATATGAAGTTGGTTTGCGATGTTATTCTGGGGATGATATAAAAAATAGATTTGAAATTGGAATAATTGGATATGGCAAAGAAAATAATGTGCAATCTGGTTGGGAAGGTGCTTTATTAAACAAATGGGTAGTTTCAATTAAAAATATTTTTGAGTATCCATTAAGAGAAGAAGATGATAAGCCAGTATGGATTACTCCTATCGCAAGTGGCTCAACACCAATGAAAAGAGCTTTTGAAAATGCAAAACGATTATGTCAAGACTGGATTAATTGGGGGAATCATAGAGAATGTCATCCGCCAATTATTATTAATATTACAGATGGTGAAGCGACAGATGGCGGAAATAATTATCAAAATTTGATAAACGAAGTAAACAAACTAAAACAATTAAGAACTAATTATGGTTTAGTAAATATTTTAAACATTCATATTTCTGAAAAAATTTCTGAAAGAGTATTATTTCCTAATGAAGTTGACAACCTAAATAATAAATTTTCAAGATTATTATTTGATATTTCTACACCATTAAACGAAAATATGGTTAGAATCGCAATACAAAAAGGCTATAATATTTCTAACAATCCTAAAGGATATATTTATAACGGAAATGCAGTTGATTTAATAAATTTCTTAAATATAGGAACTCCACAATAATGGAATTAAAAGTTCTGCAATTACACAAAAAAGCTTCAATCGAATATAAACATATTCAGGATAAGTATAATTTTTCAAATTTCAACAAATGTATTGCACTTTCAGACGGAACAACTCAAAGTTTTAAATCTGAATTATGGGCGAGAATATTGGTGGATAATTTCGTTAACAATCCATTGTTTGATGTTAATTTACTTAAGAAAAATTTAAAAAACTTAGCTGCCGAATTTAAAAGCACAGATTTTGAATTCAGTTCCAACTTTGCTAAAGCATCTTTAGAAAAAGCAAAAAAAAATAAAGGTGGCACAGCCACATTCATAGGTTTGCAGTTCATTAATGATACCTCGATTAAGGTTTTGAATTGTGGAGACACTTGTTTATTTGTATTAAGAAGTAATAAAATCAATTCATTTCCATTCAAAACGCTTGAGGAATTGGATAATAACAACTATTTCATAAACACTAATAAATTGTTAGAAGATGAAATAGAAAATGAATACTTCAGTTTCGCTGAAATTAACATTTTACAAGATGACATAATTATTTTAGCAACAGATGCTATTAGTAGATTTATCTTCAGAAAACCGGAAAGTATTTCCTTGCTACTAAAATGCAATAATTTTGAAGACTTTAAAAGTTTTTGCGAAACAAGTTGGGAAAACAATGAATTAGAAGAAGATGATATTTCGATTCTTATAGTTTCTCCAATTTCCTCAAATAACATTATAGAAATAATTCCGCCAAAAGATTTCTCTTTTCCGCCCATAGTCGAAAATGAATTTATTCCCTCCGCAGAAAATCAAAACTTTATCAACAACATAGATAATTTAGAAATGGAACAATTACACCGGATGATACAACAACTCTCTACAGAAACCAATTTTTTAAAGAACAAATTAAAGCTTACACAAGCCCTATTGATTAGCACATTAGTAATACTAATTTTAAACACTTTACTCCTGTTTTATTTCATAGATAAGAAAAATTCAATTGTTTCAGAAGATAAAATTTCAACACAGTATGAAGAGAAAGAGCCGATTGAAGAGCTTGAAACTGTGAATACAAAAACAGATAAAGAACTAAATGAAACAACAACTGTTGAGAAAACAACTGTTGAAAAGGAAACCGAGAAAAAGGTGAAGACCGAAACGGAAATTACAAAGCCAAATACTATCAAAGAGAAGAAAATTACAAATAGTAAGCTCGAAAATACAATTTCAAAAACAGTAGAGGAAATAAAAAATAATATACCACAAGCTGAAACTAAAAAAGACAGTATTAAACAATAATTTTATGTTTCCAACATTATCAGAATACAATAAAACAATACAAGCACAAGGAGTGAATGCTTTTCGCACTTTAAATAATATATTTTTTATTCCTGCTCGAACTTCACCAATTAAAATTTATAGTTTTGGTTCAGGTTCTTTTGCTGTTGTTTTTAAAGCATTAGAAAATGACAAAGAAATTGCAATTAGATGTTTTATAGGAACTGATATTGATTATGTCGAACGATACAGAAAAATAGATAATTATCTTAAAACTATCAAAGAAAATTGGAAAACTAATATTCAATTTTTAGATAATGAAATTGAAATCAATGGGAAGTTATTTCCAGTTGTAAAAATGGATTGGGTTGAGGGTAAACTATTAGATAGATTTTTAAATATCAACCTTCAAAATAATGAAGTATTATCAGAACTTCAAAAGCAAATATTTAAAACAAGTAGAAATCTTGAAAAAAATAGAATTGCACATGGTGACATACAATGTGGTAATATTATCATTAAAGAAGTTAACGGAAAACCAAAAATCAAATTAATTGATTATGACGGAATGTATATTCCGGATTTTATAGGAGAAAAACAGATTGAAAGAGGAAGGTCAGAATTTCAACATCCTAACAGAAATTCCTTTGCATTTAATGAAAAAATTGACCGTTTCTCGTTTTGGGTAATTTTATGTGCACTTGAAGCATTAAAATTTGACAAAACCCTTTGGAAAGAAATAATGCAAGGAGGATTTAATACCTTGGATAATTTGTTATTTGTTGCAAGTGATTTCAACGATCCAAATCAATCAAAGTTATTTAATAGGCTTGAAAATTTAAACCAACCGTCTTTAAATTTTTATCTTGAACAAATTAAAAATTCATTAATTACTTCAACAGTTGGGCTAGTAAAATTATTTGGACAAATTGAAAATGTAGATGAAGAATTACAAATTATTGAAAATGAACAGCAATTCGATAAATCTACACCTCTAAATATTAGAAGTTCGAATCAAGTTGAACACATCAATATTACAAGCATCCCAAATAGTGCTTCTGTGCGAAATAAGAATTATATAAATATTGGAAAAACACCAATTAAAATTGATAGGAGCAGATATTTAAATGAAGAGATAAAAATCATTTTTGGTACAAAATCAAAAAGTATAATTATTGATGAATTCTCAAATGACATTAACGTTGATTTTGATAAAATTATACTCAGCAAACCAATCATTAAAAAGACAGAGCCAATTATTACACCAATAATTGAAGAAAATCAAAGTAATTCTAATAATCCAATTATTTGGATTGGTCTGATACTAATAGTAATGATAATTTGTGGAGCTATTTATGAGAACGATAAGAATAATTATAATAATGATTATTCAAGTGAAGCTGTAGCAGATAGTACAGCAGCTATTATTGATACTTCAGCAGCCTTTATTGATTCAGATTCAATTCCAACTTTAATACAAGAAGAGGCTGTTGATAGTGCAGCTGCTCCAATTACAAATCACATAGATGTTGCTACAAATTTGTACAGAAATTATTTTGTTGGACGCTGGTCAGATGAAAACTCAACTTTTGTTTTTTATGATGATGGGGATTATTTTATAAAGTGGGATAATGGAAATTCAAAATGGACAAAATGGGAATATTATGACGGGAAATTGTATTTTGGCACAGGCTATAATAATTCAATGATTAGACAGTATGTGTTATCTTTTGAATCCAATTCATTTAGATATATCGAGGATGGTACTGAAACAGTATATAGTGCTTATAGAATCGGAAATTAAAAAGGAATTAGTATGTATAAATATTTACTTTCCATTTTATTATTTTATAATTTTTCATTTTGTCAAACAAACTGGAAAAGCGTGAAATATAATTATCAAGTTGAAATTCCAAAAGGGTTTAAAATTAAAGAAGCAATCGGAGTAAATGTTGATTTCAAAGTTTGTAACAACTTTGGAAGTTCAATTGTTATAGTTGTAAAAAAATACCTATTGAATATAAGAATCAAACAATTTATCAAGTATTAGGAAATTTAGAAGATTATGCAAATTATTGGAAACAAGGAGCAAATGAAATATTTAATACTCCTAAATTAATAAAATATGGTAAAACAAAAATCAATAACTATGATGCATTTTGGTTAGATTATACGACTGATAATGATGCTTATTATTATAAAAATTATTCTATTAAAAACGGGCATTTAGTTTTTGCAATTACCTTTTTTTCAACGAAAGCAGAATGGAATTATTACTCTGCGATTTGGTTTAGGTTTAAAGAGCAAATGAAATTATTAATATGAACTACATCTTAGGATCTCTTCATTAATACCTAATCATCGATTATTTTATCCATAGTGTACACTTTTTAATGATTAAAAGCAATGAAATCTAAACTCCTTTTAATTTTCCTTTCATTAACCACGATACTCAACGCCCAAGTCAAAACCCTAACCTGGAACGTCGAAAACCTCGGTAACTCTAAATCAGACAGTACCATCACTTACATCGCCAACACCGTCAAAGCCTATGATATAGTAGCCCTGCAAGAAGTTGTTGCAGGAGAAGGTGGCGCCCAAGCCGTAGCCAAACTAGCAGCCGAACTCAACCGCAAAGGAGCCAAATGGGACTATGCCATCAGCGACCCAACAAGCAGCTCTGCCTATAAAACAGAGCGTTACGCTTTCCTCTGGAAAACCGCAAAAGTAAGATTGGTCAACAAACCTTGGTTGGAAAAAAAATACAGTTTACTAATTGACCGCGAACCCTATTATGCCACGTTTGAATACAATAAAAAGCAATTCACCTTAGCCAATTTCCACGCCATCACCAAAAGCAAGCAACCCGAAACCGAAATCAAACACTTCAAAAACCTTCCTGCTCAATATCCAAATCTAAATATTGTTTTTCTCGGAGATTTTAATTGTCCACAATCACATACTGTATTCAATCCTCTAAAAAAGATGGGTTATAAGCCAGCTTTTATTGACCAAAAGACTTCACTAAAACGAAGCTGCGAAAATGACAATTGTCTTTCCAATGAATTTGATAATGTCTGGTATAATAGTGATAAGATATTGGTAAAGAATCCTAAAGCAATTCACTTCTACAATGATTTTAATGACTTTGCCAAGGCCAAAGAAGTTTCAGACCACATTCCTTTAACAATAGAATTAGAACTTAAATAAGGTGATAAGTTATGATGAAAAAACTACTAAAATCAATACGAGTAATTCTAATTATTGCACTTCTTAGTTTAAACAGCTGTAGAGAAAAGGAGCAACAACCACCACAAAACTTTGTCCCGGCTAACGCAGAGGATTTAACAGAAGAAGAATTAAAAAAGGTTCATACAGACACTAATTACAAATACGAATACAGAACCGGAACAAGTGGTGATTATGGTTACAGTTATAATGTTTCAGGTTATGATGACAATGGAAATGAAGTTACCGGTAATGTGAGTATGGAAGACAAATACGGAACAGGAACAATTACTAACTCAGATGGTGAAGAAGTCGATATTAATGTTGAATGGATTGGTTATGGTGAATTAAAAGCAACGGACCAAGACGGAAACGAATACGAACTCGCGGTTGATTAAATTTATCTATCTTTATAAAACTTTAAAAGTCGTCCAATGAAAAAAGCCGCATTACTTTTGGTCTTCATGACCTTGACATCATTTGTTGAAATGGCTGATAAGGTATATATCTGCAATAGTAAGGGTGCCAAGAAATACCATCTTAAGGAATTCTGCCGAGGATTAAGCGCATGCAAACATGAAGTTATCAAAGTAACGGTAAAAGTAGCCAAGGAAAAAGGATTGGATTTATGCGGCTGGGAGGATTAATCCAAAAACTTTGAATAATCCTCCGGCAGTACAGCATCAATGTCTCTTAAGTATTTTTCCAATGCATCCATAGTATTATGACCTGTTATTAGCATCAATTTGCTTTTAGCTTCATTAGGTGTCATGGCTTTTGCAAACTCACTATACAGTTTCGTGATGAAAGTATGTCTAAAACTATATAAACCATAATCTTTCCCTAGTTTGAAATGGTCTTTTACCTTTTTAAATCGTTTAGAAAAATAATCTCTTTTATCGGTTTCGGCGGTTTCCCATTCACCACCTATTGCAAGAGGAGTAAACAAGTAATGTTTTTTATCCATTTTGGATAAATCAGGCAAATCATTAATCAAAATCTCAGGGATTATTTTGGTTTTTACCGGACTGTTTTTTGCTCTAACATATAGTTTTCTATCTACCAAGTCTAAATCACCTACTTGCAAGCGGCAAACTTCAATTGGTCTTAGATAATTGTAAGAGATGAACTTTACAAACAGCAACAGAATTTTATCATTCTCTTCCATATACTTGTAGATGTCTGCTTGCAAGGTGTTGGTGTAAGTCTTGTTTCTTTCAGGAGTTGCCTTAAGAACATTTATCTTTTTAATAAAATTCTCTTTAATGAGTTCGTTATCCTCCAATGTTTGAAATAATGACCCTAAATCAATTCGGGTATTATTTCTTGTTCTCGGACTAGTGTTTTCCAAAACTTCATTGAGATATTCAATAACATGCTTTTTGGTTATAGCTGTAATATCTGCACTTGCAAGACCTCTTGCAAGTAACCATTTCTCAAAGCGTTTGATGTTACTGTTAAAACTAGGAAAGGACGTCTTGCTTAAAACACTCTCTTTTATTTTAACTGCCATAGCAAATGCATCAGGAATTGCAATGCCATTCTCTTCATTTGTTTGCGTGTTTTGCAAAACCGGTTTTTCTGAAATAGCACCCAAATTTTTCTCACTATCATCATACGGACTTAATCCATCTTCTAATGCTTGTTTAAGACTTTTGCGATAAGCGTTTAAAATTTCATAACGCTCTTGCTTGGTTTTGAAAGTGTTCGCATTGCCGTAAATAGGGGTTTGCTTTTCGAGTAATCCTGTTTTAGGATTTCTAAAGGAGAAATAAACATACCAACGCTTGGTTAAGTCACCATTGGCGTCATAGATTTTTGGCTCTGAAAAATTCTTCTTGGCAGTCAAAACGTATGCATTTCTGTATTCATTGAGTAAAAATACGTTAAATTTAGGCATAAAAAAAAACGATTTAAATTGCTCTAAATCGTTAGTTTTAAAAGAATTACTCTTCGTAGCGGGAACAGGACTCGAACCTGTGACCTTCGGGTTATGAGCCCGACGAGCTGCCTACTGCTCTATCCCGCGATGTTTCGAGTGCAAATATACAACGAATATCAACACTTGCAACAAAAAAGATAAAAAAATCTTTTTTCTTCTATTGGACTGATATGACTACCTTTGCAAAAATTAAATCAAATTACATGTCACATAAAGCCGGATTCGTTAATATAATCGGTAACCCAAACGTTGGAAAATCAACCTTAATGAATGCTTTTGTTGGGGAAAGATTATCCATCATTACTTCTAAAGCTCAAACTACACGTCACAGGATTTTAGGTATCGTTAACGGAGAAGATTTTCAAGTGGTGCTTTCAGATACTCCCGGAATTATCAAACCGGCTTATGAAATGCAGAAATCCATGATGGACTTTGTGAAATCGGCTTTCGAAGATGCTGATGTGTTGATTTACATGGTCGAAATAGGCGAGAAGGAATTAAAAGATGAAGACTTTTTTAATAAAATAATTCATTCTAAAATTCCGGTGTTGTTGCTGTTGAATAAAATCGACAAATCCAACCAAGAAGAATTAGAAGAGCAAATTGAGTTGTGGAAAGCCAAAGTGCCTAATGCAGAAATCTTTCCAATCTCTGCTTTAGAAAATTTTAATGTTAAAGAAGTATTCGCCAGAATTTTGGACTTGCTTCCGGTGTCGCCACCGTATTACCCTAAAGATGCTTTGACGGACAAGCCGGAACGTTTCTTTGTAAACGAAACCATTCGTGAGAAAATCTTAATGAACTACGACAAAGAAATTCCATACGCAGTAGAAATCGAAACCGAAGAATTCTTAGAAGATGAAAAAATCATCCGAATTCGCTCCGTAATTATGGTGGAACGCGATACTCAAAAAGGAATTATCATTGGTCACAAAGGCGCTGCTTTAAAGAAAGTCGGTATGCAATCTCGTGAAGATTTAGAGAAGTTCTTCGGCAAGCAAATTCATATCGAATTGTATGTAAAAGTCAACAAAGACTGGAGAAGCAATGCGTATCAGTTGCGTCGTTTTGGGTACAACCAAAAATAATTACTCTTTGATGATGTCCAAAAAGATGGCTTCGAGTTCATCCATTTGTTCATGACCTTTTTCTCGAATCTGTCGGGCAATAACATAAAGTAAAAACCAAACAATCACCATGATAAACATCACGATGAAATCCATTAACATGGGTTCGTTAAGCGTGTAATTAGAATAAGCAAACATGCCAAATAAGGTAAAAATACCGGCGACTATGAAATGCAAAAACATAAACATTGTCCACAACGTTTGATCCGGACCAAACAATCCTCTAATGTGAGTGGCGTTTTTTTCATTACCTTCTTTTTCCTCTAACTCTACGCTTAAATGCGGCGACCAATAGTGTTTTTTTTCACTCGAAAAGGTAAACTGAACGTGGTTGTTTCTCACTTTCATTACGAAGTCAGTAGATTGGTTCTTTTGTCTGTAATTGACAAATTTCTCTCTGACGACAGCTATGTTTTGTTCGAGGTCTTTAAAAAACCGTGGACGAAGTCTAACCTCATGTTGGGTATCCATAAAAACGATTTTTTGGATGTTAATACGTTACTAAAAGTAATAAAATAATTGAATTTGTGCTCTTTAATACTACCTTTGCAGCATATTTAAAATGATTATGAACAATATTGTAGCCATAGTTGGAAGACCAAATGTTGGGAAATCGACTTTTTTTAACCGTTTAATCAAAAGAAGAGAAGCTATCGTCGACTCGGTTAGCGGTGTAACTCGTGATAGAAATTACGGTAAAAGCGAATGGAATGGAAAAGAGTTTTCTGTAATTGATACAGGTGGTTATATCAAAGGTTCGGATGATATTTTTGAAGGTGAAATTCGCCGTCAGGTTGAGTTAGCGATTGATGAAGCCGATGCGATTATTTTCGTAGTCGATGTGGAAGAAGGTATCACGCCTATGGATGCCGAAGTAGCTAAGTTGTTGCGAAAAGTAACCAAACCAATCTTATTAGCTGTAAACAAAGTAGACAATGCGATGCGTGAAAAAGACGCTATCGAATTTTATAATTTAGGCTTAGGGGAATATTTTACCATTGCCAGTATCAGCGGAAGCGGAACTGGAGATTTGTTAGATAAATTGGTAGAAGTTTTGCCGGAGTTACCCGAAGTTACTGATGAAGAGGAAGCTTTGCCAAGATTTTGTGTAGTAGGTCGTCCCAATGCCGGAAAATCATCTTTTATCAATGCGTTAATCGGTGAAGACCGATTTGTAGTGACCGATATCGCCGGAACAACTCGTGATTCGATTGATACCAGATACAATCGTTTTGGTTTCGAATTCAACTTGGTTGATACCGCCGGAATTCGTAGAAAAGCCAAAGTAAAAGAAGATTTAGAATTTTACTCCGTAATGCGTTCAGTGCGTGCGATTGAGCATTCTGATGTTTGTATTCTTTTGATTGATGCGACTCGTGGATTTGAAGGACAAGACCAAAGTATTTTTTGGCTGGCCGAAAAGAACAGAAAAGGCGTTATCATCTTAGTAAACAAATGGGATTTGGTAGAAAAAGACACCATGTCAACCCGTGATTACGAAGCCAAAATTCGTGAAGAATTACAACCGTTTACCGATGTGCCTATTATTTTTACTTCGGTAACAACCAAACAACGTTTGCTAAAAGCTTTGGAAGAAACGGTAAAAGTTTTTGAAAACAGAAAACAGCGTATTGCAACCTCAAAATTCAACGACTTTATGTTGAAATTGATTGAAGCTTATCCGCCGCCGGCCTTGAAAGGAAAATATGTGAAAATCAAATATTGTATGCAATTGCCAACACCAACACCACAATTTGTGTTTTTTGCCAATTTGCCGCAATATGTAAAAGAACCATACAAGCGTTTCTTAGAAAATAAAATCCGAGAAAACTGGGATTTTTCGGGCGTGCCGATTGATATTTACATCAGAGAAAAGTAAAGTCAAGTGTTTCCAGATAACACTAATCAGTTAGTATTATCTGAAAATGTTAAATTTTTCGTAAGAAATTTTCACATCACATACTAAAATAAGAATTTAGCCGTTATTAATCTTTCTAACTTAATAACAGCTATTTTTTTATGCCAAAATCTCTCTACCTTGTTTTAGCCTTTTTTATTACCTCTATTACTTTTGCACAATCAACCATTTCACTCAAAGGAAAAGTAGTTGATGAAACCAACAAATTACCTATCGAATCGGCTACCGTCTATTTGACTTCTGTCAAAGATTCTTCCGTGGTTGATTATACCATTACTAATAAAGTGGGTGGTTTTAATTTCAAGATCAAAAAATCGGATAAGCCGGTTTATCTTAAAATCTCTTACGTCAGTTATCAGGATTTTAAAGAAGACAAAGTTTCTTTAGAGGTTGACAAAGATTTTGGAATTATCGAATTAAAAGAAGCGGTAAACGCTCTTAACGAGGTAGTGATAAAATCTGAAATTCCACCGATTAGAATTAAAAAGGACACTTTGGAGTTCAATGCCGCTTCGTTTAAAGTTGGTGCCGATGCCAATGTTGAAGCCTTGCTCAAACAATTACCCGGAGTTGAAATCACACCGGAAGGTAAAATCACAGTCAATGGTCAAGAAGTCAATAATATTTTGGTCAATGGTAAACCGTTCTTTGGAAAAGATGGTAAAATCGCCACCCAAAATCTACCGGCTGAAATTATTGATAAAGTGCAAGTCGTTGATACGAAAACCAAATCGGAAGAAATTTCAGGTGAAGCTTCCGGTTCTCAGGAAAAAACCATCAATTTAACCATACAAGAAGATAAAAATAAAGGACTGTTCGGGAAAGTCGTCGCCGGACATGGTTCAGACAAACGGTATGAATCCAGTTTGTTGCTCAATTATTTTAAAGGCGAACAGAAAGTAAGTGTCTTGGCTTCATCCAATAACATCAATTCCATCGGATTCTCTATGGATGAGGTTTTTGATAATATGGGCGGTGGAAGAAATTCTTCGATTTATTATAACGACGATGGAAGTTTTGGAATCAACAATATGTCATTTGGCGGCAATCGCGGAATTACACGTTCCAATATGGTTGGAATTAATTACCAAGACAAATGGTTGAAAAAAATTGACCAAAGCGGCAGTTATTATTTTTCAAATGCCGAAACTGAGAATGCCAACCGAACGGATAGAGTCAACCTTTTGCCGGAAGGTAGAACATTTACCAATTCTAATGCAATCACCAAAAACGGTAGTAATGGACATAACCTCGATTTAGATTTTGAAATCAAAATTGATTCCTTGTCGACTATTTATGTTAATCCAAGTTTTCAAAGAAATAAAAGCTATAGTAAATCTTCCAGAAATCAAATTACGACTAGTGAAACTTTTGATGAGTTGAATAGCAGTACCAATGAAGATTACAATGATAATGAATTTACTTCTTTTGGTACAGAAGCCAGTTTTAGCAAAAGATTTTTAAAGAAGAACCGTGGTTTATCGGTTAATTTGGAATCAGAATTTCAAAGAAGAAATGATTTTGTCAATACCAATTCGGCTACGCTTTTTGCCGATGCCACGCCGGATGATATCCGGAATCAGAATCGATTTGAAAAAGACAACAATGATTTTATCAAATTGGAAGTACGTTTTGGCGAACCTTTAACCGATTCACTTCGACTGAGTTTAACTTCTGAAGTAACGTATCGAAGGGTCAAAAACAATTTGAATACCTTTGATTTTGACGGTGCAAATTATGATGATTTTAATGATTTGCAGTCAAACGGTACATCGTCAAAAGCAACTACTTTTTTCCCTTCAACCGGATTGATTATCGGCAAATCTAAAACCAACGGTAGAATCAACTTCGGACCTGAATTTGTCACTTTTGATGCTCGTTCCAACTATTTGGGATTGACTACCAATAGAAATAAAAATTACGTTTTTCCTAGAGTGAAAGGTTACATCAGTCACCGAATGGGCAAATCAAAATCGATTTATTCTTTCTATGATTATGGTGTGCAATTGCCACAAGCCAATCAGGTTTTGCCGGTAGAGAATTTGTCAAATCCTTTAAGCACTTTTGTTGGTAATGAAAATCTTCGCCCTACGCAAAGACACAATTTATACTTCAGTTTCAATGATTACGACTATCAATCGCGTTCAGGATATTATATTTATTCCGGATTCAATTTGAGCCGAGATGCCGTAGTTTCCTCGACTGTTTTTGATGATAATTTTAAATCTACAACGACTTATCAAAATGTGGATATGGTTTACAATTCCTATCTAGGTCTTAGCTGGAGTAAATCTTTTAAAAAGGAAAAGAGAACGTTGCGTTTTGGTGCTGGAATTAACTTTAACTATGATTCTAATAAAGGTTTAACCAATGCTGTTGCGTTTGAGTCAAAAGGTTTACAAATGAATCCAAAAGTCAATCTGACTTGGAGTATAGACGAATTGATTACCGTTTCACCTAGCTATCGCTATACTTTAAATAGTACGGATTATAAAAACTATGTTATTGATAAGGCGCAAAATTTTATTCACAATGCCAAATTGGAAATCACTTCTTATGTGCCAAAGAAATTCGTAATCGGAAGCGACTTTGGTTACACTTACAATTCAAATATCGCCGATGGATTTAAGAAAGATTTTTATTTGTGGAATGTGAGTTTAGGCTACAACTTTTTCAAAGACCAATTCTTAGCCAAAGTAAAAGTCTACGATTTATTAGACCAAAACCAAAATGCTACCCGTACGATTTCCCCAACAGCTATTGTTGATGCAGAAAATACGGTGTTAAAACGCTACGTAATGTTTTCACTAACCTATAAACTTGAGAAGTTTGGAGGAAAGAAAAAAGAAGGTGGAATGATATTTATGGATTAAATAAAAAAACTCGGTCAATTTGACCGAGTTTTTTGTTATTAAATCTGCTGACTGCAACTGCGGTCTAGGAATGAACTACCAACCGCCGCTTGCGCCGCCGCCGGAGAATCCACCGCCGCCAAAACCACCACCAAATCCGCCACCGCCGGAAGAGCCACTACCAAAACTTCCGCCGCCAAATCCGCCACCGCCGCGACCAAGACTGCTTAAGATAATTATGTCAGCTAAGTCAAAGCCACCGCCACGATTACCCGAGTTTCCACCGCTACCGCCTTTGCCTTTATTTTTGGCAATGATGAATATGATAACGATAACGATGATGATAATAGGTAATATAGGCGGGCTTCCTTTCTTAGATTTTTTTCTTTCGCCTTTGTATTTGCCCTTGACAACTTCTATAATAGTCTCAGCACCTTTGCTTAAACCATTATAGTAACTGCCGGCTTTGAACTCGGGTGTAATCACATTTCTGATGATTTCACCACAAATTCCTGCGGTGAGTCTGTCTTCTAATCCATAACCCGGACGAATACTTATTTTTCTGTTGTTTTTTGACACTAAAATGAATACACCATTGTCTTCTTTGGCTTGACCAATACCCCAATTTTGTGCCCAATTGGTGGAAACTACATCAATACTTTCTCCTTTTAAATCTTCTATCGTAACAACTACAATTTGGGTCGAAGTAGAATCTGAATATCTAACAAGATTTTCTTCTAATTGAATTTTTTCTTGAGGACTTAATAGCTTAGCATAGTCATATACTGAAGTTTGAAAATCAGGTTTTTTAGGTATCGTAAATTGTGCAAAACCTATTTGTGAAACCAAAAGACAAACAATGAGTTTAAGGAAAACGGGAATAGTTATTTTATAGTTCATTCTCCTTTTGATATTTCGTTTGATAATTCATCAGTGTCACCATCTTGGTAAGGAAAGTATTTCTGAAGCTGTTCTCCGGCTCTGAGTATGCCGTCAATTAAACCTTGTTTGTATTGTCCTTTTTTAAAGTTTTTGGTCATCACATCACGAGTACAATCCCAAAAATCATTCGGAACCAAATCGTTAATGCCCTTATCGCCACAAATCACAAAATGTTTGTCTTTGACAGCCAAGTAAATTAAGACACCATTTTTCAACTCAGTTTCATCCATTTTTAACAGATGGAAAACTTCCATCGCACGCTCGAAAGGATCGATGGAAGTGTGTTTTTCAATATGTACTCTAATTTCACCGGAAGT
Source organism: Flavobacterium sp. 102 (assembly GCF_003634615.1). Taxonomy (NCBI): domain Bacteria; kingdom Pseudomonadati; phylum Bacteroidota; class Flavobacteriia; order Flavobacteriales; family Flavobacteriaceae; genus Flavobacterium; species Flavobacterium sp. 102. The sequence goes on along the minus strand of NZ_RBKX01000001.1, from coordinate 182,177 downwards.
ATTTTTTTCGGCCACGCGAATAGCTTCAACAATTTCTTGCTCTTCTTCTTTGGTTAAAAAATCTTCTACTTTAGACATTGTTTAGTTTTTTAAACATCAGATTTCCAAATTACCGCAAACTTCAATCTGTCTTAATTGGTGAAATCTGTGTTAGATTTATTTTTTTAGAATTTTACTTCTACCGGTTTTTCAGCACCTTCAACAGCTTGGAAATAAGCTTTTTCTTTAAAGCCAAATAGTCCTGCAAATAGGCTGTTAGGGAATGTTTTGATGTGCGTGTTGTAAGGTTTAACCGCTTCGTTAAAACGTGTTCTTGCCGTTAAAATTTGGTTTTCGGTACTTGCCAATTCGTCTTGTAATTTCAAGAAATTTTGATTGGCTTTTAATTCAGGATAAGCTTCAACCGTTACCAATAATCTTGATAATGATGATGTTACGCCTGATTGGGCTGAGTTAAAAGCGGCCAACTGCTCCGGAGTAATGTTTGTAGGATCAATTTTTACAGAAGTGGCTTTTGCTCTGGCTTCAATAACTGCTGTTAAAGTTCCTTTTTCAAACTCTGCAGCACCTTTTACAGTGTTAACTAAATTGCCAATTAAATCATTTCTTCTTTGGTATGCAGTGTTTACGTTACCCCAAGATTCATTGATTGTTTGTTCGTAACCAACTGCCGTATTATTAATTCCTTTAACCCAGCTGTAAATTCCAAAAATTACAACTGCTCCAATAATCCAAGGTAAAAATTTTCTAAAATCCATGTTTGTTTTTAATTTAAGGTTTGTTATTAGTTTTTAATTCTTTTTGTTTGTTACAAAAACCAAACCTAAAGTTGGTTCTTGATATTTAATAATTGCGCTTTCACCGTTTCCAGTTTGCTGATGATTTCATACTTGTCCAAAGTTTTCTTTTGTCCTTCTTTCAAATGTGTTTTAGCACCATCAAGCGTAAAGCCTCTTTCTTTGACCAAATGATAAATCAGTTGCAGATTTTTTACATCTTCGGGCGTGAACATCCGATTGCCTTTGGCATTTTTTTTTGGTTTCAGAATGTCAAATTCCTTGTCCCAAAAACGAATCAACGAAGCATTCACATTAAAAGCTTTGGCTACTTCGCCAATGCTGTAATATCTTTTTCCTTCTTTTAACTCTATATGCATATGTTTTATTTTTTTAACTGAACACTAAAAACTGATCACTGACCACTTTTTTAAATTAATCCAGTGATTGATTTTCCTGATTAGCCAATTTAGAAATAACTGTATACTCTGCCGCCGAAATATTCCCGTAATAAAAATTAATCGGGTTGACGACTTTTCCGTCTTTGTGTACTTCATAATGCAAATGCGGCGCTTCACTTCGGCCTGTACTTCCAACGTAACCAATGATGTCACCACGCTTTACTCGTTGTCCACGTTTGACTTTGTATTTACTCAAATGCGCATATAAAGTTAAATACCCATAACCGTGACTGATTTCAATATGATTACCAAAACCTGATTTCGAATTGTCAGCATTAATAACAACACCATCGCCGGTAGCAAAAATAGGGGTTCCGGTTTTCGCCGTGAAATCCATGCCTTCGTGCATTTTACGAACTTTGGTAAACGGATCACTTCGATAGCCAAAACCGGAAGCAATTCGTTTCATTTGCTCATTCTTTACCGGTTGAATTGCCGGAATCGCCGAAAGTAATTTGTTTTTCTCTTTGGCCAATTTCAAAATTTCATCTAATGATTTTGATTGAATTGCCAATTCTTTAGAAATGATATCTACTCTTTTGGAAGTATTCACTACCAATTCAGAATTGTCAAATCCTTCTAATTCTTTATAGCGATTCACACCACCAAATCCCGCTTTTCTCTGTTCTGCAGGAATCGGTGACGTATTAAAATAAGCGCGGTAAATATTATTGTCTCTTTCTTCAACATCAGCTAAAACTTCCTGAACTTGGTCTATCTTTTTATTCAAAATAGCATAACGCAATTTCATCGTTTCAATTTCACGCGCTTGCAATCGGTCTTTGGGAGTTTCTAAATAGGAACTATTCAATAAAACCACAAAACACAGAAAACCAAATAATCCTGATGCGAGTAAAAATAAACCGATGTAACCCAGTTTTTTGGATAATTTTGGCTTGATTTTTCGGTAAGCCAAACTTTCGGTATCGAAATAATACTTTACTTTTTTCGCCATCTTTTATTTTATACTATTTTTGTGCTTGTTTTAAGAAAACAATGGTTATACGAACAAATTTAACAAATGTTTCAGTCAAACCCTAAATTTTAATTTGAAGTAGTTCAAATTAATTGTCATCCTGAGCGCAGTCGAGGGATTAGGAGCGAATGGTTCGGGCATTTTAGTAAATGCTATTCCTGCTTTTCGCAGTATCTTTTTGTCAAATCGAGCGCAGTCGAGATGCGATTAATAAAAAAGGATACTTGCTTCAATCGGGGCTAAATAGTAAACCATTTTTTTAAAATCTAACCAGTCTAAAGATCTAAACATCTAATAATCTAAAATGAAATCACAAGACATTCGAAAAGCGTATTTACAATTCTTTGAAAGCAAAGGACATTTAATTGTTCCTTCGGCTCCAATCGTCCTGAAAGACGATCCAACCCTGATGTTCAACAACTCGGGTATGGCACAATTCAAAGAATACTTTTTAGGAAACGGCACGCCTAAAAGCAAACGTATAGCCGATACGCAAAAATGTCTTCGTGTGTCAGGAAAACACAACGATTTGGAAGATGTAGGTTTCGATACGTATCATCACACCATGTTCGAAATGCTGGGCAACTGGTCGTTCGGCGATTACTTCAAAAAAGAAGCACTCGATTGGGCTTGGGAATTTCTAACTGAAGTTTTGAAATTGGACAAAGACCGTTTGTACGTTTCCGTATTTGAAGGCAATCCTGCCGAAAATGTGGCATTCGACCAAGAAGCTTGGGACATTTGGAAACAGTACGTTCCCGAAGACCGAATTATTTTGGGGAACAAAAAAGACAACTTCTGGGAAATGGGTGACCAAGGACCATGTGGTCCGTGTTCCGAAATCCACATCGATTTAAGAACCGATGCTGAAAGAGCAGCTGTTTCAGGTAGAAGTTTGGTAAACGCCGATCATCCGCAAGTAGTCGAGATTTGGAACAACGTTTTCATGGAATTCAACCGCAAAGCCGATGGTTCGTTAGAAAGACTTCCGGCACAACACGTGGATACCGGAATGGGATTTGAGCGTTTGTGTATGGCGATGCAAAACGTAACGTCGAACTATGACACTGATGTTTTTACGCCACTGATTGCTAAAATTGAACAAATTACAGGATTAAAATACACTTCCAACGAAGTCAAAAATATATCAGAAGAACAAAACAAAACCAATATCGCCATTCGTGTAATTGTGGATCACGTGCGTGCCGTAGCTTTCGCTATTGCTGATGGACAATTGCCATCCAATACCGGCGCAGGTTATGTAATCCGCAGAATTTTGCGTCGCGCAATCCGTTATGGCTTTACGTTTTTGAATACCAAAGAACCTTTTATCAATAAATTGGTGGAAGTTTTGGCGAATCAAATGGGCGAATTTTTCCCGGAAATAAAATCGCAACAGCAATTGGTTACCAATGTAATCCGCGAAGAAGAAGCTTCTTTCTTAAGAACGTTAGACCAAGGTTTACAATTATTGGAAAATGTAGTGGCTCAAACCAAAGGAACGGAAGTTTCGGGTGCAAAAGCCTTTGAATTATATGATACTTTCGGTTTTCCGAGAGATTTAACCGCTTTGATTCTGAAAGAAAAAGGCATGTCGTTTAACGAAAGTGAATTCGATGCGTCTATGCAAGAACAAAAAAACCGTTCACGCGCCGCTTCAGAAGTTTCGACAGAAGATTGGTCGGTATTAATTCCGGGAAATGTAGAAACTTTCGTAGGTTATGACCAAACAGAAAACGAAGTGAAAATTACTCGTATTCGTAAAGTAAACAGTAAAAAAGACGGGATTTTATACCAAATCGTTTTAGACAACACGCCGTTCTATCCGGAAGGCGGTGGACAAGTTGGTGACAAAGGAACATTAGTTTCCGCCAATGAAACCATTGATATTATTGACACCAAAAAAGAAAATAATCTGATTTTACATTTCGCGAAGCAATTGCCGGAAAATATAAACGGAGCTTTTGTAGCGAAAGTTAATACCGATTTAAGAACATCAACCTCCAAAAATCACTCGGCTACGCATTTGATGCATTTGGCTTTGAGAAATATTTTAGGAACGCATGTGGAGCAAAAAGGATCGTTGGTGAATCCAAACTATTTGCGTTTCGACTTTTCGCATTTTGCTAAAGTTAGTGATGAAGAATTACGTCAGGTAGAAGCAAGCGTAAATGCCCAAATTGAAGCCCAATTGCAATTAACAGAATACAGAAATATTCCAATTCAAGAAGCTTTGGCAAAAGGCGCGATGGCTTTATTTGGAGAAAAATATGGCGATAATGTGCGCATGATTGAATTTGGAGATAGTAAAGAACTTTGTGGAGGAATTCACGTGAAAAATACCGCCGAGATTTGGCATTTCAAAATCGTTTCCGAAGGCGCAGTTGCGGCGGGAATTCGTCGTATTGAAGCGATAACGGGAGATGCCGTTAAAGATTTCTTTACACAACAAGAAAATGCCTTGGCAACAATCAAAGAAACTTTGAAAAATCCCCAAGATACCATCAAAGCTGTCGTTTCGTTGCAAGATGAGAACTCGAAATTGAAAAAGCAAATCGAGTTGTTGTTAAAAGAAAAAATAGAAGGACTGAAAAATGATTTAGTTTCCCAATTTCAAGAAATCAATGGTGTTAACTTTTTAGCAAAACAAGTCGATTTATCTATGAGTTCCACTAAAGAATTGGCGCAAGCCTTAGGAACTTCAAAAGGAAATTCGTTTGTGGTTTTAGCATCGATTGAAGATAACGCACCTAACATTCATTGTTATATTGCTAAGGAATTGGTGGCTGACAAAAGCTTAAACGCCAATGTGGTTATCAAAGATTTAGGGAAATATATCGATGGTAATGGTGGAGGACAACCATTTTTTGCTTCCGGAAAAGGGAAAAATATAAACGGTATCAAAGAAGCATTAGAAAAAGCAATCGATTTTGTGAAATAACACCTAAAATACTCATTTTAAAACCCTTTCATTTTTGAGATGAAAGGGTTTTTTTATTGGTATCATAGGTCAAAAAGTGCTAAACAACAGATATTTTAGTAGTATATCGAATGTTTTTTTGGTTTGGGAAGTGCTTATTTACATTTGAGCCGTATTAACAAAGCCCCAGCAAGTTGATATGATAAACTACTAATGCAATTATGAAAAAAGTTATACAAATTCTTTTAGTTTCCCTTTTAGTTTTAACGTTTACTTCATGTTCTTCGGATGATAATGGAAATCAGCCGGATACTAGTGTTGTATTGCTAAAAAAGATGGAATCTGATGTGATGGGCAATCACGGAGTCTATAATTTTAGTTACAGCGGAAGAAAGTTGACAAAGGTGAACTACGAAATTCATACGCCTGGTATTCAAACAGGTTATGATAAATACTTTTACACTGGTGAATTAATTACTGAGATTAAAACTTTTAACGGTAGCAATCAAAATACTTTCAGTACAGTTTTTACTTATAACGCCAATAATCAATTGGAACAAGTTGTTAAATTGAATTTACAGAACAGTACTGCTACAAAAATGGTATTCACTTATAATTCAAATGGAACGGTTGATGCTTTAAATTATACCGGAACTTTGGAAAGCCAAACAACACTTACTGCAGTTAGTGAAAAGTACTTCATTGAAAATAATGATATCGTACGAATTGAATTTACCGGTTCAATATCACAAACGGCAATGGATTTCGAGTATGATGCAGCCAATAACCCGATGCGCAATGTAACCGGAATGGATAAAATTAAATTGCATACTTACGACAGCGATGGAAGATATGGAATTACTAAAAACCTTAAAAAAGTAACAACTTATTTTGCAACGGTTCAAAGTTCGCAAGTAGATTTCGAATTGGTATACGATGAAAATAATTATCCTTTGACAAGATATTCTTCAGAAACTTCTCCGGGACCTTTCAGCTACAATTTCGAATATTATAAATAAATTAGATCAAACACCATAATCAAACCCAAAACCCTTTCAACTGTCAATGAAAGGGTTTTTTTATTCAGATTTTGTACTTTTGACCCGAGTGATAACGAACAGACGAAGTAAACAAATCAAAAATAAATGAATTTCACCACCAAAGTTCCTGTTGCCGCTTATGAATATCCAATAGATTATAACTCTAAAATATTGTCTCTTGGATCGTGCTTTGCCGAGAATATGGGAGAAAAGTTCAATTATTTTAAATTCCAAATGACAACCAATCCATTTGGAATAATTTTCAATCCGGTTTCGATTGAGAAGTTGGTGGAAAGAATAGTGAATCAAAGACTGTTTACGGAAGTTGATATTTTCTTTCACAATGATTTGTGGCATTGCTACGATGTCCATTCAGAGTTGAGTCATCCTGACAAAAAGGAGTTCTTAGAAAGACTAAATCTAACAATCCAACAATCTAACCATCTAATAATTCAAGCGAGCCACATCATCATTACTTATGGAACTTCTTGGGTTTACCGACATAATCTGACTAATGAAATTGTAGCCAACTGTCATAAAGTACCGCAAAAAGAATTTGCCAAAGAAATCCTATCGCCTGAAATCATTCAGAAATCAATTCAGAATACAATCTCCTTAATTCAAAAAGTCAATCCCGATTGTCGTTTTATATTCACGGTTTCACCGGTACGACATATCAAAGACGGTTTCCCTGAAAACCAACGCAGCAAAGCGCATCTCATTACCGCCATACATAATCTTCTTGCAGATGTCACACTGAGCTTGTCGAAGTGCTACTTTCCTAGCTACGAAATCATGATGGACGAACTTCGTGACTATCGATTCTATGCTGATGACATGTTGCATCCAAGCCAAGCCGCGATCGATTATATTTGGATACGTTTTTTCGAAAATTATGTTGATTCAAAATATTTTGACACGATGCAAGAAGTTTGCAACATTCAAAAAGGATTAGCCCATCGTCCTTTTAATCCTAACACTTCAGCTCATCAGCTGTTCTTAACTTCTCTTAATCAAAAGATTATCAAACTTCAAGAACGGTTCCCGTACATCCAATTTTAACAAAATACGACATTTGCCGTATTTCCTTCTTCAGTATTTCGCAATAGGTTTGTTATGTATTTAACAACCTAAAACCATGAAAACAATTAAGGCATTATTAGTATTCACATTTCTCTTGTTGTCTACTCAAAATGTATTGGCACAAAAACCGGTACTAACAGATGAAGAAGCGGTGACTGAAACCGTGACTAAGGAAATTGATGAGGTTTTTCAAGCAGACGATTTCCAAAAAAAGAAAAGCAAAAAATACGCAGACGTCAAAGGCACAATGGTCGTAGATATTGGCGTAGTGCAAAACGGGAAGGTTTCTTCCTTCTTCAAAGTAGACAGCGACATCAAGAATATCGATTTTATCAATTTCATGTCGGGCTACATCTTAGACCACAAATTCAAATTCAAATTGCAAAAACAACAGCGATATAAAATTCGTTACACGATTACATTTTAACACCATAACAATAAAAACAATAAGTCATGAAGAAAATTACTTTAGTAATGCTGATGCTCTCTCTAGCCATCACATTACCGGCAAACGCCCAGTTTGGTAAATTAATGGGTAAAGGCAAAGGCGCCGGAAAAAAATCAGGAAGTTTTGGTACCGTTTGGGAATCAGAATTTGACAACAAAGCGACGCAATTAGCAGTGGCTGTAAACGGAGGAGAATATGTTTTAGCAACAGATGATAATTCTGCTACGGTATTAGATGTCAATGGAAAACAAGTTTGGAGTGGTGATTACAAAAAAATCACAACCAATAAAACCAACAAATGTGATTACCAATACATTATCCACAAAGGCAAGGGGAAAGGCGGTTATTTATTTCTCTTTGACGAAAGAAAATTAGGAACGGATAGGGTTGCAGTCCTTGATGTTGCCACTGGGAAAGAGCTATGGAATTCAGAAGAATACCAAAATCTTATTCCTAAAGGAACTGCTGCAAAAGAAGGTTCTGACGAAGGCGAATTGGAAACGGTTAAGTACATTTTCGAATTAGATGCTTTTTTAATTTCACAAAAGGCTTCTGTGATTTTGGTTAAAGCCAACACAGGAGAAAAAGTTTGGGAAACCAATCGTTTCAAAGGTGGTGTCGGCAAATATATTTATGATGGTAAAAGAAACGAAATCATCATGATTAATTTTAAACCAACCGCTCTTGGTGCTTTATTTGCCGGTTTTAAGAATCAATTGGTAAAGATTAATGCTACTAATGGAGATATTCTTTGGGATGCAACTTTTCTCGGAACTATCGAAAAAGAATTGGTTACTCGCAGAGCGATTGTCGATTTATGGATTAAAGAGGATAAATTATACATGTACTTAGATGGATTGCAGGTTTACAACATCAATAACGGACAAAAACTTTGGGAAGTGACTTATGAGAATGACATGAAGGGCGCCGGAGGAGGAATGTTCAGCGGTGGAAAACGTTCTAAGATATACAGAACTATAGCGGATCCTTTGTTTACAGACGATGCAGTTTACATTGTAATCTTGGGAACCAGAGACCGAACTAAGTATGTTGAAAAACACGATTTGGCTTCAGGAAAATTACTTTGGGCTTCAGAGAAAATCACGGGTTCATTTTGTATGCCGAATATTTATAAATCAGGAGACAAAGTTTTAGTTCAAGTTGGTGGAAAAGTCCAAGTTCAGGAGTTCAGATTAGAAGAAGTTTCCAATGGCTTCTCAGCCGGAATGGCACTTGGCGGTTTTGGTGGCGGTTCCATGAAACAATGGGTTCCTTATATCTACTGGGATTATAAAGCGCAAAAAAACTCTGTATTGTGTTTGGATGACAAAACCGGAAAAACAGCTTGGCGTTCTGAGAAATTTGACAAACGTATTACCGATTTTATTCTCGAAAATGATAAAACATTATTTGTAGGTGACGGAGATGAATTTTATGGTTATGATATTGCTTCAGGAAATCAATTATTTGATGTAAAACACAACGATGCTAAAGTTGGAAAAGCAACTGATGTTATCGATTTTGGAGATAAAGTAGTTGTACTTTCCGAAAAAGGATTAGCGTCTTATAATAAAAAAGACGGTTCAAGAGTTTATGCTACAGAAAAGATAAGAGGTGTAGATTATTTCTATGAGATTGAAGGAAATTACTATTTGAGAGATCAAAGAAACAGCAAAAATATTATCTATGGTATTGATATGACCAATGGAGAAACCAAAGGTTCTGTTCAATCTAAGGGTAAAGGCGGAAGCCCAAAATATGGCGCCGGTATCGATATTTCAGATGATGGTGAATTCATCTTCGCTTTTAAAGGAAAAAAAGTAGAAAAAATTAAAGTTAACAATTGAGTTTTTTGAGGAAGTTGGTTGGGACTGCAATTCGTTGCGGTCCTTTCTATTTTAAATAACAATCATTATGAGAAAAATACTATTTCTTTATTCATTCTTATTAGTCTTTTATTCTGCCAATGCGCAACAAGTGCAATGGGCCAATAAACTAATTAAATTTTCATCAGATTTAGGAGGTAAACAGCATGGGATTAAAAGAATTTTAGGAAAGCCCGATGCTTTTCCTCAAGGTGGCAGTAGCCCAAATGCTTGGACGCCCAAAAATGCTTTGGATGGTTATGAATGGGTGCAAGTTGGTTTCGAAAAGCCGCAGACTGTAAAACAGGTTGCTGTTTTTGAGAATCTAAATGCAGGTTGTGTTGTAAGTATTTCTGTTGATGACGGATCAGGAAAATACAAACGTGTTTGGTCGAGAAGGCCCAATTATAAAACGGTAATGTTCAAAGCGACTATTCCGGCAGACAGAAACTACTATTTCAAACGCAAAAGAAGAAAGATTCAGGAAAGCCCGGATGTTATTAATCCAGGAGTAGAATATGCTATTCTAGACGAAGCAGTTTCAGGTGTTGTGGCGGTTCGCGTGGAATTTAATTTTGCTTTGTTACCGGGACAAAAAGAAGTTGATGCTATCGGGATTTCCGATACTGAAACACCAATTCAACCTACAGTCAATACTACAGCGGCTTTTGAAAGTTTATCAACTGCCAAAACACTACAATTACCGGATATTGTTCCCACTAGTCCATCGGTGTCTTGTGATGGATTAAAACTTTTTGTAACCGGAATCAGTGAGGTGAAAAATGAGATTTTTTCTTTTACCAGAAATACTTCAGGACAATGGGCTAACAAGCAACTAGAATCTTCGCTCAATACCGGAGAACGTTATAATCACGTAAAATCTATTGGAACTCATTATTTGTTAAAAGGTGGTAATCGCTATACCAAGGGTACGACAGAAACCGGGTTTGAATTGTTTGTAATCAATAATGGAAATTATGAAGCTTTGGAACCAGTAAAAGTGACAGCTTATAACAATTATGACGAAACAGCAGAGGCTTTTCTAACTGCTGACAGAAAGATTTTAATTATGGGTATTGAAACCGATTTTTCTCAAGGCGCCAGCGATTTGTATTTCGCACAACAAAAAGAAGACGGTAATTATGGCTTATTGCAAAATATGGGCAAAGTAATCAATTCAGCGGCTGATGAAGGGATGTGCCAATTGCTGTCTGATAACAAAACGATGTTGTTTAGCAGCGACGGATTCAGCGCTTTTGGTAGTTATGATATTTTTGTTTCTTATCGATTAGATGAGACTTGGAAAAATTGGTCGGAACCCATCAATCTTGGTAGTAAAGTGAATACCACAGATTTTGACGGATTACCTTTTTATGACGAAAAAAATGAAGTGCTGTATTTCATCTCTAGTGAAAATGAAACCAATGTTTTAAAATATGTAAGTGTTCCAAAAGCCAATTTGATGAAAACTAACTAAATACGACAAATGCCTTATTGTTTGCCATTTGATAAAAGTGAAAATTTGCAGTAATAACCTTTAACTTTAAATATTATGAAAACAATTAAACAATTCGGAATCGTTTTAACAGTGGCATTGGCTACTTTATTATCATCATGCAGCGGAAGCGATGATGGCGGTGGCGGAGGTGGAAATGCATCGTTAGGACAAGTAAAAGCCAAAGTAGCGGGTTCCAGTTTTAGCTCTATGGAAGTAGCAACCTTTGCCCAAAAAATCGTTGCAGGCGGAACAACCACTATTATTGTTCAAGGCAGTACAGCGCAGGGCAAGGCAATTCAATTGATTCTTAACGGAACTAACGGTCAGCCGGGAACTTTTGAAATCAGCGATGATGCAGCTATTTCTGCTGTTGCAAGTTATACAGAGCTTAACCAAAGTAATCCTATGAATTCGCCAACTTGGGCAGCTCCTTATGAGGATTCAGGTGTAGTAGGTTCTATTACCATCAGTGAAATAAGCGATACTAATGTAAAAGGAACATTCAACTTTACCGGTAAAAACCAAAACGGAACTGATACGAAAGCAGTGACTAATGGGGCATTCAATGTGAATTTCCAAAACTAATTCATAGAAACATCTCATATGAAAATACGGCAAACGCCGTATTTTTTTTGGCTTCTTTTTAACCGAATTTTGAAATTTATATTCGACTCAGTATGACTTTTTTTCTAATACTCGTTTTTTTAATTCAAATTGGGCTCATCTTCTATCTGAGAAACAAGATGCTCTCAGAGCGAAATGAGTTTCAATCTAAGCTAAAACCTTTAGAGGAATTTATCATTGAATTAAATAGTGAACACCAAAAGCAATCAATTCAGCTCCAACTTTCAGATGATTTAAAAATAAAGATGAAAGAAGTCAATGTCGCTTTGAGCAAAAATGTTTTCGAGTTAAATTATCAACTCTTGGAAGATTTGTATCCAAAAAAAGAGATTTAGCCATTGAAAATTTTAACATTTTTAATACATTTATGCTATACAATCTCCGGATGAAAAAATTTTACTACTTCACAATCATTGCATTGCTGTTTTCGTTTGAGACAAATGCTCAAGATATTCAAAAAATACTGATCAAAGCATTTACTTCGCAGGATTCCTCCGACTACTATTTTAAAGTAGCCAAGAAAAGCATTAAAAACACAGCCGATGAAGCACAATACTATTTTTGTAAAAATGCCCGTTGTTGTGATTATAACCAATTAGACAGCTCGATAGTTTATGGTTTAAAAGCGGAGAAACTTCTACTAAATGGCGATTTAAATTCGCTTTTGACACTTTACAACAATCTCTCTAAAGTATACAGAAAGCAAGGTCAGTATGACAAAGCAATAGATTATTCTCTCAAAGGCATCAGAGTAGCAGAAAAAGAAAAAAAGAACAACTGGATAGCTTTTTTTAACGCCAATTTATCATTAACCTATCACGATTTTGAAAGTTATGAAAAAGGTATTTTCTATGGCAAAAAATCTTTAAAATACTGGGAAAGTCAAAAAAAGAAAGACCCAAGTATGATTAGCAATTCATTAAATGCTATCGCCATCAATTTTGATGATTGGAACAAACCTGATAGTGCGCTTTTTTACCACAAAAAAGTATTCAAATACTATAAAGGAAAAGATACACTTCATATTGGTGAAACCTACAATAATATCGGGAATACTTTGTTGAAGCAAAAAAAATACAAAGAAGCTCAAAAATGGATTAGCACAGCTCTTAAAATCAATGATAAGAACTTTGAAATCAATAATGGTATTAAAGACGGAAATTATTATTACACAAGAGCAACCAATTATACTAATTTGGCAACCATAGCCTATGAATTGGATGATTTTAATAGGGCAGAAAAATTATTTGAAACGGCTCGTGAATATGCTGAAAAAAGCAAAAATGCGGAGAAATTAAGAGATTTTTATTACCACAGAGCACAGTTCAACAAGAAAAGAAATAACTTGTCTAAAGCCGTTCTTGATCAAGAACGTTATATCAATATTAGGGATTCAGTTTTTGACATAGAACGCGCCCAAACCTTTTCTGAACTGGAGGCCAAATACCAAAATGAGAAAAAAGAAAAACAGCTCTTACAGTCCAAAGCACAAGTTATAGAACGAGAATTGGAAATCAAAAACAAGAACACCCAATTCCTAATTCTTGGGTTAATTTCATTGGCATTGTTGTGTATTATTTATTTGGTTTACCGCCAACAAAAGCTAAAAATCAAACAACAAGAGCAAGAGTTTGAACTCAAATCGGCGATTTCCAAAATTGAAACCCAAAACAAGTTACAAGAACAACGATTAACAATATCCAGAGATTTGCACGATAATATTGGTTCGCAACTAACGTTTATTATTTCTTCGGTAGACAATATCAAATATGCTTTTGATATTCAAAATGCCAAACTCGACAAGAAACTTTCCGGGATTAGCGATTTTGCCAAATCCACCATTATAGAGCTTCGTGATACAATTTGGGCAATGAATAAAAGCCAAATCACCTTCGAAGATTTGCAAACTCGAATCCACAATTTTATCGATAAAGCCAAAGAAGCAAAGAACGAAATTCAATTCAATTTTGTAGTCGATGCCGAATTAAAAGAGCGTCAATTCACTTCCATTGAAGGCATGAATATTTATCGAACTATTCAGGAAGCCATCAACAACAGCATTAAATATGCCGATGCCGAAAAGATTGAAATTCAAGTGAAAAAATCCGAGGACAACATCCAAATTACCATTGAAGATAACGGAAATGGCTTCGATTTAAACACCACAGAAAAAGGAAATGGCTTGCTCAATATGCAAAAGCGAATCGCCGAAATCAATGGAAAATTCGAACTGCAAAGTTCAAGTTCAGGAACCAAAATCAGCATATTATTATAAGTTTAAGAACATGGAAAAAGGTTTGGTTTTATTCTTTTTGTTCCTGATTTCAATATCGGTTAGGGCGCAAAATGCTCAAAATGTTATTGATGGTTTAAAGAAAGATTTAAAAGCCAATCCGGATGCCAAAAGAACCGCAACCATCTATTCTGATTTGACTTGGTACTATTCTAAAATCGACATTGATTCTGCGTTACATTATGGTGGAAAAGCAGCTGTTGAATCCAAGAAATTAAATGATTCGACCTTAATGGCGCAGGTTTACAGCGATATAGGGGCGGTTTATTTTATCAAAGGTGATTTTGTCAATTCGAAAACCAATTATTTATCAGCATACAAAATCAGAAAACTCAGAAATGATCAGAAAGGCTTAGCTAAAATCAATAATAATTTAGCCAATATCTACGAAAAAACACATCAGTATAAGCAAGCTATGACTTCTTTTTTAGAAGCCTTAGCCTATTTTGAAAATACAAAAGACGAAAAAAACACGAGTATTATCAAAGGCAACATCGGTCTGATTCATCTCAAATTAAAGAACTATCCAAAAGCGTTGCAATACATCAGCGATGTAATTCAGTATCAAGAAAAAAATGATTTTAAGGAAGAATTATGTGTTTCTTGTTTGAACCTCGGGAATGTTTATTTGCACATGCAAGACACGATTAACGCCTTGAAGTTTTATGACAAAAGTGTAAAAGCTTGCACGGCTGTTGGTAACAAAAAAGGGATTTCGAGTGGATTTAACAACATTGCTTCTATCAAATCGGAACAAAAAAAGTCTAAAGATGCTTTGGCACTCTATCAAAAGTCAAAAGAAGTCAGAGAAGAACTCAATTCCAATTTAGACAAAGCCAATTTCGATTTGAATTTGGCTCTAGAATTTGCCAGGAACAAAAAATATGAGAAAGCCAAAAAGTTGTTATTGACCACCAAACCATTTTTTGAGCAAACCAATCACAACGAAAAACTACAGAAGAACTACAAATCTTTAATCACTGTTTATGCTTATTTAAACAAACCCGACAGCGTTGACTATTATTTGGACAAATTGGCGGTTTTAAATGAACAATTATTACTCAGTAAAGTCGAAAAACAAACGACCGAATTAGAAACCAAATACCAAACCGAAAAGAAAGAAAGATTACTCCAAAAATCAAAAGCCGAAATTGCTACGCGCGAATTGGAAATCAGAAAAAAAGAAACCCAGTTTTTGATTTTAGGCTTAATTTCATTGGCATTATTAATCATTGTTTATTTGGTTTATCGCCAACAAAAGCTCAAAAACAAACAACAAGAACAAGAATTTGAACTCAAATCGGCAATAGCCAAAATTGAAACCCAAAACAAATTACAAGAACAGCGTCTTGATATTTCCAGAGATTTGCATGATAATATTGGGTCGCAATTGACTTTTATTATTTCCTCTGTCGACAATATTAAATATGCTTTTGACATTCAAAATGACAAGCTGGATTCGAAACTTTCCGGTATTAGTAATTTTGCAAAATCGACGATTATTGAGCTACGAGATACGATTTGGGCAATGAACAAGAGCGAAATCACTTTTGAAGATTTACAAGCCAGAATCCATAATTTTATTGACAAAGCACAAGAAGCAAAGGAAAATATTCAATTCAATTTTGAAGTTAATCACTCACTAAAAAAAATAAAATTCACTTCTGTTGAAGGAATGAATTTGTACAGAACGATTCAAGAAGCCATTAACAACAGTATCAAGTATGCGAATGCAAGAAGTATTGCTATAAGCATTCAACCAACTGAAATAGATGTTTTAATTACTATAATAGATGACGGAAAAGGCTTTGAGATAGGAAACACAGAATTCGGAAACGGCATCAATAATATGCGAAAACGCATTGCTGATATCGGTGGTTTATTTGATATAAAATCAAGTGTAGATAAAGGAACAGCTATAAGTATAAAGTTGGAAAAGCATTAAATTCTGAATCCAACGGTCTAAGATAAATACGTCATTTGACGTATTTTTTTTATCCTTTTAAATGGTCAAATTTGACTAATCAAGTGGTATTGATTTTTCAAAGAAAAAAACACTTAGGTTGTTTTTATTGTTGTCCTTTTCATTCTGGGATTTATTCAAGCTAAATCACTGGTTTGAAAAGGACTTTTTTTGCAAATCAGTATGTTACTTGAAAAAAAATAACCAAATTTGTTATACAATCTCAAGCCATGTCAACAAGAATAGCCATAGTAGACGATAATGTTTTTTTACAAAAAGCAGTTGCTGAAAAGCTATCTTTTTTTGACGATTTGATTTTAAAATTTACGGCCATCGACGGCATTGATTTGCAGAAAAAATTAGAGGTCAATAAATGCATCGATTTGATTTTGATGGATATCGAAATGCCCGTTTGTAACGGAATCGAAGCTACCAAAATCATCAAAACCAAATACCCTCAAATTAAAATCATTATGCTGACGGTTTTTGATAACGATGAAAATATTTTCAATGCCATCAAAGCCGGAGCAGACGGTTATTTGCTCAAAGAAGTCAATCCGAAAGAATTACATCAAGGCATTATAGAAACCTTAAATGGTGGCGCCGCTATGAATCCTTCTATTGCTTTGAAAACATTGAAATTACTAAGAAATCCGGTTGATTTTGAACAAAAATCGGAACAAGAAATTAAACTAACCACAAGAGAAGTTGAGGTTTTAGAACAACTCAGCAAAGGATTAAACTACAATATAATTGCCGACAATCTTTATCTTTCACCATCAACCGTTAGAAAGCATATTGAGAATATTTATACCAAATTGCAGGTGCATAATAAACTCGAAGCGATTCAAAAAGCCAAGAACAACAATTTGATTTAAAGTAAATTGAAAGAATATTTTTCTTAAAATACGGCAACTGTCGTATTTTTTTTTGTTTAAAGGCAAGGTAGATTTGTCTCATAACATAAAAATATAAATACAATGAAATCAAAAAATTATTTTTCGAAAATGGTTACGGCACTATTTTTTTTATTGGCATTCAATAGTAAAGCAAATAACGTCGAGATTACGGGAACGTCCGTTTCGGGTTCAAATATTACTTTCAATATCAGTTGGGAAAACAGTTGGAATGCCAGTGTTGCTCCGGCTAATTGGGATGCCGTATGGGTATTTGTCAAATTTCAGGATTGTAACACACGTTTGTGGGCGCATGCAGGTTTAAGTTCGGTTGCAGGGGATCATTCGGCAGCTTCGCCGTTGCAAGTAGATCCAGTAACTGACGGAAAAGGCGTTTTCATTAGAAGAAGTGCTATCGGTGGCGGTAATGTTTCTGCAACAAGTATTACATTAAAAATGACTATTCCGGCAGGAACATATAATTATAAAGTTTTTGGAATTGAAATGGTAAACGTACCTCAAAGTGCTTTCGAAATTGGAGATGGTTTGAGTGTAGCAACATTTAACAGTATAAGTGTTACGGCTACTACTCAATCTGCGGGAGTAACTTCTTCAGTAATCGGAGGTGGCGGACCACCAGTGCCGGCAACTTTTCCAATGGGATATAATTCATTTTATGTGATGAAATATGAAATCTCTCAATTACAATATGTTGAATTTTTAAACTCATTAACTTTTGCGCAACAACAGTCAAGAGTTACCTCAGATCCAACGAGTGCTTCGGGAACGTATGTTGCTTTTGGTAGTTATGCTTACCGAAACGGAATCGTAATTGAAACACCAGGGAATAATGCTGCAATTCCGGCTATTTTTGCTTGTGATGCCACTGCTAATGTGGTCAACAATAATAATGACGGACAAAGTGTAGCCATGAACAATTTGAGCTGGGCAGATTTAGCAGCTTATTTAGATTGGTCGGCTTTAAGACCAATGACAGAGTTGGAATTTGAAAAAATTTGCCGTGGTATAACACCTCGTGTGTCTGGTGAATATCCATGGGGAGATACTAACATTAATCCTTATTACAGTACTACAGTTATTAATCCATTGCAGCCAAATGAAATGGCAAATACTGTTTTGAATGGAAGATGTGCTCACGCTTTAGGAACTTCAAGTGGAGCGTATGGTCCATTGAAAGTGGGTGTTTTTGCAACTGCTTCTTCTGGGCGATCTTCCGCAGGTGCTTCTTATTATGGAGCAATGGAAATGGGAGGAAATGTTGTTGAGAGAACAGTATGTGTTGCTAATGCATCTGGAACTGCTTTTAATGGAACACTTGGAGACGGAACTTTAACTTCAATAGGAGATGCTAATCAGGCAACTTGGCCTTCAGTTACAACAGCAACGGGTATAGGACAAAGAGGAGGAGATTATGTTAATGTGGCAACTAATGTTAGAACTTCTGATAGAACTTATGCCAGTACTACAAATGCTGCCAGAAATTATACTTATGGCGGACGTGGCGTAAGATAACATTCTGATTTGATGTGCATTTCGATTTCTGAAATGTAATAAAATGAATTATAATAATTTAAAATCAAATTAGATGAAAACAACAAAAATATATTTAGTTGTTTGCTTAACATTTCTTTTGACACAGTTTAACACATTTGCTCAATATAACGGAGGAAACTCCGGCGGAGCTACAATTAATGAGTTAAGTGGAGCCAGTTGTTCAATTCCAGCGCATTTTTATGCCTATTTTGGAGGAATTAATGATGGTTCAGGTGTTGAAGAATTAAGTACAACAGCGTGTGGAACTGCGCCATCTCAATATGCCTATATGGGTGGGATTAATGATGGTGCAGGAACAGAAGAATTAAGCGCAATTGCCTGTGGAATTCCGCCTTCTTTCTATGCCTACATGGGAGGTGATAATGATGGTGCCGGAGTAGAAACTATAGAGAATTCAGTTTGTGCATTTCCCCCACATTTCTATGCTTATTTTGGAGGAGATGGCGATGGCTACACTATGGATGTTACGGCACCAATTTGCCCAACACAACCGCCAGTAGCAAGTTTTACTGCTTCTACAACGGCCTTGTGCGTAGGTCAATCCGTAACGTTTACAGATACCTCTACGAATATACCATTTGTGTGGAGTTGGATTTTTGAAGGTGGAACACCAGCAACATCAACAGCACAAAATCCAACGGTTACATACAACACTGCAGGGACTTATGCAGTAACATTTACTGCTACCAATTACAATGGCGGTGACAACGTTACTTTTACTAATTATATAACAGTAACTGCTGTTCCTGTAATTAGTACTACAACTCCAGTGAGTAGATGTGATGCCGGTACAGTAACTTTACAAGCAACGGCTACGATAGGAACCTTAAATTGGTATGATGCACCAACATTAGGTAACTTAGTAGGAACAGGCACAAGTTTTACCACGCCGAGTATTTCAACCACTACCATTTATTATGTAGAATCAGTGGTTGGTTCTTGTACGTCAACAAGAGTTTCAGTTACTGCAACGGTAAATTCTACTCCTTCATTGACTGCTACAACCCCTGCCGCCAGATGTGGAACAGGTAATATTTCGTTAACTGCTACAGCAACAACAGGAACCATAAGATGGTATGATTTACCAACAAACGGAACCCTGCTTGCCACAGGTGGCACGTTGAATTTAGTTGGCCTCACTACAACAACAATTTATTATGTTGAAGTGACGAATGGTTTCTGTACATCGCCAAGAACTGCAGTTACAGCTACGATTAATTCGGTTCCAAGCGTAACTTCAACAACACCAGCGAGTAGATGTGATTCAGGAACTTTAACATTGCAAGCAACAGCTTCTGGTGGAACCTTAAATTGGTATGATGCACCTACATTAGGAAATTTAGTTGGAACCGGAACCACTTTTATAACGCCAAGTATTTCAGCAACTACTATTTATTATGTTGAAACTACTTCGGGTATCTGTAATTCTGTAAGAACAGCAGTCACAGCAACAGTAAATGCTACGCCAATTATTATTTCCACTACACCTAACAGCCGATGTGATGCCGGTACAGTAACTCTACAAGCAAGCGCAAGTGTTGGGGCTTTAAATTGGTACAATGCACCAACATTAGGAACATTAGTTGGCACCGGAAATTCATTTACGACTCCTAGTATAGCTGCAACAACAAATTATTATGTGGAAGCGGTAAATGGTCTTTGTTCTTCTGCAAGAACTTTGGTTGTTGCCACAGTTAATAACAGTCCAACGATTACGTCAACAACTCCAATGAGTATTTGTAGTGGCGACTCATTTACAATTGTTGCTACAGCAAGTGCAGGAACTGTAAACTGGTATAATTTACCTGCGGGAGGAACGTTATTGGCAACCGGTAGTAATTATTCTTTGGGAAGTTTGGGAGCTACTGCTACTTATTATGCGCAGGCCATTAATGGAAATTGTTCATCAGGAAGAACGGCGGTGGAAGTAACAGTGACCAACAGACCTACAAATACATCTTCAACTCCGGCTTCACGATGTGGCAATGGTTCGGTAACGTTATCGGCTACTTTTTCTTCGGGAACAGTTAATTGGTATGATGCGCCAACATTAGGAAACTTAGTAGGAACAGGTTCAAATTTTACCACACCAAGTTTATCTGTGACGACAAATTATTATGCGGAAGCCATTAATGCGAGTTGCACTTCTTTGGTTAGAACTGCGGTTACTGCCACTGTAAATGAACAGCCAATATTACTTTCGACCATTCCGGCAAGTAGATGTGGAAATGGTTCAGTAACATTACAAGCAACGGCAAATGTCGGAACAATAAATTGGTATAATGCTCCAACTGGCGGTACACTAGTTGCTACAGGTGGAAGTTTTACTACTCCTGTTTTAGGCATGACAACACCTTATTATGTTGAAGTAGTAAATGGCACTTGTGCTTCTGCGCGAACTACTGTGACAGCTACTGTTTATATTGTGGCAACAATAACATCAACAACTCCGGGAAGCAGATGTGATACAGGAACTTTGACCTTGAATGCAACTGCTAATTTAGGAACTTTAAATTGGTATGATGCACCAACATTAGGGAATTTGGTAGGAACAGGTACTAGCTTTACCACACCAAGTATCTCTGTTTCTACAAATTATTATGTAGAAGCAACGAATGGAACTTGTACATCATCACGAGTGGCAGTTACCGCTTCGATTGTTCCAACTGATGCTCCGACAGGATTGGCAAATCAAACATTCTGTGCAGGTGAAACAGTAGGGTTAATCAATGTTGTTGGTGCCAACGTCATTTGGTATGATGCGCCTTCAAATGGTAATGTTGTTTCATCAGGAACACCATTAGTTTCGGGAACAGTTTATTATGGTTCGCAAACGGTAGGTGCTTGCGAAAGTCCAACTAGAATTGCTGTTACGATGACTTTAGGTGGTTGTTTGGGAAGAGAAGAATTTGAAGCGAATAATTTAAAGGTTTATCCTAATCCTGTTGTTGATGTCTTAAACATCTCTTTTACAGGTATTATAGCTAAAGTTGAAGTGGTGAATCTACTTGGTCAATTAGTTGACGCCAAGTTTAACAATGCTACTGAAAGTCAAATCGATATGTCAAGACTGGCTAGTGGTACCTATTTAATAAGAATAACAATAGACGATAATGTCAAAACCGTTAAAGTGATTAAAAAATAATTAATAATTTAAATGGAAAAGCCACCTGTAAAGGTGGCTTTTTTTATAACTTATTTTCCAAACTTTGCCAACCACCACCATTAATTACTTCAACGCCGACAGATTTTAAGATTGAAACTGCTTGTGCACTGCGCATTCCGGAGCGACAACAAACAATGACCGGTTTGTCTAATTTTTTGATTTCGTTTAATTTACCGTTAATAGTGTCTAACGGAATGTTTTTAGATCCTTTGATGTGTCCGTCACGAAATTCACCAACGGTTCTTACATCAATAATAACAGCGGCTTTGTTTACAAAATCTTGAATACTTTCTGATTTGCTTCCTAAACCAAACATGCTTAATAGTCCCATATTGTAATTTTTTCAGCAAAGGTATTTGGTTGAGATTTGTTTCGCAGTAACAAAGGTTACATTAGTGCTGTAAACTTACTTTTTCTAAAAAAAGCCCCAGTCCGCCCGAGATTAAATGGGCAATTTCTGGACGATTTTGTTTTACTTTTTCGAGTTGTACTAACACATCATGAAGTAAAGTAGTATTATTGGTTTTATCGCAAAATTCTGCAATTTCAACACCAAGTAACCAATCATTAGGATGCTTTTCTTTTAGAATATCAAATGTTTTTTCGATTGAAATTACCGCAGGTTTTCCTTCGCGAATGTTTCGGATGTTGAGGTATAAGCCTTCTAATTCTTCCCTTTCAGGCGATTTTTTAGCTTTAATAGTATGACTTGAAGGTACATGATTAACCATGTCAAAACTATTCACATCAGCCGGACCTGAAAAAGCAGAAGTTACTTTTTTGCCTACAGCCATATCATAAACACCCCATTCAGGTTGGAATAAAACAATATCGTTGTGTGTTACAGTACAATTTTTAAAACTAATGATGATGATTTCGCCTTGAAGGTTTCTTGAACCGGTAATAATTTCTCCGGTAACGGTAATGTTGCCTTCAAATTCTAAAGTCACTTTTTCGGCTTCATAAATGTCATAAGCTCTTAAATCTCTTGGGCTCATATCTTCAATCGCCAAGTTGATGCCTTTTAGTTTTCCAATTGGAGAACCAAAACCTTCCGCGTGGTATTGTGTGCCGTGGCCTACTAATTCTTTTTCACGATAGGACAAAGCAGTTTTGCCGTTAGTTTGCACATAAACCGGTTTTCCTTCATGTTCAATAACATTGGTAAACAAACCTGAAATCTGAATTCCGGTACTCAATTCAATCGTTCCTAATGACTTGGAATTAATCAATTTTTGAATACCAGATAAACCTCCGGTACGCAATGCCATCGTGTTAGCAAACTCTTCCAAAACCAAACTTAATTCAGCAAAATCAGGCGTTACATACAACTGTGGTTGCGGTTTAGTAATGTCAAAACTTTGGTCTGCTGCCGAAATATCATAAGGGATTTTGGTGACATTGTCTGTCATGCACCAAGCACTTTCGCCTATCGAGGAAAGCAAACCGGCACCATAAATTTTTGGGTTATCAACCGTTCCGATTAAGCCATATTCTACAGTCCACCAATGCAGGTTTCTGATGCGGGACATTTCAGAGAGTTCTCCCATGTTATTTTGCAGAAACTCGACTTGGTCTTCGGCTTTCTTTATGTCGCTGGCAGGTGTTCCTTCCGCTTCTTTTAGGATAGATAATAAACGAATCGCTTCATACATTTCATAATCGCGCGAAGACGAAATGGCTTTACAACCAATTTCCCCAAAACGACGCAAATATTCCGCGTATTCCGGATTGGCAATAATAGGAGCGTGACCCGCGCCTTCGTGAATGATGTCCGGAGCCGGAGTATATTCGATGTGTTCTAGTTGACGAATGTCTGAAGCAATCACCAAAACGTTATACGCTTGAAATTCCATAAATGCATTGGGTGGAATAAATCCGTCCACAGCTACGGCAGCCCAACCGATTTCTTTCAAAATACGATTCATGCCATACATGTTCGGAATATTATCCACTTCCAAACCGGTTTTTTTCAAGCCTTCTAAATAAGATTCATGGGCAACTTTTGAAAGATAATCTACATTTTTACGCATCACATAACGCCAAACAGCCTGATTAATCGGAGTGTAATCGTCATAATCTTGCGGTTTGATAAACTGTTTCAAGTGCTTTGGTAATCTGTCAATCAAAGGGTTGCTTTCAAAATGGGCTTCCATAAATCTGGTTTTGTTGTGTTCGTAAATTTACAAATCTTAGGACAAACAAGTGTGATAAAAATCATAAAAAACTTTGAACAGCAATATTTTTAGGAGCTTAATCCGGCTTTCCATTATATCTTTTTCTTTTGCAAAGAAAAAGGATGCCATTGCAATCCGGGCTAGGAAAATCTGTCGTAATAAAAAAACCGTAACGTCTTGGTTACGGTTTATAGCTTAATCTGCCAACTGAATATTGAACACTGCCTACTTTTTCTGCGGTGGATATTGCTCTAATATTTTAGTCACAAACTCCTTAATCACTTCGTCTTTTTTATTGGTGTCTTTGGTTAAAACACCCTCGCCTTCACCTTGCCAAATCAGTTCTTTTTTCTTGGCATCAATAATATCGATGTAAAGTGTTCCTTCGGTGTGTCTCGATACAGAAGTGTTTCCGCCCCACAAGTAAGGATTCCAACCCCAGCCCCAGCCATAACCCCAGCCGGCATTGAATTGGTTTACATTAACTTCTTCTCTTTCCTTAGTAAAAAAAGAAACTAATAAGTCTGGTGTTTCGCTTTTAGAAAATCCTTTGGCTTCCATGGTTTCGTCAATAGAGCGAAGAATTCGTTTTTTATCCAAATCGGAAATCTCGGCTTTGTCAATTCCGGTTTTGTGAAAAGCATAAGTTTTATAAGGTGCAAAATCTACTTGCTTGTCATAATCGGAATTCACTTTGATGGAACTACACGATGCGAGAACAAAGAGTAGGAGTAACGGTAAAATTTTAATTGATTTCATATTTGTTTTTTTTTAGATTTTAGGCTTAGCTTCGCTCTGTTCGACCTTCGGTCTCGGGTCTTAGATTGTTAGATTCGAAATTAATCATGATTATCTTGTCTAAGTCAGTCCAATAATCTAAAATTCTAACAATCCATCATCAACTATATTAGGGATGGTAACTTTTAATAAAGGTTGCGTCTGCATCGCTCTCTTAATAGCGAAAATGGCACCTTCATTTCGGGCCCAACTTCTTCGGGAAATCCCGTTGTTTACATCCCAGAAAAGCATTGATTCTAAACGCCTTGACGCTTCTTTTGAACCATCAAGAACCATACCAAAACCACCATTTATAACTTCGCCCCAACCAACACCGCCGCCGTTATGAATCGATACCCAAGTTGCGCCACGGAAACTGTCTCCGATAACGTTGTGAATCGCCATATCAGCAGTAAATCTGGAACCGTCATAGATATTGGAAGTTTCTCTGTATGGAGAATCCGTTCCGGAAACGTCATGGTGATCTCGACCTAAAACTACGTAACCAATTTCGCCACGAGCAATCGCTTGGTTGAAAGCTTCGGCTATTTTGATTCGACCTTCCGCATCGGCGTAAAGGATTCTAGCTTGTGAACCTACGACTAGTTTATTTTCTTGTGCGCCTTTAATCCATTGGATGTTATCGGCCATTTGTTGTTGGATTTCTTCAGGGGAGTTTTTCATCATTTTTTCCAAAACATCACAGGCAATTTTGTCAGTCTTGGCTAAATCATCCGGATTTCCTGAAGCACAAACCCATCGAAATGGTCCGAATCCGTAGTCAAAACACATGGGTCCCATGATATCCTGCACATAACTTGGGTATTTGAAATCGATGTGATTTTCTGCCATAATATCAGCTCCGGCACGAGAAGCTTCCAATAAGAATGCATTTCCGTAATCAAAGAAATAAGTTCCTTTGGCGGTGTGTTTGTTGATGGCTGCGGCGTGACGGCGCAGTGTTTTTTGGACTTCTTCTTTGAATTTCTCCGGATTATTCGCCATCAAATCATTGGACTCCTCGAAAGTATATCCGGTAGGATAATAACCACCAGCCCAAGGATTGTGAAGTGATGTTTGGTCGGAACCTAAATCGATGTGTAAATTCTCTTGGTCAAAGCGTTCCCAAACATCAACGACATTTCCTAAATAAGCAATCGAAACTACCTCTTGATTGTCTAATGCCTTTTTAACTCTTGGTACTAAATCTTCTATTTTTTCAATTACTTCGTTGATCCAACCTTGGGAATGGCGAATGTGTGTAATTTTTGGATTGACTTCGGCACAAACGGTTACGCAGCCTGCTATGTTTCCGGCTTTGGGTTGGGCACCACTCATTCCGCCAAGTCCAGAAGTCACGAATAAACCGCCTTTTGGCGATTTTTTTATTTTTCGGAAGCCGTTTAAAACCGTAATGGTTGTTCCGTGAACGATGCCCTGCGGACCGATATACATATAGCTTCCCGCGGTCATTTGACCATATTGAGAAACGCCCAACGCATTCATTTTTTCCCAATCATCCGGTTTGGAATAATTTGGAATGACCATCCCGTTGGTCACTACGACTCTTGGTGCTTCAGTATGCGATGGGAATAATCCCATTGGGTGACCGGAATACATGACTAAAGTTTGTTCTTCGGTCATTTCGGACAAGTATTTCATGGTCAAAAGATATTGCGCCCAGTTCTGGAATACCGCTCCGTTTCCGCCATAAGTGATTAACTCGTGCGGGTGTTGTGCCACGGCGTAATCCAAATTGTTTTGAATCATCAGCATGATGGCTTTCGCTTGTTCGCATTTTCCCGGGTATTCTGAAATAGGGCGCGCATACATTTTGTAATCGGGGCGAAGGCGGTACATGTAGATGCGACCGTAAGTTTCCAGTTCGGCTTTGAATTCCGGAATTAAAGTCGCATGGTGATGCGGTTCGAAATAGCGTAAGGCATTTTTTAACGCTAATTTTTTCTCGTCATCAGAGAGTATTTCTTTGCGTTTGGGTGCGTGATTGATTTCGGGTTCGTAAGGTTTTGGATTTGGTAAAACCGTTGGGATTCCTTGTAGTATTTGTTCTTGGAAAGTCATATTTTTTAGTTGCTGAGGTTCTGAGGGACTAAGGTTCTGAGTTTTTTTGTGTTTCTAAGTTGTTGCGTTAGGGATAGAGGCGATATCCTCGAAGAGATAAAGCCGATAGCCCGACCTGAAAGGGAACGCCATTTTTTTTATTACTGAACACTGCGACTGAACGCTGTTTACTTTTTTTTAATTGTTCCTGTTTTCTTATCAAATCCGTACGGACAATGACGGCAACCGCTTCGGCAGCAATAGCCGCGTTTTAAATGGTATTTTTCAGTGAAACATCGGTAACCTTCGGGTGTTAAGTAATAATCTTCGCCTTCGATTAATTTATTTTCATTATTTTGCTCGTTCATAGGCACAAATTTAAAGACTTTATCAGTAATGATTATAATCGTTTCGAAATATTTAATTCCAAAAGGTTTCAGAGGACTGACTGTTTTTCCGTTTGTGGTTTTGAAGTATCGGGAAAGTACAAGCGATTTGACTTTAATGAATCATGAAAAGATTCATTTGCGCCAGCAATTGGAGTTGTTGGTTTTGCCTTTTTTTATTTGGTATGGACTGGAGTTTTTGATCCGACTTTCATTGCTGAAAAATAGACATCTTGCCTACAGATCTATTTCCTTTGAAAAGGAAGCTTATCAGAACGAGAACAATATAATTTATTTTTCCGAGCGTAAGTTGTTTTCGTTTTTAAAGTTTCTTTAAACACCTCTTTTTTTATAAATTCATAGTTCGATTTTTCCTTTAGTAATAGATTGTATTTGTGAATTTGACATTCGCAAAGTTAAACAAAAATGGAAGTTAAGTTGTTTTAAGAAGTAAAAAATGGTGCATATTGCAATTAAAATAATGTAATTAAACTATAAAAATCGCAATTTGTCGACATTATTTTTGTTTCATTAAATATTATATTGTAGGTTTGTTGAAGAAATCAGAAAGAAAATTATAGGCCAATTGAAGCTTGCTAAAATGAAATATTCAAAAAATGAATCTCCTATTTTAATTCGGCAATAATTGGGCTGTAAGTTTTAAATACCACCTTTTGAATTAACCCCTAAATTTAAAAGACATGAAAAAAAATCTTTACTTAACCTTAATCTTGTTATCATTTCAGGCTCATTCTCAAATAGGAATTGGTACTGACACACCAGTTGCTACTTTAGATGTAAGAGAAATAGATCCTGCCACACCAACCGCCGAAGCGGGCATCGCTATTCCACAGGTAAGTGTTTTGCCTTCCTCGGGAAATAGATCCGGGCAAATTGTTTTTTTAACTTCCAATAATACTTATTGCTTTTATGCCGGTTCTGACTGGAAGCCGATGTATGCTCAGGTTTACAATTTTGGTGATGTCAAACATGGTTTTCAAACGGGTGATCACAATGGATGGGTTTTGTTAGATGGAAGAGCTAAAAGTAGTTTGACTGTCAATCAACAAGCTGCCGCTACCGCTTTAGGTATTGGAACTAACCTGCCTAATCTTGCTGATAAAAGCATTGTTGGTGTTAGTGATACTAAAACACTTAATACTATCGGAGGAAGTTCTTCGGTAACTATCGACCAGAATCAATTGCCCAATGTTACTTTGACAACTAGTACTAATGGAGATCATACGCACAATACAGGAGCGGATGGAAGTGCTCTGTTAACATCGGTTTTGGGGATATCATTAGGATCAGTAGTTCGGCCTACAAGTGAAAGTCGCTCTACCACTTCGAGTGGTTCACATTCGCATACAACATCCTCTATCAACGGAGGTGTTGCTCAGCAATCGGTTACGGTTCAAAACCCTTATTTAGCGATAAACGGATTTATTTATCTAGGCTTATAAAGAATACACTTTCCCCCAAAAGTGTATTTTTTGTAACTTATAAATATTTAAAAAAGTGTATTATGAAAAACCTACTTTGCATATTACTTTTATCTGTTTCCTTTGTGTCTACATCGCAACTTTATGTGAGTGACAACAGCTTTATATACAATAAGGGAAGGCTGATTTATGTGAAAGGAAAAATTGAACTTAACGGTGCAAGTCATTTGTATTTGAGAAATAACGGCCAATTGATTCAGGGAACTACAAGCGCTTCAGTCAACACAGGAACTGGGAAATTGTCTGTTTTTCAAGAGGGTACCGTCAATAATTTTTGTTATAATTATTGGTGTTCTCCGGTGGGTAATGCTTCAACGAATTCCGGCAATGAAGATTTTGGGATAACCATGTTAAATGTGCCGACTTCCAAGACAATGAGCAATCCGGCAACGATGAATAGTGGTTTAAATGGTGTTAGCGGTACAGGAAGTTTGTCGATTGCGAGTTATTGGATATGGAAATTTTTATCTTCTTCCAGTTATTCGCAATGGTTTCATTCAGGTGCCAATACCAATATAAGTGCGGGACAAGGCTTCACAATGAAAGGAACAAGCGGTTATGATCTTACAGACGTTGGTGAAACTGCGGTAAATAATTTTGGAAATGCCCAAAGATACGATTTCAGAGGTAAGCCTAATGATGGAAATATTACTGTTAATGTAGCAGCTAATGGTTTTACTTTGACCGGAAATCCTTATCCTTCAGCACTGCATGTGAATGCTTTTTTATTGGATGAAGCTAATTCGGCTTGTGATGGAGTAGCTTATTATTGGGAACAAGATAAAACGGTCAATTCGCATGTTTTGTCAGAGTACCAAGGCGGTTACGGAACTTATTCGCCTATTAGTTTGGAATCCGATGGCGTTTATGTTCCTGCAACATACAATACTTATAATGTAGATGGAACGTTGAATAATGCCGGAGCTTCTTCCGGATTGAGTGTGGAAAGAAAATATGCGCCTATTGGACAAGGGTTCATGGTGAAGGGTGTTTTTGACGGGAATTTGACACTCAAAAATGAGTATCGCGTTTATAAGAAAGAAGGTGACTATTCGCAATTTCAACGTCAGATGGGTAATTTGACTACAGAGACCAATGAAGTGATTGGTATTCCGCAAATTCATATCAATACGATTATGAACAATCAATATACCAGCCAAATTGCATTAGCATTTGTACCAACGGCAACAGACGGAGTTGATGTTGGTATTGATGCTAAAAGTCCAGTTGATAACAACGTTCCTAATGATGTTTATTTCTTTTTGAATAATGAAAAATTTGTTATTCAGGGAGTGGCTTTTGATGTTGATAAAAGAATTTCTTTAGGTGTTAAATCAACTAATAATGCTACTTTTAAGTTTGATGCTTCTCAGGTTTTGAATGTTGATGAAACCCAACCGATATACCTGTATGATGCGCAAGATGAATCGTATCATGAGATTAGAAATAACACCTATGAACTAGTTTTGCCAACCGGAATTTACAATAATCGTTTTGAGATTACATTTAAAGACAATTCTTTGAATAACAATAATAACGACATTAAATCTGATGTTGGTGTTTTTCAAAATAATAGCGCTCAAATGCTGATCATCTCTAATCCAAATTCGATTGCATTGCGTTCGCTTAGTTTTTATGATTTAAGCGGAAAGTTGATTTTCAATAAAGAAAATTTAGATTCTCGGGAAAACTATCAATTTTCAACCAGCGGATTGAGTAATGGTGTTTATCTGATTGAAGTAACTGCAAGTGATAAAAGGAGAATGGTTCAAAAAGTAATGATTACCTCTTTATAAAAAACAAAAGACCTTAGTTTGTAAGGTCTTTTGTTTTTCTAAGTAAATTTTAAAAATTAGTAAACCACTTTCCGGATTACGGTTTCGCCCGTTTGTAATTTTATCTTTAACAATAAACCTGCATTGTTTTTTCTCAAGTTAAAAAGGGTGAAATAATTGGTATTGATGTTTGGATAAGTATCTAGTTTTTGGCCTAAAAGATTATAAACAATTATGGATTCCATTTGAAGATTGTTAGAACTTACACTTACAACATCTTTAATTACAACTCTGACGTTGTTGTCTGTAGAGAACTCAGGATTCCCAAGTGTGTTGTTAAGATAAACTACTTTGAATCTATCCTTGATCAAACCGTTTGAAGCGGAGAATTGATAAGGACTGGCTTTTAAATTGTGGGTAATATTCAATAAATTATCTTTAAGGTAGATATCTTGTTCGTTGAATAAACCGTCAATGGCTGCCAAGGCAATAGTGTAAATTCCTGAGTTTGGAATGTTTACGCCAATTGGCACTTCGTCATAAATATTGAATGGTAGTGAGCGACCTTGAATAGAGTACAAGCTATCATCAATTAAAGAGTAGATTTGTGTACTCCCGGTATTTTGGGTCTTGCAATCGAAGAAATTATCCTCGTCCATTGTTGCTTCTTGTATATAGCCAAATAAAGTTCTTTCAGACTGACCAGTTGCGCTAATGATGTCTAGCCAAATTCTGTTTCTTTCTAAATTCTCAACATTATTACCGCTTGAACTATTAGTTGTGTTAGAAGAAAATCTGTAAAAAGAACTATTGCTGTAAGTGGCGCTTCTCAAATTATTTGTAAAAGTTACAGTGTCACTTCCGGCAGTTCCGTCAATCATTTGTACAAAGAAACCTTGTCCGGAGCCAATAAATAAATCCGCCGCTGCCGCTGGACAGCAACTGGTGCCGGTAAAATTGTAAGTCAAATAATCTCCAGGACTATAGTTATAAACAAAAGAATCGTAAAACGGATTGGCAATCGCAGTGGGTAAAGTTCCATGCGTCCAAAGTCTAATATTGCCCATAAGTTTGGTGTTGTTATCAAACAAGAACTGACTCCCTCGAATAGCTGATGGGTAAGGGTTTCCGAGTAAATTCCAGTTGTCACTATAGTTGGTTATTTGAACACCATTAGTGCCATAATGCAACCCTGTGTTGGTGTCATTTCCTCTTTCTATAGCTACGGTTATGTTTCCGTTGTTGGGTACTCCTGTAAAAATACCATTTAAAGTTGCCGCAGTAGAAGAACTAAAGCTTGATGGGCCACTGGCGATATATCCTTTTCCGGCTATCATTGTATTACCGGCGGCATTTTCCCAATTGCCTTGACCGCCGTTAGGGTTTACTACTGTTGTGTTCCATTTATAAATTCCCCATGAAGTCAAGGGTGATGCAATATTACTCACGTTGAAACCGGCTACTGGTGATGACCAATAAACATAGTCAAGACTTCTGATAAAAGCATTCCGTCTATAAACAATGTTACCGGTATTAGCATTGTTATTTATTTGAACTAAACTCGCATTATTGTTGATTAAGAAAGTTCCATTGGCTTGGACATTTACCCAGTCAGTAACGGTTATGCTATTGTTTGAATTGATGGTTAATACGGCTCCGTCTAAAACAGTTAGCGAACCTGCTAAACCATTGTAGCCAGTTCCTGAAACAATAGGATCGTTTGCGGTATCAGGTATTACTACACAATCTGTTGCAGTAGGTAATGTTCCTCCTGACCAATTTGAAGTTGCATTCCAATCTGATGAACCGCCGAGCCAAGTTTTTCCATAGGAGACAATTGCACTTCCGCTAACGTTAGCCGCTACAGCAGGACAATTACTGTCACTTGTAGCGGTTAAAGTATAAGAGGTAGTAGTGGTAGGTGAAACAGTAAATGTATAGGGAGTTGCTGTAATTCCGGATACAGTTGTTGGCGTAGTTCCGTCAGTGTAAGTTACACTCCAAGGCTGATTTCCTGTTAAGGCTACACTTATAGTGGTGCTTGTGTCACAAATTGAACCCGCTCCTGAAATAACAGCTGTTGGGCCTTGAATAACAATATTCGCTGCAGTTCTAATACTTGGATAGGCAGAACAAGCTGCGTAAAAAGTATAGGTTCCCGGTGTGTTGGTGTTTGAAAGTCCTGAACCGGATACTCCAACAGGATTAAAAGGTGTTCCTGTGCCTATGGGAGTTCCCCCTGAAGCTGAAGTATACCATTGAAGTATGCCGTTAGTTCCTGATGCTAGTGTTCCTGGTCCAGTGATGTTCCAAGTGTAATTATTTGTAATGGTTGTGTTGCTAAATGAATAAACTGTAGTAATTAAAGTGTAAGTAACTCCTGCAGTTAAGTTTGCGGAGATTTCTGACTCCAAAGAAGTAGCTCCTCCATCATCATCTCCTGCTATCCATGTTCCGGTTGCGCAACTTCCTGGGGTGAAACCACCTGTTACGATATACCCCATTCCATCATAAGCTGATGTGTCAGCCATGGCAAAAACGTATGTGCCTGATACACTAACCTGGAAGTTAAGAGTGGTGTAATTTGCGGTTTCAGTATCAAAAGCGCAAGGATCTTCACTCGATATGAAAATTAGAGGCTGAAGCGCGATTGGATCTGTTGCCGCGTTCCACGAACCATTTATAGTATTCCCTAAATTGGTAGAAGCAGCACAACTAGCAGTAGCGGAAATTATTGTGCTTGCTCCTTGGCATATTGTTGCCCCTGTCGTTATGGGTGGGGCAATTAGAGTAGAAAATGTATAGGGTATCCATATGCCTTGACCGGTTGCACCACCACAATCTGAACGAACCCAAATGAAGTAGTTCGTTCCGGCAACAAGACTTGTTAAATTTACTGAAGTTACTCCGGCCGCTGTATCCCCTGTTGGGGTTGTACCGGCTGTTGGGATTGTAGCAGAGGTTGATAGATAATAGTCATAACCATTTGCCGGAGCAGGTGAAGCGGCAGTCCAAGAGACTGTTGCAGTAGTTGTTGTTAATGAAGAAGCTGTTATTGCAGAAGGATTTCCCGAGCAAGGCAGCGATAAAATTGTTAAAGTGTAATCTTCGGTTTCGCCAAAGCTAATTTCACCACAAGATTCCGGACTTGAATCATCATAGTCTATTCTTATCCTCATTCTATAATTTCCAGGTAATGCAGACGAAGAAACAGCAAAGCTACCTGTTGCATCTAATACTGTGCCAGCAGAGGTGTAAACACGTTCTCCTGCATCATCAAAGTCTAAATCATTATTCCAATCTACCCATATAGAAAAACCATAATAGTCGTAATAAAAATCGGCGGAAAAATTAATCGTACCATAAGGTAATTGACTAACAGTCATTCCTGTAAAGTCACCATATCCGGATGTAGAAAACCCAGTACTGTTATTGGTAATATTCGCTACACCGCCAGTAGTTGAAAAACTATCTATATATTCTCCTGTATAATATGAAGTTGCGGAGCAATATCCCGTTGTTGTTGAGCCTTGAGTATAAGTGCTGTTACAACCATTGGATGCTCTAATTCTATAATAATAAATGGTGTTTCCTGTTAATCCTGCTAAGTTGTAAGATGTAGTTGGGTTACTTATTGTGAATGGTGAACCGACTACGTTTGAGGTATAACCGGCATCTGTGGTTACTTGAAGTGTATATGTTACGGCATTGGCACCACCACCTATTGATGTTGGCCAACTAAAATTGATACTTGTTAATGTAGCAGTTGTAGAAACTGGCGAGGGCGCAACAGGACAAGTAACAGCATTTCCGGATAATGGAGCTGATAAATGATAAATTGGTCCTCCTATACAACTTGAGTTGTTGTAAGCATAGATATAGTAATAATAGCGGGTATTGCCATTTAAGCCTGACGTTGTAATAGAGGTGGAATTACTACTTTGAACAAAAGTCAAACCTGAACCTAATGTTGCAATATTAGTAGCATCGTAAATTGTTCCGTTTGAAGGTGAAGTCGGAGGTGTTGATGAAGTAGATAGTATCACCAAATAGCCACTTGCGGTTCCTGAAAATGTTGCCGGGAAGGTTGAAGAAGTTACTGTGCCTGTTGTAAAACCTGTCGCTTGTGAGCTTGGTGCTGTACAATTGGGTAGCGTTGTCACGCAAATGGCAAACG
This sequence comes from Flavobacterium sp. 102, assembly GCF_003634615.1. NCBI lineage: Bacteria > Pseudomonadati > Bacteroidota > Flavobacteriia > Flavobacteriales > Flavobacteriaceae > Flavobacterium > Flavobacterium sp. 102. The sequence goes on along the minus strand of NZ_RBKX01000001.1, from coordinate 147,738 downwards.
AACCCTGTGATCCGATAGTATTTGCGTTACTGTGAACTCTAACATAATAAGTGTTGCCAATGGTAAGTCCGCTTAAAGTTGTTGTTTCAACGGAAGAACCTGTTGTAGTATTGACACAAGCTATGTTGGTTAATCCTCCACAATTTCCACTATAAACTTGAAAAACGGCATTGTTAAGTGTGTTTGGTGTAACAGTAACTACATGATTAGTTGAGGTAGCCGTAAAATGATACCATACATCATCATCAGAGTTTCCATCACAGCTCGTAGATGATTGCGTGGCGCCGGAAGTATTTCCATTTGTACTGGTTGTACAAGTAGCAGTTGGGTTTACAGTTAAACCAACAGAAGTACTACAATCGTCATTTGATGGTGGTACTACACAACTTCTTGAAATGGTGAAGGTTCCGGTTGTGGTTGAGCCTGATAAGTAATGTGCAAGATAAACATAATAGGTAGTTCCGTTTACTGAGGTGAATGTGTATGTTTCTCCTGCAGTACTATTGTCTACGCAATCAATACTGGTAAAAGACCCACAGCTTCCCGAAGAAATTGACATTTCATGGTCAAATGAAGCCGTAGATGAAATAGTAGTGGCTTGTCCGTTTCCAACAAAAGTGTACCATTTGCCATAATTACTTATTGAACATCCTAATCCATGTGGAATGTTAGTTGTGCCTACAGTAGTCCCAGCAAGATTTGTAGTTCCGCAAGGTAGTGACACTGCAGCATCACATTGGCTAGTGGTAACGGTTACTGCGCTTAAATTCATTATATTATTTGCTGAATTAACAACTCTAATATAATAGGTGTTAGTTGCGACAAGACCAGTTAAATTCATTACTTCTGTTTGGGGACCAGCAGTCGTATTAGTATTAGAACAGTTGAACTGTGTAAGAGAGCCGCAAGCACCAGAATATGCATATATTACAAGTTGTCTGTTGGTTGAAGTCACAGTCACAGTGGCGATAGAACTTGTGGCTACAAATTTATACCAACCATCTCGTGATGTTGAGCCTCCTGAACAACCAGTGGCAATAGTCGGGTCATTTATAACAGCGTCGGATATAGTTCCTCCTACAGCTGCCCCGTTTACAGTTAAAAGTGTCGCATTTAAACAATCTGCTCCTTGAGACTGTACTTTGCCCGAATGCAAAAGAATTGTTAGAAATGAAAAATAAAAAATAAACCTACAAATTTTAGATTCGGAATTTGAAAAAAAGTATTTATGTTTCATGTTTAATTATTAATGATAAGATGCTAAGCTTATACGGGTGCAAAGTAATAATATTTTGCAAATAGTTTAAATAAAAACATTAAAACTCAATAAATTAACGGATATAGTGTAAATATTCTCAGTTAATTTTATGAAATGTCACAAAAATAATAATTGCAAAAATACATTCGAAATCTGTATTGTTTATATTGAAAAAAACTAAATAAAATTCTGTTAATCAATTTATTGTATTTTTTTTGCTATATCTTTTTTTTAGAAATAATTAAATAATTGTAAAAAAGAAAAGTTAAAGTTAAAAATATAATTTAGTATTCAATACTAATTTGATATGAAGTAACTTAGAATAAAAACTACAGAATAAGTTTGCAAAAAAAAGCATTGGCTTTAAATAAATAATTTTTCAATGTTTTAGAGTGTCATTTTTAAGAATGGTCTTGTTAATTAAAGGAAATCTATTTGGAGTTAAAGGATTTGTTTTTTATTTATTGATGTGTTATGCTTTTTTTATATATTAGTATTTTTAATGCTTGTTTTTATGGTGTTTATATTATGAAAAAGCTTTTTTGTGTATTTATTTTATTCGTTTCAAATGTTCTTTTGGCTCAATTATACGTTAGTTCTAACAGCTACATGTTTGTAAAAGATCGATACGTTTTTGTAAATCAAGATGTCAATCTTCAAAGTGCCGGTAACGTTTATCTAAGAAATGAAGGGCAATTTTTGCAAGGAACCACAAGTACTTCATTAAACAAAGGGGAAGGTGTCTTGTCTGTTTTTCAAGAAGGAACTTCCGATAATTATGATTATAATTATTGGTGTTCTCCTGTTGGAAATGCTTCTAATTCAGATGGGAACGAAAATTTTGGAATCACTATGTTACATCGACCGTCGTCTGTAATTAATAGCAATCCTGCCACTATGCTTTCTTCTGGTTATGATGGTGTTTCAGATAATGGCTCATTATCAATAGCGACTTATTGGATTTGGAGATTTTTGTCTAGTGCTACTTATTCTCAATGGATACATTCCGAAGCCAATACAGATATTGAAGCCGGACAAGGTTTTACCATGAAAGGAACCAGTGGAAGTGATAATACCAATGTCGGAGAAGTAGCTTTAAATAATCCCGGAAGTGCTCAGAGATACGATTTTAGAGGAAAACCTAATGACGGAAATATAACGGTTGGAGTTGCTGCTGATAATTTCACCTTAACCGGAAATCCTTATCCTTCAGCTTTACATGTTAATGCTTTTTTGTTAGATGCTTCTAATGTTGATTGCACCGGGATTGCCTATTATTGGGAACACGATAAAACGGTAAATTCTCATTTGCTGTTAGCTTATCGTGGAGGATATGGAACCTATGCGCCGATTAGCATAAGTCCAACTGAATATGGAGTTTATGTGCCGGCTACTTTCAATTCGTATAATATTGACGGAACTTTAAATACTGTTGGCGCTTCTTCGGGACTGACATCAATTCAAAGAAAATACGCTCCTGTCGGGCAAGGGTTTATGGTTAGAGGAATTGCATCAGGATCACCAACATCCATAACTTTAAAAAACAGCCACAGAACTTTTTATAAAGAATCAGACGCTTATTCTGAATTTGAAAGAAATGGGAATAGTCAAAATAATGTTACTCAGTCCGAACCGATAAATCACATCGCACAGATACGTTTGAATACTATAATGGACAATCAATTTACCAGACAAATCGCTTTGGTTTTAATGCCTACAGCTACTGATGGTATTGATAGAGGAATCGATGCGAAATCGCCTGTTGAAGAAACTATTCCGAATGATGTTTATTTCTTTTTAGACAACAGCAAATTTGTTATTCAAGGCGTAGCATTTGATGTGAACAAAAGAATTCCAGTCGGTGTGAAATCTACTAATAATGCTACTTTCAAGTTTGATGCTTCGATGATATCAAATTTTGATGAGTCTCAGGATGTTTTCATGTATGATGCTCAAGATAATATTTATCACGATATTAGAAATAGTACTTACGAAGTGGTTTTGCCTACCGGTGTTTATAACAATCGATTCGAAATCACCTTTAAAGATGCCAACTTAAATAATGAGTCAAATATAAAATCGGATTTAGTTATTTTTCAAAATAATGCGGTGCAAACTTTTACGGTTTCTAACCCAAATGCATTAGATTTAAAATCGGTTAAGCTATACGATATCACCGGAAAGCAAATTTTTGACAAACAAAATTTAGGGGTTCAAAACAGCTACGAATTTTCAACAAATGGTTTGGCCGGAGCAGTTTATTTGGTTGAGGTTGTAACTAATGACAATCGGAAAATGGCACAGAAAATCATAGTTTCTAACCAATAAGAAATTTTTAAAAGAGATTTATAATCGCTTTTTTATGGAGAGAGAACAGTGTTTCGTACCTTTGTTACCCGAGACCTTTAGGTCGAACTGTACAAAGTAAAAACCACTTTTTGGAAAGTTATAATCAAAAAATTGAAATCGAGAACCCGGATTATTCGCTTTACATCAAGCGCGAAGATTTGCTGCATCCTTATATTTCAGGTAACAAATTCAGAAAACTGAAATACAATTTGGCACAAGCCAAAAATGAAAACAAGCCAACTTTATTGACTTTCGGAGGTGCTTTTTCCAATCATATTTTAGCGGTTGCTGCTGCCGGAAAGGAAAATGGTTTTAAAACCATTGGCGTAATTAGAGGCGATGAGTTGCGAGACAAAATCACTGAAAATCCTACCTTGCAAAAAGCCCAAGATTTCGGAATGGTTTTTGAGTTTGTTTCCAGAGAAGTTTACAGCCAAAAGAGCAACTGTGATTTTATACTGAAATTAGAAGAGAAATTTGGTGATTTTTATCTCTTGCCCGAAGGCGGAACCAATGATTTAGCCATAAAAGGATGTGAAGAGATTTTAACTGAATCCGATGGTATCTTCGACTATATTTGTTGTGCAATAGGAACTGGTGGTACGATTTCAGGAATTATAAATTGTTCAAAAAGTAGTCAACAAGTTTTGGGATTTCCTGCTTTGAAAGGTGATTTTTTAAGGGAAGATATTCGTAAATTTGTTCAGAATCAAAATTGGGAATTGTTCACAGAGTATCATTTTGGTGGTTACGCCAAAGTCACAACGGAATTAGTACAATTCATCAATAATTTTTATCAAACACATCAAATCCCTTTAGATCCGATTTACACCGGAAAAATGGTTTATGGTGTTTTAGATTTAATGGAAAAAGAATGGTTTCCAAAAGGCTCAAAAATACTATTGATTCACACTGGCGGTTTGCAAGGAATTAAAGGTATGAACCGCTTATTAAAACAAAAAAACCAAATCGAAATAAAAACCTATGATTAAGAAACTTTTTTTATTACTCCTTATGATTTTTGTGGCTTCTTGTGGTTCAAACCAATCAGTAGTCAGAACGTCACAACCTGATCCAAGAAAAGCAACAACTCCGGTTGCGCAAAGAGTCAAGAAACCGATTTACAGACCAAATCAACCTAAAAAACCGGAAGCAGTTGCGCAAAAAACAACCACAACTATTCCGAACAATTCTAGTTCTACAGAGATTTTAGAAGCAACAACCAGAGTTAGAGTAACTACTGAAATGGTCTTGGCTTATATAGATAAATACAAAGCCATCGCCAAAGAAAATATGGAAAAAACCGGAATTCCGGCCAGCGTTACTTTAGGACAAGCTATCTTAGAATCAGGTGCTGGAACAGGTCCGTTAAGCATGCAGGCTAATAATCATTTTGGAATCAAATGCCATAAAGAATGGACCGGACCAAGTATAAGATATACTGATGATGAAGAAAATGAGTGTTTTAGAAAATATGATGATCCAAGTGGTTCATTCCGTGATCATTCTTATTTTTTAACTAGTCGTCCGCGTTATGCTTCCTTATTCCAACTGGGTAAAAATGATTATGCGGCTTGGGCGAGAGGTTTAAAAGCTGCCGGTTATGCTACGGATCCTAAATATCCTGAAAAATTGATTGGTTTGATTGAGCGTTATCAGTTGGCTAAATATGATGCTGAAGTTTTAGGCAAAGACTATGTTTCTATGGCTGTTGCCAAAAAAGAAATAGTGTATGCTGAAGAAGTTGAAAGATACACTGTGGTCAAAGGTGATACCTTATATTCATTATCTAAAAAGTTCAATATTTCGATTGAAGAATTAAAAAGAAAAAACAATATGAACGATAATTCATTGTCTCTTGGGCAAACTATTATCGTTAAGTAAATTCCAAATAAAAACCCCATTTAAGATATGATTTATCAAAGAAGCAGTCAGTTGTTTGCTGAAGCTGAAAAAGTGATTCCAGGTGGTGTGAATTCACCTGTAAGAGCATTTAAAGGAGTAGGCGGAACGCCTATTTTTGCCAAAAGTGCCAAAGGCGCTTACTTGTATGATGAAGATGATAACCGATTGATTGACTATATCAATTCTTGGGGGCCAATGATTTTAGGGCATGCTTTCCAACCTGTAGTGGATGCCGTTGTTGAAAAAGCTAAAAAAGGAACTTCCTTCGGAATGCCTACCGAATTAGAAACCAAAATCGCTCAGTTAGCCATTGCTATGGTGCCGAATATTGACAAAATTCGTTTTGTAAATTCAGGAACCGAAGCTTGTATGAGCGCAATTCGTCTCGCCAGAGGATTTACAAAAAGAGATAAAATTATCAAATTTTCAGGTTGTTATCACGGTCATTCGGATTCTTTTTTGATAGCAGCAGGAAGCGGATTAAGTACATTTGGCGTACCAAACAGTCCGGGAGTTACGCAAGGAACAGCCAAAGATACCTTATTGGCGAACTACAATGATTTAGAAAATGTAAAAGCATTATTCGAAGCCAGTAAAAATGAAATCGCTGCTATTATCATCGAACCGGTTGCCGGAAATATGGGTTGTGTACCTCCAAAAAATGGGTTTTTACAATCACTTCGTGAAGTTTGTGATGCCAATGGCGCATTGCTGATTTTTGATGAAGTCATGACTGGTTTTCGCTTGGCTAAAGGTGGCGCGCAGGAATTATATGGTGTAACTGCAGATATTGCTTGTTTTGGAAAAGTTATTGGCGGTGGTTTGCCGGTTGGTGCTTTTGCAGCACGCCATGAAATCATGGATTATTTAGCGCCGCTTGGACCGGTTTATCAAGCCGGGACTTTGTCAGGAAATCCGTTGGCGATGGCTGCCGGTTTGGCTATGTTGGAAGCTTTAAATAACGATGTCGATATTTTTAAAAGACTGGAAGAAAAAACCGCTTATTTGTACAAAGGTATTCACAAAGTTTTGAGTGATAATAATATTGTGTTTACCATTAACAGAGTAGGATCGATGATTTCAGTTCATTTTGATGCGAATCCGGTTGTCGATTTTCAAACGGCTAAAAATGGCGATAATGAAACCTTTAAGAAATTCTTTCACGGGTTGTTGAACGAAGGAGTTTATATTGCGCCATCGGCATATGAAACCTGGTTTATTACTGATGCGTTGACTTATGAAGATTTAGATTTTACGATTAATGCAATCAATAAAGTTGCCCAAAAATTATAAAATAAAAAAAGCCCTTTTCATCGAAAAGGGCTTTTTTGTATCATATATTAACCTTAGTTAATTAATTTTTGAAGTAATTCAGGATTTTTTTCTAATTTTCCCATTTGGTTTTCGTCCAATGAAGCTCTGATTTTAGCCTCTATCACTCTAGCCAATTCAGCTTTTCTTTCTGGAGTTAAGTTGCTCTCCAAAGTTCTGTGCTTTTGTTCAAAAAGTCTATAGAAATCAGCGTTTTGAGTGTCGCTTAAACCTAATAATAGTGTTAACTCTGTAGCTTCTTTTTTTGCTTTTTCAACAGATGTAAATTGTTTGTTTATGGATTCGCTTTTTGCTTTTTCAGCAGCGGTAGCACTCTTTTTATCTTGTGCATTTGCATTGATAGTGAATGCTAACATGATTGTTAAAGCAGCAATTAATTTTTTCATTGGTATAAATTTTTAGTTGAATATCAATACCAAAACTAATTTATTTTAATGGAAACACAAAATTTATTTTCTTAATTAATCATTAGGAAGTTCTTTGGAGTCCTTTTTTCCTCTTCTTTCCTTCATTTTTTCTTTAACATTGGCTTTTTTCTCTTCACGAATTTTTTCCCATTTAGTGAATTGTTCAGGAGTCAGTACTTTTTTCATTTCAGTAGTTAAAGCTGCTTGTTCCTCTGTCATTTTAGCTTTCATTTCAGCCTTTTTTATTTTCATCTCTGCTTTTTTGGCTTCCATTTCAGCTCTTTTTTCTTCCCTTTTTTCTACTTGCTTAGTTACAATAGCGCGAACTTCTTTTACTTGTTTGTCATTAAGACTCAAATCTTGGGTCATTTTTTTGACCTGCAAATCAACTTTTTGTTCTGTAGTTAATTTTTCTCTTTCAGGTCTTCTTTCTTTTTTTTCTTGTGCCATTGCAGTTATGCCAACAAACAATAATAGGGCTAAAAATACATTTTTACTCACCGTTGTAAAATTGTTTTTTTGGTGTTCGTGAATCGTTGATTTCATTTTTTCTATTTTTTAAGATTATGCAGTTAGGACGCCGGCAATTTCAAAAGGTTTAAACGTTAACAAAACTTTATAAAAAAAGGAACTCAATTGAGTTCCTTTAATATTAGTTCAAAACCACCGTTTTGTTATCGCCGTCAACAACTACTTTCGTTAAACCATGCTTAGCTAAACCTTTAATCGCTGCATCCCATTTTTTACCACTCAATTGAGATTGTTCTTTTAATAGTCCTAAAGCTTGGTTGTTTTCTGTTTTCAATAAACCAATGATTACTTTTTCATCTTCGGTTAAATCCAATTGCTTTTTCTCCGGGCGCATTTGTGGGAAGAACAATACTTCCTGAATCGAAGGATTATTGGTTAAGAACATAATCAATCGGTCCATTCCAATTCCCATTCCGGATGTTGGTGGCATTCCATACTCTAAAGCTCTTAAAAAGTCGTTGTCTATGAATTGTGTTGCTTCATCATCGCCGCGTTCTGCCAATTGCAATTGGGCTTCAAAACGTTCTCTTTGGTCAATTGGGTCGTTTAGTTCAGAATAGGCATTGGCAATTTCTTTTCCGCAAACCATTAATTCAAAACGCTCTGTCAATTCAGGATTGTCTCGGTGTTCTTTACAAAGCGGAGACATTTCTTTTGGATAATCAGTAATAAAGGTCGGTTGGATAAAGTTGCCTTCACATTTGGCGCCAAAAATCTCATCGATCAATTTGCCTTTGCCCATCGTTTCATCTACTTCGATATTCATTCCGCGAGCTGCCGCAAAAATCTCTGCTTCGCTTTTGCCCGAAATATCAAAGCCGGTAAATTGTTTGATAGCATCGGTCATCGTTACACGAGCATAAGGCGCTTTGAAATTTACTTTGTGTTCTCCAAAAACCGATTCTGTCGTTCCGTTTACTTCATTGGCACAATATTCCAATAAGTTTTCGGCAAATTCCATCATCCAGTTGTAATCTTTATAAGAAACATAAATTTCCATCGCGGTAAATTCCGGATTGTGCGTTCTGTCCATTCCTTCATTTCTGAAGTTTTTCGAGAATTCATACACACCGTCAAAACCACCTACGATTAGTCTTTTTAAATACAATTCGTTGGCAATTCTCATATACAAAGGAATGTCCAAACTATTGTGATGCGTAATAAACGGACGCGCTGCTGCACCACCGGCGATGGATTGCAATACCGGAGTTTCTACTTCCATATAACCGGCAGCGTTGAAAAAGTTACGCATCGCTGTGAACAATTTGGTTCTTTTAATGAACACTTCTTTCACTTGTGGATTTACGACTAAATCTACATAGCGCATTCTGTATCGCAATTCGGCATCGTTAAAAGCATCATGTACATTTCCGTCTTCGTCTTTTTTGGGTAACGGTAACGGACGTAAAGTTTTACTTAAGAAAGTGAATTTGTCTACACGAACTGATTTTTCACCTACTTTGGTTAAAAACATTTCGCCTTCAATTCCTATAAAATCCCCTAAGTCGGTCAGTTTCCTAAAAACCTGAGTATATAAAGTTTTGTCTTCGCCCGGACATAGCACATCACGGTTAAAATACAACTGAATTCTGCCTTCGCTATCTTGTAATTCTACAAACGAAGCTTTTCCCATATCTCTGTCGCTCATCATTCGACCGGCCAACACAACCTTCTTTCCTTCTTCGAAGTTTTCCTTAACCTGTTTGGAAGTATGATCCACTGGGAATAAATCCGCAGGATAAGGGTTAATTCCTAATTCGCGTAAAGTGTTTAGTTTCTCTCTTCTAATGATTTCTTGTTCCGAAAGTTGCATATCGTATTGTATTTAAGCGTGCAAAGATAGGTATAATTTGAAAATGTGACAATTTGAAAATTTGAAAATGATTTTAAATATTTGGAGCGAATAGTTCGGGCTTTATCGGTTAGCCTTTTTCCCGCTTTTCGTTACAATAACTTTGTCAAAGCTCAAAACTTTGGCAAAGTTGATTTCCACTGCAATCGGGGCTAATTGGTAAATCATTTGTATCTTTGGGGAAAATTTTAAAATCCAAACCATGAAAATTATAAAATTACTTTTAGTACTGACCATTCTCTTTAATTTCAGCAGTTGTACCATTACCGAAAAATTAATCGTTAACGAAAATGGTGGCGGAAAATTTGCTTATGATATCGACGGCGCCAAAATGATGTCGATGATGGGAAGCGCTTTTAAAGGGGATGAAAAGCCAAGTAAAAAAAGCAAGAAGAAAAAAGACAAACCAAGTAAAGATATTGACAGCACTTTTACCTTCAAAGAAATGTTTGCCGATAAACAAGACAGTATTGCCAAGCTATCTCCTGAAGAACAAGCGAAAATCAAAAAAATGGAAAGATTCACTGTTCATATGGTTATGAATGAAGAAAAAGGAATCATGAACTATTCTATGTTTACCGATTTTAATTCGGTTGCCGAATTACAAGATATGATGTCTCCGGTAGAATCAATGAAAACATTATCTCCGACAGGTCAAGCCGGAGGAATGGGCATGGCGCCAAGTGCTTTGGAAGATAATTCTGCTACCCAATTTTTTTATGATGGTAAAATGTTCAAAAAGATAGTTTCCGAAAAAGAGAAGAAAAAAGAAGAAGAACCGACCGGTGAAATTAGTGAAGAAAGTGCTGCGCTTTCTGAAGAATTGAAATTAAAAGAATCGTTAAACATGTTTTTTGAACAATCAAACTACAAGGTAGTATACCAATTTCCAAAAGCAGTAAAGAAAGTTTCCGTTGAAAACGCTTTGTATAGTGAAGACAGAAAAACAATTACGATAGAGTATCCGTTAAAAGATTATATGGACAGTCCAAAGAAATTAAACTTTGACGTGGAATTCGAATAATAATGAACAACATAATCAAGCTCCAAGATTTAGGCAACAAAGACTATAAAGAAACTTGGGATTACCAAGAAAAACTTTTTAAAGAAATTGTCGATATCAAAATACAAAAAAGGAATAATCCTGATTTGATAACACCTAATTATTTCCTTTTTGTAGAACATCCGCATGTTTACACTTTAGGAAAAAGCGGTGATATTTCTAATTTGTTGCTTTCCGAAAAACAATTGGAAGCTAAAGGCGCTACTTTTTATAAAATCAATCGCGGTGGCGATATCACTTATCATGGTCCGGGGCAAATTGTAGGTTATCCAATCTTGGATTTAGAAAACTTTTTCACCGATATACATAAGTATTTAAGGTTTTTAGAAGAAGTTATTATTCTGACTTTAGCCGAGTATGGTATAATCGGTACAAGAAGCGAAGGCGAAACGGGGGTTTGGTTAGATGTTGGTACACCATTCGCCCGAAAAATTTGTGCGATGGGTGTTCGAGCCAGTCGTTGGGTAACGATGCATGGTTTTGCTTTAAATGTCAATGCCAATTTAGGTTACTTTGACAATATCATTCCGTGTGGTATCAAAGGCAAGGCAGTAACGTCACTTCATGTAGAATTGGGGCGAGAAATCGATGAAACAGAAATAAAGGAAAAAATTGTTAAACATTTTGCAATCCTTTTTGATTCTGTTTTTGTCTAAAAATCTAAGAAGTCTAAAATTCTAATTTTAACTGTTCCGGCAATAATCGAAAAGACTTTCGATGGTATTTGCTTACACCATATTTTCTTATCGCCTCTCTATGTTCTATTGTGGGATAGCCTTTATTTTTTTTCCAATTGTACATTGGGAATTCTTCGTGAATTTTATTCATGTATTCGTCTCTGTAGGTTTTTGCTAAAACAGAGGCGGCTGCTATACTGAGGTATTTGCTGTCTCCTTTAACAATAGTGGTAAATGGAATCTCATTTACAGGTTTAAATCGGTTTCCGTCTACTATTATATAATTAGGTAGAGGATTTAGTTTAAGAATAGACTCTTGCATGGCTTTAATAGAGGCATTCAAAATATTGATTTCATCAACAACTGTATGATCAAGATGGGTAACGCTATAGCTGATGGCTTGGGCTTCAATCATGGGCTTTAATAGCTCTCTTGTTTTTTCTGAAAGTTGTTTGGAGTCATTGAGCAAATCCAATTTAAAATCTTCAGGTAAAATGATTGCGGCAGCGGTCACAGGTCCCGCCAAACATCCTCTTCCGGCTTCATCGGTTCCGCATTCTTGAGTGAGAGATGAGAATCTTAATTTTAACATAAAAATTAATTTTGATAAAAATATAAAAACTTACGCAACCATTTGCAATAATGCGCGTCAATTAAGTGTTGAGTTGTTGGCATCAACTTAATCGCGAATTTTTTAACACAAATAAATTGTATTATTCCGAAGTAATATTTGTTTATTTAAGAAAAAATTAAGAAGTTTGCGGAATAACTAACTCAAATAAAATTAATATGAGATCGAAGTTCAAATGGATTTTTACGCTTTTACTAGCGTTATCAATGCAGTTTTCGTTTGCACAAGAGAAAACTGTAACCGGAGTTGTTTCAGATAAAACTGGACCACTTCCTGGGGCAAATGTTGTTGTTAAAGGTACTACTCGTTCTGCGCAAGCAGATTTTGATGGTAAATTCAGCATCACTGCTAAAGCCGGAGAGGTTTTAGTAATTTCATTTACAGGTTACAACAATTCTAGTGTAACTGTAGGTGCGGCCAATAATTATGTCGTTACATTAACTGACGGTATTAAATTGGATGAAGTAGTAGTAGAAGGATATAGAAATACTACTAAAGGGACAACAGTAGTGGCACAAACTACGGTTAACGCTAAAACTATTGAAAACCGTCCAAATGCGTCCTTTATCCAAACATTACAAGGGCAAGTAGCCGGTTTGAATATTACTTCAGGGACTGGTCAACCGGGTGCGGCAAGTTCGGTAGTTATCCGTGGTGCTGGTTCGTTAACTGGTAATACAGATCCGTTGTATGTAATTGATGGGATACCTACCAATGCAATTAACTTTAGATCAATCAATCCTACGGATATTGAATCTGTTACAGTGTTGAAAGATGCTGCAGCTACTGCTATTTATGGTAATAGAGGTTCTGGTGGTGTAATTATTGTTAAAACGAAACGTGGAGGAACTGGTGATGCTAAGACAAGTTTTAGATACTCTTCTACTACAGGGTATACTGAATTGCAAAAAGCGAAATATTCATTTGCGGATTCTAGAGAATTATTGACTTTAGAAAAGAGATACGGTGTAGGTAGAGGTAATTCATTAACAGATGATGAGATTGCTGCCTATGGTATTAATACTGATTGGGTTAACTACTTCTTCAGTCAAGCAAAATCAACAGATCACCAATTGAGTATTGAAACTTCGGGAAAAAATTTAAATTCTTACACTTCTGTAAGTTATTTAGATCAAGAAGGGATTTTGCAGAATACAGGTTTAAAGCGTTTTACTCTAAGAAATAATTTATCAGGAAAATCAAATAATGATAAATTTACTTATTCTCTTAATACGAGTTTAGGTTTTTCTAAAAGCCAACAAGCAGTTAGCTTAGGTACGGGAAGTATCAATCAAAACTATGTGTTAGGCGCTACTTTGGGTGCGCCATATATTAGTCCTGATGAATATGTTAGTTCTCAACAGGTTTTTGATTTGTACAATACTGATGGTACTTTATTGTATACGCCTTTGTTTTTGATTGACAAAGCTAATACTTTCTCTAATGATACTGATGAGGTTAGGATGAGTGCCGGCGTTGATTTAGGTTATAATCTATTCAAAAATGTAACAGCAAGATCTAGAACTTCTTTTGAAAATATTGAAACTAGAATCGTTCAGTGGCAACATCCAATTTCTTTTAACTCGTTTTTGTTTTTAAATCCGGGACAAGAATTTGGGGGTACAGAAAGTATTGCCTTCAGAAGAGAGTTCCGTTTCAACCAATTATGGCAAGTAGAGTGGAAAAAAACATTTGCTGAAAAACACACTGTAACGGCTTTGGGTAATGCGGAATACTATGGTTCTCAAGTAAATACTGACTTCCAAAACCAAAGAGGTCTTGACCCAAGAACCTTTGTTCCGGGTACAGGTGCCGGTTATTTAGCCGACATTACGGCTCATGATTTTTATGGGCCAACTGGAAATGCTTCTAAAATAAAATATGCTTTGCTTTCTTATTTTGGGGTTTTAGATTATGACTTTAATGACCGTTTAGGAGTAGTTGGTACAGTAAGATATGATGGTACCAATAGATTTGCAGAAGACTATTACTGGGGTACTTTTTGGTCTGTAGCAGGTAGATGGAATATCAACAAAGAAAAATTCATGGAAAACAGTGGGTTTCAAGTTTTAAAGTTAAGAGCCTCTTATGGTACAACTGGAAATGAACGAATCCAAGCGGGTACTGAATGGACAAGTTTACAACCACCGCTAACTAGAGATACTTATGCTAATAGTGCTACTGTTCCGGGTCAATACAATGGTGCCGCAAGTTATGCAGTAACTTTAGGTGTTGATGATTTACGATGGGAAACTACTACGCAATGGAATGTTGGTATAGATTTTGAATTTTTCAAAAACAGGGTAAGAGGTACTTTAGATTATTACAATAGATTAACTGTAGATTTGCTTAATACTGAACCTATATCTCCAATTACTGGTCAAACGCTGATTAACAGAAATTCTGATATTGAATTAACTAATAAAGGTTTTGAATTGTCTTTAGCATATGATGTGGTGCGTAATGAAAACTTTAAGTTTACAGTAAGAGGGAATGTTTCCAAAAACAATACTACTGTAAATGGTATACCTGAAGCACAAGGGGGAGAACAGAATCTAGGACTTACTATTAATAGAAATGGTTTGCAACCTTATGAATTCTACCTTTATCCTTATGCAGGTGTAAATCCTGATAATGGTAACTTGTTATTCGAAGCGGCTGACGGGACTTTAACTGAAACACCAAGTATTGCTGATGACAGTAGAGCTACAGGAAAAACATCTACACCGATTTACCAAGGTGGATTTGGGTTTGATTTAGACTATAAAGGTTTCTTTGCTTCTACTAACTTCACTTTTGTTCAAGATGTTTATCGTTTTGATTACGATTTACAAGGATTATACGATCCGGGATCCTTAGGGCAATTTGTAGTGTCAGATGATTTATTAAATGCATGGACGCCTACCAATACAGACACTAATGTCCCTTCGTTAAATGCTACTAATTATGGTGCTGAGGCTAATTCAGACAGATTTTTGAAGGATGCTTCCTATGTTAGATTAAGATACCTTCAAGTAGGTTATAGAGTGCCTAAGAAATTCCTTGATAAAACATTTATTACAGGTTTAAGTTTCTATGTTCAAGGAGAAAACTTATACACTTGGACCAAATGGGAAGGTTTAGATGCGGAAAGTAATAGAGGTAATGATCAAGCTCAATATCCAACACCAAGGATTTTTAGTTTTGGTGTAGATCTTAAATTTTAATAAATAAATAATAATAAAAGATATGAAAAAATATTTAAGTTTTTTTATTTTGGGTGCCGGTTTGCTTGTTACTTCATGTGACGAAAGTTTAATTGAGCAATTTGCACCCGGAGCGCTTACAGAAGAAGTTGCTGTTCAATCCAGTGAGGATTTAGCTAAGTTGATGAATGCAGCATATATACTTTTAGAACCTACCGGTGAAATAGAATTTAATTCTATTTTTACTGATGAGGCAAGTATTGGTTATGCCAATGGAGGACAAGGTTTAGGTGATAACTATGATTTCTTTCTGAATTCAGCTTCGGTTTCACCAAATGATATTTGGACAACAAATTACGTTTGTTTGTCACGTGTTAACAGGGTTATTAAATTTGCTGACAACTTTGTGCCGGTAGATGCTGCCGATCAAATGGTTGTTGATAGATTAAAAGCTGAAGCTTACACTTTGAGAGCTCATTGCCATATGCAATTGATTACTTATTTCTCTACTAATCCAAAAGATAGAAATGCATTGGGTCCAATTTTAGCTGATGATGTGTTTCCGGCTTCATATCTTGGAGTTAGAGCTACAAACGGAGCGGTTTATGATTTAATTGATGCCGATTTAGCAGCAGCTGAAGCATTATATGCTGGAGTTACAGGTACGCCTAATTCCATTTTTGCTAACAAAAACTTTACTATTGCTTTAAAAGCTAGAGTAAACAATATGAGAGGTGATTATGCTAATGCTATCACTTTTGCTGATCAAGTAATCAATACTTCAGGATTGTCTTTGGCATCTTTTGCTAATTATCCATCTGTTTTCCTTACAGATTCTAATCCTGCGAATGTTGAGGTTATTTTCAAATTG
The DNA here is from genome assembly GCF_003634615.1 of Flavobacterium sp. 102. NCBI lineage: Bacteria > Pseudomonadati > Bacteroidota > Flavobacteriia > Flavobacteriales > Flavobacteriaceae > Flavobacterium > Flavobacterium sp. 102. The sequence continues at coordinate 131,677 of NZ_RBKX01000001.1, read as the reverse complement.
AAAAAGCAAACAGGTCAAACAAGAACGGGTGCTATTTGGGCTAGTGTTAATACTACTTTAAATGGTTCTCCTTTCTTTGAAATGGGTAGGTCATTGTTTAATGTTTTGAATACTACTAATTTGACATCTGCAACTGATTTGCAAATTACTGCTATTGCTGGTACTACATTGACTATTCCTGGTAATACTTTAGCAGTTGGAGACATGTTTGTTTCAACTGTAAGCAGACCGGCTAACGCTACTTCGGCTAACGGTACTACAACATCTCCTGCGAATTCATTGTTAGGAGGTAAAGTTTATTATGTTAGAACTGTAGTTGGTGATAATATAACATTGACTGTTGATCCAACGGTTGCTACTCCTGTAGCTGCTAATTTTGCGGGTGCTAACGGTACTGGTCTTGCAGTTGCTGTAAAAGCAAATTATGGTGATATTCGTTACACTACAAATGTTCACCCTACATCAATTATCGATTACAATTACCAAACGAGTACTGATTTTAGAAATACAGATAAAATCACTTTTAGAAAATATCCTGGTACTACTACAAATGGATTATTAGTTAATGATATCAAAATCTGTAGATTGTCTGAAATGTATTTAATTAAAGCAGAGGCTTTAATTGCTACAGGCGATTTACCTGGTGCTGCTGCTGCTGTTAAAGCAGTTAGAGATGCGCGTACTAACAGACTTCAACCATTGCCGGTTTACGCTAATGCAACTGAGGGCTATAAAGACGTGTTGAAAGAAAGAAGACTTGAGTTTTTAGCAGAAGGTTACCGTTTTATTGATTTAAAACGTTTAGGTGCTTTGGCTAATGAAGGAATTCTTAGAGATCCATTAGATTGTGCAGTAAATGGTGCTTGTTCATTACCGGTATCAGATTACAGATTTGCTTTACCAATACCAACGGATGAAACAAATCCAAACGCTGCTATTTTAGCAACTCAAAATCCTGGTTACTAATATCAAAATTCAGTAATTTATAAAAGCTACCCATTGAGGGTAGCTTTTTTTTTAAATTATATTTTTATATTTGCGATATAATTAAACGACTAAACTAAATGAAATATTTATTATTATTACTAGTTTCTATCTCTGGTTTTTCACAAACTGTTTCAGACAGAAACAAAATTATTGCCCGATATGACCAAGAAAAAATCGCTCTTTTAAAAAATAAAACAGAAGCTTATTATCGTTCACAGCAGTTGCTTATTGAACAGTATAAAAAGAATCATCCTTATGTAGAAAGTGAAACCAATTTATTGCAAAAATTTGACAATGGTTTCCCGTTGTTTTACACTGTAAATAATCAAGGCTCTGCTATTACTTTAGCAGCTGATAAATTGTATCCTGGTGGAAGCTTAGGTTTGAGTTTAACGGGAGCAGGAATGGTTTGCGGAATTTGGGATGGAGGAAGAATTAAAGATTCTCATCAAGAACTAACAGGAGGCAAAATAATTTTCGGAGATGAAAACCCTACTAATAGTGATCACGCTACGCATGTGGCAGGAACTATTCTAGCTACAGGAGTTAGTCCAACTAGAAAAGGTATTGCCTATGACGGTATTGCAGTGACCTACAGTTTTGCTGGAGATTATCCAGAAATGATAACATTTGCAGAAAATGGTAATATAGTTTCTAATCACTCTTATGGGTATATTGTAACCAATTTTCCTAATTGGAGATTTGGTTCTTATGATATATCATCAATAGAAATCGATGATGCTTCCAATGCTTTTCCCTATTATCAAATGGTTATTGCGGCTGGTAATGATAGAAATGATAACACTATTCCTCAACTTGGTGTTAAGGGCGGTTATGATATGTTAACCGGTGCCAGTGTTTCTAAAAACAGTATTGTTGTAGCTGCAGTAAATGGGGTTCCTAATTATTTGGATGAATCCAGTGTAATCATGTCAAGTTTTAGCAATTTTGGACCTACAGACGATGGTAGAATTAAACCGGACATTGCAGCAAAAGGAGTAGCAGTAAGTTCTTGTACAGGACCATCAAATTCTTCATACAGTTCTTATCAAGGTACTTCGATGGCTACACCGGCAATTACGGGGATGATTATGTTATTGCAACAACATTATAATGATTTGAACGGCGAATTTATGAAAGCTGCTACCGTTAGAGGCTTAGTATGTCATTCTGCAAAAGAAGCCGGATTAAATCTTGGTCCGGATTATGAATATGGTTGGGGTTTAGGTAATGCTGAGTTAGGTGCCGAAATTATATCAGGTAAAGATGTTACAACTTTGCTAGAGCAAAACACACTTTTGAATGCGCAAGTATTTACAAAGCAAATTTCAATTACTTCAACACAAGACATTACAGCGACTATCTGCTGGACTGATCCTACTGGAAATTCTAATGCTTCAGGTGATAATGATAACAGAACCCCAAGATTAAAAAATAATCTAGATTTAAAAATCTTTAAAGATGGGATTACTTACTACCCATGGAAATTAGATCCGTCTGACCCGGCCGCAGGTGCTACAAATGATTCAGATAATGATGTCGATAATATTGAAAAAGTGCAGTTGTTTGGAGCGGAACCGGGAGTTTATACGATTCAAGTTACTCACAAAGGCACATTATTAGGTGGTCAACAAGATTTTTCTCTCATTGCCAATGGAGTAGATGGATTAAGTTTGAATACCAGAGACTACAATTTGGAGGATAACATTTTTGTTTATCCAAATCCAACTAATGACATATTAAATTACAACATAAAGAATAATATTGAAATTACCTCAATCAATATTCATGACATCTCAGGAAAGGAATTATTTAGAAATGATAGCGTAGTGGATTCAAGTGCTATAAATGTTTCAAACCTTTCTTCAGGAGTCTATTTTATAACTTTCCAATCAGATAGAAATTCTGTAACGAAGAAGTTTATCAAGAAATAATTTTTCTCCCAAAATATTTTAAACCATCTCCATAAAAAGGGATGGTTTTTTTATGATTTTATTACAAATTGTTTTGTGTATTTTTGCCTTGAAATTTATTCGAATGAGAAACTTAATTATCGCTATCTTTTTATTGACTTCTTATGTCGGTTTTTCTCAAACGAGAACAAACGGAACGCCCAAAGAAGGCAATGCTAAAGAAGGAGTTCAAAACGAAACACCGAAAGCCACTTTTGACCAATATAGAATTATCACTTTGCAAAGAGATACAACCTATGTTGATACCTCATTGACCATCAAAAAAGAATACGAATACAATTATCTAAGAAAAGACATCTTCGGTTTGCTGCCGTTCGCCAATGAAGGACAAACTTACACAGTTTTAGATTATGGTTATAAAAGGTTTTCTTCTTTTCCCGAAATAGGTTTCTCCGGAAAACACTTCAATTACATGAAACCGGACGATATAAAGTATTATTCAGTTGCCACACCGATAACCGAGTTGTATTTCAAGACCGTAATGCAACAAGGACAATCTGTTGATGCTTTTATTACCGTGAATACATCCGAACGATTTAACATGTCGGTTGCGTTCAAAGGCTTGCGTTCCCTTGGAAAATATATCAATCAATTGTCAAGCACCGGAAACTTCCGATTCACGTTAAGCTATAATACTTTAAACAAAAGATATTACCTAAACTTCCATTTTACCGGACAGGATTTTCTAAATGGTGAAAACGGAGGAATTACAACTTTGGAGGATTTTGAAGGTGAAGACGCTGCTTTTCAAAACAGAGCTCGATTAGAAGTATATCTCAGAGACGCCAAAACTTTTATGAAAGGGAAAAGGTTTTTCCTCGACCACAACTTCAGAATCAATCCGAAAGCAGGAAACAATAATCTTTATTTAACCCACCAATTCAATTACGAAAATAAATTCTTCGAATACAATCAGCAAACAGTGGTGTCTACGGTAGGAGAAAATGAAGAACAGGTATACCGATTTGGAGACTCATTTGTGTCTTCAGGAGTCAATGACCAAACGCGTTATAACCGAATGTACAACAAAGTCGGAGCAATTTATGAAAATTCACTACTCGGAAAATTCCAATTCTTCGCCGAAGATTTCAGGTACAATTACTATTATAACAGAATTCTGATTTTGCCTTCCGGAGTTGTGCCAAGTTCCATTAATGACGAAATTAATACCGTTGGCGGACAATACCAATACCGTAAAAATAAATGGAACGGGACTTTTCAATACTCCAATTCCATTTCAAATCAATCGCTGTCCAATTTTGATGCCCAATTGAGGTACAAACTCAACGATAAAAATGAGTTTTTGTTCCAATACCAAATGCTGAACAAAATTCCCGACCATACGTATAACTTATACCAAAGCAGTTTCATAAACTACAATTGGTACAACAATTTCAAAAACGAAAAGATTAACAACTTGGAAGCAACCGCCAAAACCCAATGGTTCGAAGCTTCATTACAAGTGAGTTCTATGAATGATCACTTGTATTTCAGCGATGATTCCACCGATCCGCAACAACAATTGATTTCGCCAAAACAATACAATAAAACCATCAATTACCTGTCGGTAAAAGTCAGTCGCGAATTCAAATGGTGGAAATTGGCTTTAGATAACACTATCCTTTACCAACAAGTAGACCAAGAAGACGATATTCTCAATGTGCCGAAAATCGTCACCAGAAACTCGCTTTACTTTACCGATTATTTCTTCAAAAAAGCATTGTATCTCCAAACCGGCTTTACATTCAACTATTTTACAAAATACTACGCCAACGATTATAATCCGGTAACCGCCGAAGCATTTGTTCAGAATCAAAGAGAAATAGGCGATTTTCCAATGATCGATTTCTTTGTTAACGCCAGAATTCGCCAAACCCGAATTTTTCTAAAAGCGGAACATTTCAATTCCAGAATGACCGGTAATGATTTCTATACCGCATCCAATTATCCGTATCGCGATTTCATGATTCGCTTCGGATTGGTGTGGAATTTCTTCCAGTAGTTTGAGATTAAGAGGAGAATGTTCAGTGGTCATTCGTTTTTTATTTTTAGAAACAAAACGTTCGGGCTTTATCAGCTATGGCAATTCCTGCCTTCCGAGTTACACGGTAACTTCTCCAGTCAGGGTTAAAGGATAAATTATTCGAATTTTTGTAAACAATATTATATTCGATACCTTTACAAACTCAAAAAAAATATAGAGCAAACTTCATAATGACATACGCAGAAAACATATTAGGAACTATCGGCAACACGCCTTTAGTAAAATTGAACAAAGTTGTAGAAGGTATCGATGCTTTGGTTTTAGCCAAAGTAGAAACCTTTAATCCGGGCAATTCTACCAAAGACAGAATGGCACTCAAAATGGTAGAAGACGCAGAAGCCGACGGCCGATTAAAACCGGGTGGAACTATTATTGAAGGTACTTCGGGAAACACCGGAATGGGTTTGGCCTTAGCGGCCATCGTAAAAGGTTACAAATGTATTTTTGTAATCACCGACAAACAATCCAAAGAAAAAATGGACATCTTGCGTGCTGTTGGCGCCAAAGTAATTGTTTGCCCAACCGATGTTGAACCAACTGATCCGCGCTCCTATTATTCGGTTTCTAAAAGATTAGGAACTGAAATTCCAAATTCATGGTATGTCAATCAATACGATAATCCAAGCAATGCACAAGCCCATTACGAGCAAACCGGACCTGAAATTTGGGAGCAAACCGATGGAAAAATAACGCATTTCGTAGTTGGTGTTGGAACAGGCGGAACGATTTCAGGTATTGGAAAATATCTAAAAGAGAAAAATCCAAATATCAAAGTTTGGGGAATCGATACTTACGGTTCTGTATTTAAAAAGTATCATGAAACCGGAATCTTTGACGAAAACGAAATCTATTCTTATATCACAGAAGGCATTGGTGAAGATATTTTACCTAAAAATGTTGATTTCTCAATTATAGATGGTTTTACTAAAGTTACCGATAAAGACGCAGCCGTGTACACCAGAAAAATTGCTTTAGAAGAAGGAATTTTTGTCGGGAATTCAGCCGGGTCTTGTGTGAAAGGTTTGCACCAATTAAAAGAACATTTCACTAAAGACGATGTAGTGGTTGTGTTGTTCCACGATAGCGGAAGCCGTTATGTTGGCAAAATGTTCAACGATGATTGGATGCGTGAAAGAGGTTTCTTAGAAGAAGAAATCACCAAAGCGGAAGATGTGATTAAAGACCATAAGGACAAACCATTGGTAATTGTGCGTACCGAAGAATTAGTTTCACATGCTATTGAGCGTTTGAAAAAATACAACATCTCTCAAATTCCGGTTATCGACACAACAGGATTCGTAGGAAGTATAGACGAAACCGATTTGTTCAGAAGCTATGTCGAAGATAAAAACATAGCCGAAAAGCCAATCAAAGAGATTATGGGAAAACCTTATCCAATCGTAAATGCGAATGCGCCAATCGAGGAAATTTCCAAACTAATCAATAAAGACAATCAAGCGGTCTTAGTCGATTTAGGGAATGGAAAACATCACATTATTACCAAACACGATATTATTAGTTCGATTAAATAAATAAAAAAAAGTCTCGTTTTCTGAACGAGACTTTTTATTTGAACGAGATTTTTTCTCTAGATTTTAATGACTTTTTCAGTCTTAACTCTTCCGTCAGTTGCGGTAACTTTCGCAACATACGATCCACTTGACAGTTCTGTTAAATCAATTTGAGTTGACGCTGTAGCTGTTTTGATCAGATTCCCTAAAATGCTATAGATTTCGATTTTTGTAATCGATTCCGAACTATTGACATTTAAAATATTTTTTGTCGGATTTGGGTAAAATGAAATAGTGGCGTTATCGAAGTTTGTAGTAGACAAAGTTCCGGTAACGTTTACATCGTCAACGAACCAATTGTCGCCATCATCTTGTATCATTACAAAAGCAATATAAATTTGTTGACCATCATATATTGATAAATCAACGGTTTTTAGATCGCCCGGTTGTAATGCCGGAATCGTAACATTTGAAAAATCACTCTCTGCATAAGTGCTGACAATCTCAAAAGTTAATGGATCTGTTGCCGATGTTGTAGAAACTCTAATGCTATAATCAGTTGCATAATCATCAGTATATTGCTGACCTCCGTAAAAAGTCAAAGTGCTTTCGGTATAGTTGGTTAAATCTACCAAAGGAGTGATTAACCAGTCTTCTGCTGGTCCACCGGTTACGTTTTCATACCTTACAAAGGCTGAATTAGTTGGAGAATAACTACGAGTGGTTGAAGTGCCCCAGTTTTGAGCAGTTCCTATGCCATTTGTTCCAATGAAACTTGTCCAGCCCGCTGGTAAAGTTGCCGCGGCATCAAAATTTTCGCTTAACTGTGCGTAAGAGAAAAAGTTTGATAAAATAAATGAAATTAAGTAAATTTTCTTCATAGTAAATTGATTTAAAGTTAATTAACTCAAAGGTATTGTTTTTTTTAATTTTATTGAAAAATATGATGTTTTTTTTCCTATAAATTTTGAGATAAATTTGGTTTATTTGTTATTTTAATAAAGATAGTTTTACGAAAATCATAAAAAATATAATTAAAATTAAAGAAATAACGTTTTTGTTTTATTGTTCTCCAATCAGAACGCCCGAAACATTCCACGAACTGAAACTTCCGCCTTCAGGCAAACCTTGTGGGATTTTAATTTGCATCAAATGTGTTCCGGCTTCTAAATCACCCAAATCAATAAAAATAGGATTGGTTACTGTTCCGGGACACCAATTTGACCTGCTGTAATCCGACGAAGATAATCCGTTCGGGAAATTCCCGGAAGCTGGATTAGATAAACGATACGAGCCACAATCTTGTCGCCAAGGTGTAAAGCTGAAAGTTTCCTTATCGTTTAAGTAAATAGAATTTTTCTTCGGTACAAATTCATCACCATTTTCCCATCCGCCATGACCTGAAGTGATGTAGCGCAATTTGCAATTCTTCATCGGTTTTTCTAGTTTGAAAGAGACTTCCAAACCTTTGTCATTGTTAAACATCGTTCCATATTCTTGACCGGCCATTTCCATAATGTTATTGGTGCAAAACAAAGGAATAATTTGAGTTGGTTTTATGATAGATTCGTTTTCGGTATGAATGGTAATATTTGCAGAAACTTTGTGACCGCCTTTGTCATAATTGCCAATGTTGATGCCTAGCCATACTTCCTTTCCGCTCAACAAACTTCTCAAATCCGAAACATCTTGTCGGTACAAAACGTTTTCAGCCCAAGTCTTGTCTTTCAATTGGAGTGTATTGTATTGTTTCACCCCAAAAGGTGTAAAAAAACGCATCAATTCTACCACTGGATTGTAATTATCAGTAATAATTACACCTTGATATTCTTTGCCGTTACCATTAGTGTAAATAGGTAATGTTTTAGCGCCATTTTGTAAACCATTCAAAAACGATATTTCTTTATCCGTCGGAATCATAAAAAGCGAACCGGTTCGGTCATAAGCATCACCATTGGATTGTTCAGTAACATCGACAAAAATTTGACTACCAACTTTAATTTCCGGTAATTGGACTTTCCTTACCGCTATAGTTCCATTGGCAAAGCGCAAAATAGAATCGTTAGATTTTGATTCGTCTGAGAAATTGAGGATTTGATCTTTGAAAACAGAAATTGTCGTAAATCGACTTTTCCACAGCAAGTCTTTATAAGTCAATGCGTCGACTTGTTTTTGGGGCAATTGAAATATTGGGAATGATTTTATCTGTTCTATTTTAGTCGCCGAAATCACAAAGTTGCCATTGCGAACCATTTCCAGAACCAAACCTAAATTTTGACCCAAAACGGTTGGTGAACCTTTCACTTTCAATTCGTCCGTATACCAGAATTCAATTGTATTCGAATTGACAATCGTTTTGGCTTTTTTGCAATTGTAACCCAAGACTTTTTTGGTGTCGTTTGTGTATTCGAATGTTTGCTTGCCCAATGAAACGCTGTCTTTTGTCGCAATGATTTCTGAACTTTTCAAAGTCGCCTTTTGAAAAAAAGAATTAGAGCTTCTATCGACAATAGTTTCCTCAAAAGGGAAATCAGCTTTTTGATTTCTGATGTTTTCCGTGCTCAATAGAGTTTGATTGTTATTGGCAAAAACCCAAACCGCATCTTGGTTTTCAATCAAATTTCCATTGGAACTTTTCAAATAAGTGATTTTATAATTTTGCGAAAAGCAATTTGCTGAAATTACCAACAAAAACAATAAAAGTAAATTTTTCATTACAAAAATTTTGAATATAAAAGTAAATTTCTTACTTTGGTTAAAAATTTAGAATCGTGAAAGAAGATTTTCTTCATTATGTATGGCAATATAAGAAGTTTGGCTTTTCCAACCTAACTACGGTTTCGGGAGAAGAACTAACGATTGTCAATACAGGTCAATATTTGAAGCAATCCGGTCCCGATTTTTTTAATGCCCAAATTATTATTGGGAACCAAAAATGGGCAGGCAATATAGAAATTCATTTGAAGTCTTCAGATTGGTATTTGCACCAACATGAAAATGATGACCATTACAACAATGTTATACTGCATGTCGTTTGGGAACACGATACGCCAATTTTTAGAAAAAACAATGCAGAAATTCCAACCTTAGCACTTAGGAAGTATGTTGCGAACGATAGTTTGAATCAATATTTGTCGTTGATTATGCCTAAATCTTGGATTTATTGTGAAAGTCAGCTAAATGATGTTGATGAATTTGTTTTTAAAAATTGGCAAGAGCGATTGTTTTTCGAACGTCTGGAACGAAAATCCATTCCGATTGACGAACTTTTGCAAGAAACGGATAATGATTGGGAAGCGGTATTGTTTTATATGTTGGCTAAAAATTTTGGGCTAAATACCAATGGCGAAATCTTTTTAAAAATGGCAAAGTCTATCCCGTTTTCAATTATACGAAAAGAGAGCTTTGAAGTGGAGAATTTAGAAGCACTTTTGTTTGGTAAACTGGATTTGTTGCCTATGGTTGCTGAAGATTTTTACAGCAAAGATTTGCAAAACCGTTCGACATATATTACGCTGAAACATCGCTTAAAAAAAGCATTTATAGAACCGGTGCAATTTTTTAAACATCGTCCGGATAATTTTCCAACGATTCGTTTGGCACAATTGGCGATGTTATACCACAAGCAGCAAAATCTGTTTTCCAAAATTATAGCCACACATTCGCTTGAGGATTTTTATAAATTGTTTGAGGTTGGCGTTTCTTCCTATTGGGAAAACCACTATCAATTTGACAAAGAAAGCCCGAAAAAGAAAAAACATTTCTCTAAATCTTTTATTGATTTGTTAGTGATTAATACGATTGTACCGTTTCAATTTGCTTATGCCAAAAGTCAAGGAAAAGAAATTTCAGAGCAGCTTTTACAACTCATGGAAACTATAGCGCCTGAAAAGAATATTATCATTGAAAAGTTTTCTAATTTTGGAGTCAAATCAAAGAATGCTTTTGAAACGCAATCGCTTTTGCAACTGAAAAACAATTATTGCAATCATAGTAAGTGTTTGCAGTGCGTCATTGGAATCCAACTTTTAAAGAATTAGCAAATGTCACCGGTAATACAACTAAAATACTTCTTCGAAAAACACGGTTTTCACGTTTCGTCTCGTTTGGCTGACAAGCTGGGAATGCGTGCGTCGAATGTGCGTTTGTTTTTTATTTATATCACTTTCGTTACTGCCGGATTGTGGTTTGGCGTGTATCTAACCTTGGCGTTTTGGATTAAGTTGAAAGATTTAATTCGTGGCAAACGAACATCAGTTTTTGATTTGTAAATATGACGAATGATAATTCCATCCTGCAATCGATTTTAAGTTATTCGAAAAGTCAACGAATTGGAATTATACTGTTGTTTTTAATTATAGTTATTTGTCAGGGATTTTATCTTTTTAATGATTTTAAAACTTTTGAGACTACAAATAAAGAAGAAGCCAATTGGTTAGCGAATCAAAGCCTGATTGACAGTCTTAAACTTCAAAATAAAAATTACAAACCCACGATTTATCCCTTCAACCCTAATTTTATTACTGATTTTAAGGGATACAAACTCGGTATGTCTGTTGCAGAAATCGACCGATTATTGGCCTACAGAAAGCAAAATAAGTTTGTCAATTCGGCAGCAGAGTTTCAGGTAGTGACTAAAGTTTCTGATTCTTTGCTGAGAACCATTTCGCCTTATTTTAAATTTCCGGATTGGGCGAAGAACAAAAAGGAATACAATTCGACTTATGTCAAAAACGAATTTTCAAGAGTTGAAAAAATCACAATTCTCGACATCAATGAAGCCAGCAAAGAAGATTTGATGAAAATCTATGGCATTGGCGATAAAATTTCGGACAGGATTTTGGAACAAAAAGGCAAGTTAGGCGCTTTTGTATCGATGGAACAAATGCATGATGTTTGGGGTTTATCGCCCGAAGTAATTGAAAAACTGAATCAATATTTTGATGTAAAATCGACTTCCAAAATCAAAAGAATCAACATTAACAATGCTTCAGTCAAAGAGTTATCTCAATTTCCGTTTTTTAGATATGCGTTGGCTAAAGAAATAGTTATTTACAGAAGCATGAATGGCGACATCAAAACTGAGGATTTGTCAAAAATTAAAGGATTTCCTGTTGATAAAATAAAAATAATTGCCTTATATTTGGAATTCTAAAAAAATAGCTTAAAAAAGTAGCCTTATTTATATGAATTCAACATATTTTACAGAAGAACACGAATTGTTTAGAAAAAGTTTGCAAGATTTTTTGCAAAAAGAAGTAGTGCCGCACATTGAAAAATGGGAAAAAACAGGTACTATTGAACGCTTTATTTGGAAAAAATTTGGCGATATGGGCTTCTTCGGATTAAAATATCCGGAAGCTTATGGTGGAATGAATTTGGATTTGTTTTATACGGTAATATTTTTAGAAGAGCTTCAAAAAATAAAATCTTCCGGTTTTGCCGCTGCCATGTGGGCACATGCCTATTTAGCCATGACACATTTAAATGCCGAAGGTGATGAAAGAATTAAGCAAGATTATTTGGCGCCCAGTATCACAGGTGACAAAATAGGTGCTTTGTGTCTTACCGAACCTTTTGGCGGAAGCGATGTGGCAGGAATGAGAACAACAGCCATCAAAAAGGGAGATAAATATGTGATTAATGGTTCTAAAACATTTATCACAAATGGCGTATATGCGGATTATTATGTAGTGGCGGCCAAGACAAGTCCGGAGTTGGGAAACAAAGGAATAAGTATATTTCTGATGGATACTAATTTAAAAGGGATTTCGGCTACCAAGTTGGATAAATTAGGTTGGAGAGCTTCTGATACTGCTGAGATTTCTTTTGATAATGTTGAAATTCCTTTAGAAAATTTAATGGGCGAAGAAGGAAAAGGCTTTCCTTATATCATGCAACATTTTGCTCTAGAGCGATTAATTATGGCCATCAATGCCCATGCGAGAGCTGAATACGCAATCGAATATACTATTGAATACATGTCGCAACGAGAAGCCTTTGGAAAAACCATAAACAAATTTCAAGCCTTACGCCATACGATGGTTGACCATGTTACCGATGTAGAACATTGTAAATTATTTAATTATGCCGCGGCAGCACGATTAGATAAAGGAGAATATGTGGTAAAAGAAGCCACTATGGCCAAATTAAAATCAACCAAAGTGGCCGATGATGCTATTTACAGTTGCTTGCAAATGTTAGGAGGTTACGGTTATATGGAAGAATATCCGTTGGCGCGTTTATTAAGAGATAGTCGTTTAGGACCAATTGGCGGCGGAACTTCTGAAATTCTCAGAGAGATTTTGTCTAAAATGATTATTGACAAACAAAGCTATCAGCCTGCGGTGAAATAATTTTTTGAAAGGATAATTAAGAAAATAGACCAAGAGATGAGAGATTGTTTCTTGGTTTTTTTGTTTTTCATCTGTCATCTGTCTGTCCATTATCTTTTCTCTCATAAAATAATTCACAATTCATAATTCGTAATTCAAAAATTATATTACTTTTGCACCCACTAAATGAGAGGAGGTGTCTAAATTATGTTGATTATACCAATTAAAGACGGAGAAAACATTGATAGAGCATTAAAGCGCTACAAGAGAAAATTCGATAAAACCGGAACTGTAAGACAACTTAGAGCGCGTCAAGCGTTTACTAAGCCATCTGTAGTGAGAAGAGCACAAGTTCAAAAAGCTGCTTATATCCAAAACATGAGAGACAATATCGAAGGATAGTTAAATTCCTGATAAGATATAACCGCTGATCATTAAAGTTTCCTAACTTTGAGGTCAGCGGTTTTTTTATGGAAAATTTTAAAAATAAGTTTCAAGATTATTTACTGTTAGAGAAAAAATATTCTTTGCATACAGTGACCGCTTATATCAATGACATTGGTTTCTTTGAGTCGTTTTTGTCTAGTGCTTTTGATGATAATAATTTAATTACGGTAAATTACAATCAAGTTCGTGCTTGGATAGTTTCGCTTTCAGATGACGGAATTTCCAATTCCTCGATTAACCGAAAAATTTCTTCTTTAAAATCGTTTTATAAATTTTTGCTCAAAACAAAGCAAATCGAAACGAGTCCGCTTTTGAAGCACAAAGCCTTGAAAGCACCTAAGAAATTACAAATTCCTTTCTCGGAAAAAGAACTCGATTTGGTTTTAAATCAAATAGTTTACACTAATGATTTTGATGGCATTCGTGATAAATTGATAGTCGATTTATTTTACACTACCGGCATTCGTAGAGCTGAACTGATTAATTTGAAATTGCAAAATATCGACTTGTCAAACGGAACCTTAAAAGTATTGGGAAAAAGAAATAAGGAAAGGATTATACCGATTCTACCGGTTGTTGAAAATCAAATAAAATTATATTTAACAGAAAGGTCACATTTACAAAGGATTGTGGATGGTGAGTATTTTTTCTTACTGTTAAAAGGCGTTAAATTGAACGATTCGTTTGTTTATCGTTTAATAAATTATTACTTTAGTAATGTCTCCGAGAAGGTTAAAAAGAGTCCGCATATATTGAGACACACGTTTGCAACTCACCTTCTAAACAACGGAGCGGATATTAATTCCGTTAAAGAATTATTGGGGCATTCTAGTTTGGCGTCTACGCAAGTCTACACTCACAGCAGTTTGGCGGAACTTAAAAAGGTGTATGGTAACGCTCATCCTAGAAACAGACAATAATTTTACAATGTTTAATCATTAAAATTTTAATTATGAAGGTAAATGTTCATGCAGTAAATTTCACTGTCGACAGAAAGCTGGTTGATTTCATCGAAGAAAGATTAGGTAAACTTGAAAAATTCTATGACAAAGTAGTTTCGTCAGATGTTTTTTTGAAGGTCGACAATACAAGTGAGAAGGAAAATAAAATTGTGGAGGTTAAAATTCATGTCCCGGGAGATGATTTTATGGTAAAGAAACAATGTAAAACATTCGAGGAAGCGGTGGAGTTGTCTTCTGAATCTTTAGAAAGATTGTTGGTTAAAAGAAAGGAAAAAATCAGAACACATATATAAGAGAAATTTTTTTCTAAAAATGTTTTGATTAAAAGATAAAATCCATACATTTGCAGTCCGTTAGAAATAGCGGACTTTTTTTATTGTGTATGCCAGCGTAGCTCAGTTGGCTAGAGCAGCTGATTTGTAATCAGCAGGTCGTGGGTTCGAGTCCCTCCGCCGGCTCAATTTTAGGGATAAAAGATAAGAAAAGTGGGGGAGATACTCAAGCGGCCAACGAGGGCGGACTGTAAATCCGCTGATTACATCTTCGCAGGTTCGAATCCTGCTCTCCCCACAAAAGTTTTGTTTAGGAAAGCTTTTGAAAATTTATTTTCAAAAAAGACTGAAGAACAAAACTTTAGTAAAGGTTCACCTTTACGGATCACCGAGTGAAGCGAGGTAATCCTGTCGTCGGGTTTGTAACCCGAAGGTTAAAAAGGCAAACGTTTATGGTTCCTTGCCGACTTAGCTCAGGGGTAGAGTGCTTCCTTGGTAAGGAAGAGGTCACGGGTTCAATTCCCGTAGTTGGCTCAAAATTGTAAAATTTGAACACTAATATATAAACTAAGATTAAAAATTAAGTAAAATGGCAAAAGAAAATTTTAACCGTAACAAGCCCCACTTAAACATTGGAACAATTGGGCACGTTGACCACGGAAAAACAACTTTAACTGCAGCGATCACAAAAGTATTATCTGATGCAGGTTACTGTCAAGCGAAATCATTTGATCAAATTGATAACGCTCCAGAAGAAAAAGAAAGAGGTATTACTATCAATACTTCACACGTTGAGTATGAAACTGCTAACCGTCACTACGCACACGTTGACTGTCCTGGTCACGCGGATTACGTAAAGAACATGGTTACTGGTGCTGCTCAAATGGACGGTGCTATTTTAGTAGTTGCTGCAACAGACGGACCAATGCCACAAACACGTGAGCACATCCTTTTAGGACGTCAGGTTGGTATTCCAAGAATCGTTGTATTCATGAACAAAGTGGATATGGTTGATGATGCGGAATTATTAGAATTAGTTGAAATGGAAATCAGAGACTTGTTGTCTTTCTACGATTATGATGGAGATAATGGTCCTGTAGTTCAAGGTTCAGCTTTAGGTGGATTGAATAACGATCCGGCTTGGGTACCAAAAATCATTGAATTGATGGAAGCGGTTGATAATTGGATTCAAGAGCCAGAAAGAGATGTTAACAAACCTTTCTTGATGCCGGTTGAAGACGTATTTACAATTACTGGTCGTGGAACTGTTGCTACAGGTCGTATCGAAACTGGTATCTGTAATACAGGTGATCCTGTTGAAATCATTGGTATGGGTGCTGAGAAATTAACTTCTACAGTAACTGGTATCGAAATGTTCCGTCAAATCTTGGATAGAGGTGAGGCTGGAGATAACGCTGGTATCTTGTTAAGAGGTGTTGCTAAAGAAGATATCAAAAGAGGAATGGTTATTTGTAAGCCAGGATCTGTAAAACCACACGCTAAATTCAAAGCTGAGGTTTATATCTTGAAAAAAGAAGAAGGTGGTCGTCACACACCATTCCACAATAACTACCGTCCACAGTTCTACGTACGTACAACTGACGTAACAGGAGTTATCTCTTTACCAGCTGGTGTAGAGATGGTAATGCCAGGTGATAACTTAACTATTGAAGTTTCTTTGTTGAGTGCAATCGCTTTGAACATCGGTTTACGTTTCGCTATCCGTGAAGGTGGTAGAACAGTAGGTGCCGGTCAGGTTACTGAAATTTTAGACTAATTATCTAATTAAATATATTGCCAGCAGAGAGCCTTTCGGTTACTCTGCTGGTTTTTAATGAAACGGGCGTAGTTCAAGGGTAGAATAGCGGTCTCCAAAACCGTTGATGGGGGTTCGAATCCCTCCGCCCGTGCAAAAAAAATAATTTACAATGACAAAAATTGTTAACTATATATCAGAAGCATTTGAAGAATTGAGAACAAATGTTACTTGGCCGGAATGGGCTGAAGTTCAAAAGTACACTATTGTAGTGGCTGTATTCTCAATTGTTTTAGCGCTGGCAACTTGGGGTGTTGATGAAGCTTGTGCAAAAGTAATTGCCGGTTTCTTTAATTGGTTAAAACCTTAATTTTTCTGAAATGGCTGATATTAATGTAAAGAAATGGTATGTCGTTAGGGCTGTTAGTGGTCAAGAAAATAAAGTGAAAGCTTATATCGAAACCGAAATTAACAGATTAGGCATGGCAGATTATATCTCGCAAGTACTTGTTCCAACTGAAAAAGTAGTGCAAGTTAGAGATGGGAAAAAGATAGCTAAGGATAAAGTATACTTTCCTGGTTATGTCATGATTGAAGCTAACTTGGTTGGTGAAATTCCACACATCATTAAATCAATTACTGGTGTTATTGGTTTCTTAGGAGAAGTTAAAGGTGGAGATCCGGTGCCGTTAAGATTGTCAGAAGTAAACAGAATGCTTGGTAAAGTGGATGAGTTGGCTGTCAATACAGATACCCAAAATATTCCTTTCAATATAGGAGAAACAATCAAGGTTGTTGATGGTCCTTTCAATGGTTTCAACGGAACTATTGACAAAATCAATGAAGAAAAGCGTAAGCTGGAAGTAATGGTGAAAATTTTCGGAAGAAAAACACCATTGGAACTGAGCTTTATGCAAGTTGAAAAAGTATAATTTGTTACACTATTATAAACCGCAATAATCCGCTTCCACAGATTATTGTAAATTTTTAAAAAACAATGGCTAAAGAGATTAGTAAAGTAGTTAAACTACAAGTTAAGGGAGGTGCTGCGAACCCGTCGCCACCGGTTGGACCTGCTCTGGGAGCTGCTGGTGTTAATATCATGGAATTCTGTAAGCAGTTCAATGCTAGAACCCAAGATCAACCCGGCAAAGTGTTACCGGTACAAATTACCGTGTATAAAGACAAATCGTTTGATTTTGTTGTAAAAACTCCACCTGCTGCAATTCAATTATTGGATGCTGCTAAATTAAAATCTGGTTCAGGCGAGCCTAATAGAAAAAAAGTTGCTAGCGTAACTTGGGATCAAATTAAAGCTATCGCCGAAGACAAGATGGTCGATTTAAATGCATTCACACCTGAAAAAGCTATGAGCATGATTGCTGGAACAGCTAGATCTATGGGTATAACTGTAACTGGAGATTCTCCTCTAAAATAAGGTAAGAAATGGCAAAATTGACAAAAAAACAAAAAGAGGCTGCTTCAAAAATTGAAAAAAACAAACTGTATTCTTTAAAAGACGCTTCGTCTTTATTGAAAGTTGTTGCTTCAGCAAAATTTGACGAGTCTGTAGATATTGCTGTTCGTTTAGGAGTTGATCCAAGAAAAGCAAATCAAATGGTAAGAGGTGTTGTAACCCTTCCTCATGGAACCGGTAAAGATACTAAAGTATTAGCTTTAGTTACACCGGATAAAGAAGCAGAAGCGAAAGCGGCTGGTGCTGACTATGTAGGATTAGACGATTACCTTCAAAAAATTAAAGATGGTTGGACAGATGTTGATGTAATCATCACTATGCCGGCTATCATGGGTAAATTAGGTCCTTTAGGACGTGTTTTAGGTCCAAGAGGTTTAATGCCAAACCCTAAAACAGGAACAGTAACCATGGAAATTGGTAAAGCTGTTGCTGAAGTAAAAGCGGGTAAAATCGACTTTAAAGTTGATAAAACTGGAATCGTTCACGCAGGTATCGGAAGAATTTCTTTCGAAGCGGATAAGATTGTAGATAACGCTCACGAGATTATTCAAACATTACTTAAATTAAAACCAACTGCAGCTAAAGGAACATATATTAAGAGTATTCACATCTCTTCTACTATGAGCCCTGCTATCGCTTTAGATCCTAAAGCAGTATAATTGGTAGTTAAACAAATTTTATTATGACAAGAGAAGAAAAATCAATCGCGATAGAAGATTTAACTGCAAAGTTGGCCGAAAGTAATATTGTATATATTGCTGACACCTCTGGGTTAGACGCAGAAACTACTTCAAACCTAAGAAGAGCTTGTTTTAAAGCAGGTATCAAATTAGAAGTAGTTAAGAACACTTTGCTTGGAAAAGCAATGGAAGCTTCAAGTAATGATTATGGTGATTTGTCATCTGTGTTAAAAGGAAACTCTTCTATTTTTATCGCAGACATCGCAAATTCTCCAGCAAAAATCATTAAAGATTTCAGAAAAAAATCAGATAAGCCTGCATTTAAAGGTGCTTACATCAACGGTGAAATTTACATCGGAGATAACCTTTTGGATAGCTTAGCTTCATTGAAATCTAAAGAAGAAGTTATTGGAGAAATCATTGGATTACTTCAATCTCCTGCAAAACGCGTTATTGCTGCATTATTAAACAATGCAGAACAAAAAGGCGAAACAGCAGAATAATTAGAGCAGACTAAAAAAATAATAATTAAAGAACATTTTAAACGATAGAAAAAATGGCAGATTTGAAACAATTCGCAGAACAATTAGTTAACCTTACGGTAAAAGAAGTTAACGATTTAGCTACAATATTAAAAGATGAGTATGGTATCGAGCCTGCTGCTGCAGCTGTAGTAGTTGCTGCTGGTGGTGCTGGTGCTGGTGATGCTGCTGAAGAGCAAACTGAATTCACAGTAGTATTGAAAGAAGCTGGAGCTTCTAAATTAGCTGTTGTAAAAGCAGTTAAAGAATTAACAGGTCTTGGCTTAAAAGAAGCTAAAGATTTAGTTGACGGCGCTCCATCAAACATCAAAGAAGGAGTTACTAAAGCAGAAGCTGAAGGTTTGAAAAAATCTTTAGAAGAAGCTGGAGCTGTTGTTGAGTTAAAATAATCCAACACCGGTTTTAGAACTAGGTTTAGGCCTTGGACAATGCGTCCAAGGGCCTAAACCATTTTTCGTATAATAAAATTATAGAAAGTTTTATTATCATATTAAGTTTAAAATACGAAAAAGTTTTTGATCAATACGAAGAAAAAAATCGACTAATTTCCTGGTTTATTTTTAAAGATGTATTGGTTACAAAAAAGGAAAGTATAAATTAAACAGTGTTTTTACACACAAAAATTACTTTTTTTAAATCAAAATTTTGTCCATTGATGATAACAAATCAGACTGAAAGATTGAATTTTGCCTCTACTAAAAACATACCTCAATATCCGGATTTCCTAGATGTTCAGGTTAAATCTTTTAAAGATTTCTTCCAATTGGAAACCAAATCTGACGAGAGAGGCAACGAAGGGTTATACAATACCTTCATGGAAAACTTTCCAATTACTGATACAAGAAACCAATTTGTATTGGAGTTCCTAGATTATTTTGTTGACCCACCGCGTTACACTATTCAAGAGTGTATCGAAAGAGGTTTAACATATAGTGTGCCTCTAAAAGCCAGACTAAAACTATACTGTACTGATCCGGAGCACGAAGATTTTGAAACGATTGTTCAAGATGTTTATCTTGGAACAATTCCATACATGACACCAAGCGGAACTTTCGTTATCAATGGTGCCGAGCGTGTGGTAGTTTCTCAATTACACCGTTCGCCTGGTGTTTTCTTTGGTCAGTCTTTCCATGCTAATGGTACTAAGTTGTATTCTGCTAGAGTAATTCCTTTCAAAGGTTCATGGATTGAATTTGCTACCGATATCAACAGCGTTATGTATGCTTATATCGATAGAAAGAAAAAATTACCGGTGACTACTCTTTTCCGTGCTATCGGATTCGAAAGAGATAAGGACATTCTTGAAATATTTGACCTTGCAGAAGAAATCAAAGTTTCAAAAACCGGTCTTAAGAAATACGTTGGAAGAAGATTAGCTGCGAGAGTATTAAATACTTGGCACGAAGATTTCGTTGACGAGGATACTGGTGAAGTAGTATCTATCGAACGTAACGAAATTATCTTGGATAGAGATACCATTATCGACAAAGATAATGTGGAAGAAATCATCGATTCTAACGTAAAATCTATTTTGTTACATAAAGAAGATGCTAATCAAGGTGATTACGCTATCATCCATAATACTTTACAAAAAGACCCAACAAACTCAGAAAAAGAAGCTGTTGAGCACATTTACCGTCAGTTGCGTAATGCAGAACCGCCTGATGAAGAAACGGCTCGTGGCATCATAGATAAATTATTCTTCTCTGACCAACGTTATAACTTAGGTGAAGTTGGTCGTTACAGAATGAACAAAAAATTGAACCTTGATATCCCAATGGAAAAGCAAGTCTTGACCAAAGAAGATATCATCACTATCGTAAAATATTTGATCGAATTAATCAACTCTAAAGCGGAGATTGATGATATTGATCACTTATCAAATCGTCGTGTGAGAACCGTTGGTGAGCAATTGTCTCAACAATTTGGTGTAGGTTTAGCCCGTATGGCCAGAACCATCCGTGAGAGAATGAACGTTAGAGATAACGAGGTGTTTACACCAATCGATTTGATCAATGCTAAAACATTATCATCGGTAATCAACTCTTTCTTTGGTACAAACCAGTTGTCTCAATTCATGGATCAAACAAATCCACTAGCTGAGATTACACACAAAAGAAGATTATCTGCCCTTGGGCCAGGTGGACTTTCAAGAGAAAGAGCCGGTTTCGAGGTACGTGACGTTCACTATACGCACTACGGAAGACTTTGTCCGATTGAAACGCCTGAAGGACCAAACATTGGATTGATTTCATCTTTGGGTGTTTATGCTAAAGTAAACGGAATGGGATTCATCGAAACACCATACCGTAAAGTAACTAACGGAACAGTTGATTTAACTTCTGAACCAATTTACTTAAGCGCAGAAGAAGAAGAAGGGAAAATGATTGCTCAGGCAAACATCGAAATGGACGCCAAAGGAAAAATTACTGCCGATAAAGTTATTGCCCGTGAAGAAGGCGATTTCCCGGTTGTTGATCCTAACGAAATTCATTATACTGACGTTGCGCCGAACCAAATCGCCTCGATTTCAGCTTCATTGATTCCTTTCTTGGAGCATGATGATGCGAACCGTGCGTTGATGGGCTCCAACATGATGCGTCAGGCTGTACCATTGTTACGTCCTGAAGCACCAATCGTAGGAACAGGTTTAGAGCGTCAAGTAGCGTCTGACTCAAGAGTATTAATCAATGCGGAAGGAAACGGAACTGTAGAGTACGTTGACGCCAACATGATTACTATCAAATACGATAGAACAGAAGAGGAAAGAATGGTAAGTTTTGACCCAGATGAGAAATCGTATAACTTGATCAAATTCAGAAAAACAAATCAAAGTACGTCTATCAACTTGAAGCCAATCGTAAGAAAAGGCGACAGAGTGAAATTAGGACAAGTACTTTGTGAAGGATATGCAACACAAAACGGAGAGTTGGCTTTGGGTAGAAACCTTAAAGTTGCGTTTATGCCTTGGAAAGGGTATAACTTCGAGGATGCGATTGTAATTTCTGAAAAAGTAGTTCGTGACGATATCTTCACGTCTATCCACGTTGATGATTATTCATTGGAAGTTAGAGATACGAAATTAGGTAACGAAGAGTTAACTAATGATATCCCGAACGTTTCTGAAGAAGCTACCAAAGACTTGGATGAAAACGGAATGATCAGAATCGGAGCCGAAGTTAAACCTGGCGACATTCTAATCGGAAAAATTACACCAAAAGGAGAATCAGATCCTACACCGGAAGAGAAATTGCTTCGTGCCATCTTCGGGGATAAAGCAGGAGATGTAAAAGATGCTTCGTTAAAAGCGTCTCCATCGTTACACGGTGTGGTTTTAGACAAAAAATTATTCGCGAGAGCGGTAAAAGATAAAAAGAAACGTACCAAAGATAAAGACGATTTGACGTCTTTGGAAATGGAATTCGAAACCAAATTTGTTGAGTTAAAAGACAAATTGGTTGAAAAATTATTCACCATAGTAAACGGAAAAACATCGCAAGGTGTCATGAACGATTTAGGAGAAGAAGTTTTACCAAAAGGTAAAAAATACACTCAAAAAATGTTACATGCCGTAGAAGATTTCGCTCACTTGACTAAAGGACAATGGGTTGCAGATGAAGAAACTAACCACTTGGTTAACGACTTAATCCACAACTACAAAATCAAATTAAACGATTTGCAAGGTGCTTTAAGAAGAGAGAAATTTACCATCACTGTTGGAGATGAATTACCAGCCGGTATCTTGAAATTGGCGAAAGTTTATATCGCTAAGAAACGTAAATTGAAAGTGGGTGATAAAATGGCGGGACGTCACGGTAACAAAGGTATTGTTGCTCGTATCGTTCGTCACGAAGATATGCCATTCTTAGAAGATGGAACTCCGGTTGATATCGTATTGAATCCACTAGGTGTACCTTCTCGTATGAACATCGGTCAGATTTATGAAACTGTTTTGGGTTGGGCCGGACAAAAATTAGGAAGAACTTATGCGACACCTATTTTTGATGGAGCAACATTAGACCAAATCAATGCCTTGACAGACGAAGCAGGTATTCCACAATTCGGTCATACTTATTTGTATGATGGAGGAACTGGAGAACGTTTCCACCAAGCAGCAACTGTTGGAGTAATCTATATGTTGAAATTGGGACACATGGTTGACGATAAAATGCACGCTCGTTCTATCGGTCCATACTCTTTGATTACACAACAACCATTGGGTGGTAAAGCCCAATTTGGAGGTCAGCGTTTCGGAGAAATGGAGGTTTGGGCACTTGAAGCTTATGGAGCATCAAGTACGCTAAGAGAAATTTTGACTGTTAAATCGGATGACGTAATCGGTAGAGCTAAAACTTACGAAGCAATCGTTAAGGGAGAAACTATGCCGGAACCGGGATTACCAGAATCATTCAATGTATTAATGCATGAATTGAAAGGTCTTGGATTAGACATCAGATTAGAAGAATAAAAATAGTTGGCAGTGGCAGTGTTCGGATACACTATCTGAACACTGAACACTGAATACTGAACACTTTAAATGTTACGACTATGATGAATAGAAATAAAGATACTAAAAATACTATCAAAAGATTTGACAGAATTTCGATAGGACTAGCTTCACCGGAATCTATCTTGGCTGAGTCAAGAGGAGAGGTTTTGAAGCCGGAAACTATCAACTATAGAACCCACAAACCAGAACGTGATGGTCTTTTCTGTGAGCGAATTTTCGGTCCGGTAAAAGATTTTGAATGTGCCTGTGGTAAATACAAAAGAATCCGTTATAAAGGAATCGTTTGTGACCGTTGTGGTGTTGAAGTAACCGAGAAAAAAGTACGTAGAGACAGAGTTGGTCACATCAATTTGGTGGTGCCGATTGCTCACATCTGGTACTTCCGTTCGTTACCAAACAAAATTGGGTACATTCTTGGATTGCCATCTAAGAAATTAGACATGATTATTTACTACGAAAGATACGTAGTAATCCAAGCCGGTATTGCTCAAAATGCAGATGGTGAATCATTACACCGTTTAGACTTTTTGACAGAAGAAGAATATCTGAATATTTTAGATACCCTTCCGATGGAAAATCAATATTTAGATGACAATGATCCAAATAAATTCATCGCCAAAATGGGTGCTGAATGTATCATGGATTTATTGGCACGAACTGATTTAAATGAGTTGTCTTACAGCTTACGTCACGCGGCTAATAACGAAACGTCTAAACAAAGAAAAACAGAAGCGTTAAAAAGATTACAAGTTGTTGAATCTTTCCGTGAGTCAAACCTAAACAGAGAAAACCGTCCTGAGTGGATGATTTTGAAAGTAATTCCGGTGATACCGCCAGAATTGCGTCCGTTGGTGCCGCTTGATGGAGGTCGTTTCGCAACTTCCGATTTGAACGATTTGTACAGAAGAGTGATCATCCGTAACAACCGTTTGAAAAGATTAATGGAAATCAAAGCTCCTGAAGTAATCTTAAGAAACGAAAAACGTATGTTGCAGGAATCAGTAGATTCCTTATTTGACAACACGCGTAAAGCTTCTGCAGTTAAAACAGAATCAAACAGACCATTAAAATCTTTATCAGATTCGTTAAAAGGTAAACAAGGTCGTTTCCGTCAAAACTTATTAGGGAAACGTGTGGATTATTCTGCTCGTTCGGTAATTGTTGTTGGACCTGAAATGAAATTGTTCGAATGTGGTCTGCCAAAAGATATGGCTGCTGAACTATACAAACCATTCGTTATTCGTAAGTTAATCGAAAGAGGAATTGTTAAAACAGTTAAGTCTGCTAAGAAAATCATCGACAAAAAAGAGCCAGTAGTTTGGGATATCCTGGAGAATGTAATCAAAGGTCACCCGGTATTATTAAACCGTGCTCCTACGTTACACAGATTAGGTATCCAAGCTTTCCAACCAAAATTAATTGAAGGAAAAGCAATCCAGTTACACCCGTTAGTATGTACGGCGTTCAATGCGGATTTTGATGGTGACCAGATGGCGGTTCACTTACCGTTAGGACCGGAAGCTATTTTGGAAGCACAATTATTAATGTTGGCTTCTCATAATATCTTGAATCCTGCGAATGGTGCTCCGATTACGGTTCCTTCTCAAGACATGGTACTTGGTCTTTATTATATGACCAAAGAAAGATTATCAGTTCCTGAACATAAAATCTTAGGTGAAGGCTTGACTTTTTATTCTGCTGAAGAATGTAATATTGCTATCAACGAAGGAAGAGTGGAATTGAATGCTCGTGTTAAAATCAGAGCTAAAGATTTCAATGAAGAAGGAGAATTGGTATACAAAATTATCCAGACTACTGCCGGTAGAGTACTTTTTAATGAAGTAGTTCCACCAGCGGCAGGATATATCAACGAAGTATTGACTAAAAAATCTTTACGTGATATTATTGGAAAAATCCTTGCAGTAACTGATGTTCCTACAACGGCAGCGTTCCTTGATAACATGAAAGATATGGGGTACAAATTCGCTTTCAAAGGTGGATTGTCATTCTCATTAGGTGATATTAGAATTCCGGAGCAAAAAAATAAATTGATTGCTGACGCAAGAGAGCAAGTAGATGTAATTTCTACAAACTATAACATGGGTCTTATTACCAATAACGAACGTTACAACCAAGTTATTGATATCTGGACTTCTGCGAATGCACAATTGACAGAATTGGCGATGAAAAATATCCGTGAAGACCAACAAGGTTTCAACTCGGTATATATGATGCTTGATTCCGGAGCTCGTGGATCTAAAGAACAAATTCGTCAGTTAACCGGTATGCGTGGTTTGATGGCTAAGCCTAAAAAATCAACCGCTGGTGGTGGTGAAATTATTGAAAACCCGATTCTTTCTAACTTTAAGGAAGGTCTTTCAATTTTGGAGTATTTTATTTCTACGCACGGTGCGCGTAAAGGTCTGGCAGATACCGCTTTGAAAACGGCAGATGCTGGTTACTTGACTCGTCGTTTACATGACGTTTCTCAAGACGTAATCGTCAACTCTGTAGATTGTGGTACTTTAAGAGGAATTGATGTTTCTGCTTTAAAGAAAAATGAAGAAATCGTTGAAACTTTAGGAGAGAGAATCTTAGGACGTGTGGCGTTACAAGATGTAATCAATCCGTTGAACAATGAAATTTTAATTCATTCAGGTGAGCAAATTACTGAAGCAGTGGTTAAAGCAATTGAAGAATCTCCACTTGAAAGAGTAGATGTTCGTTCGCCTTTAACTTGTGAAGCTAAAAAAGGTATTTGTGCTAAATGTTACGGACGTAACCTAGCTACCGGAAAAATGACTCAAAAAGGAGAAGCAGTCGGTGTTATCGCTGCACAATCTATTGGAGAGCCTGGAACACAGTTGACACTTCGTACATTCCACGTTGGTGGAGTTGCCGGTGGTGTTTCTGAAGAATCTAGCATCATCGCAAGATTTGGAGGAAGATTAGAAATCGAAGATTTGAAAACAGTTGTTGGAGAAGACGGAGATGGGAACAAAGTAGATATCGTGGTTTCTCGTTCAACTGAATTGAAATTAGTAGATGTTAAAACAGGTATTTTATTAAGTACACACAATATTCCTTACGGTTCTGTTATCAATGTGAAAGATGGAGACACCGTTGAAAAAGGTGCTGCTATCTGTAAATGGGATCCATATAATGGAGTTATCGTTTCTGAATTTACCGGAAAAATTGCTTACGAAGATTTAGAGCAAGGACAATCGTTCCAAGTAGAAATCGATGAGCAAACCGGTTTCCAAGAAAAAGTAATTTCGGAAGGAAGAAATAAAAAATTAATCCCAACCTTATTGGTTTACGGTAAAGACGGAGAATTAATCCGTTCTTACAACTTACCGGTTGGTGCTCACCTTATGGTAGAAGATGGAGAGAAAATTAAAGCAGGTAAAATCTTGGTGAAAATTCCTCGTCGTTCTTCTAAAGCAGGTGATATCACCGGAGGTTTACCAAGAATTACCGAGTTGTTAGAAGCTCGTAATCCTTCAAACCCAGCGGTTGTTTCGGAAATCGATGGTGTAGTTTCTTTTGGAAAAATCAAAAGAGGTAACCGTGAGATAGTAATCGAATCTAAATTTGGTGAAATCAAGAAATACTTAGTGAAATTATCAAGTCAAATCTTAGTTCAAGAGAATGATTTCGTAAAAGCGGGTGTGCCTTTATCTGATGGAGCCATTACTCCGGATGATATCTTGAGAATCCAAGGTCCATCAGCTGTTCAACAGTATTTGGTTAACGAAATTCAAGAGGTTTATCGTTTGCAAGGGGTAAAAATCAATGACAAACACTTTGAAGTGGTTATTCGTCAAATGATGCGTAAAGTAAGAGTTGAAGATCCGGGAGATACTTTATTCCTTGAAGAGCAATTAATACACACGGCTGACTTTATCGAAGAAAACGATAAATTGTACGGAATGAAAGTGGTAGAAGATGCAGGTGACTCTGAGGTGTTAAAACCGGGTCAAATCGTTTCTCCACGTGAGTTAAGAGATGAAAATTCATTGTTGAAGCGTAATGATAAAAACCAAGTTGTGGCTCGTGATGTTATTACGGCTACGGCAACTCCGGTACTTCAAGGTATCACAAGAGCATCGTTACAAACGAAATCATTTATCTCGGCAGCATCGTTCCAAGAGACTACAAAAGTATTAAACGAAGCGGCAGTAGCCGGTAAAGTAGATACTTTAGAAGGTCTTAAAGAAAATGTTATCGTTGGCCACAGAATTCCTGCGGGAACTGGTATGAGAGATTACGATCACACTATTGTAGGTTCGAAAGAAGATTACAATGAAATCATGGCCAATAAAGAAGAATACATTTATTAATAGCAATATTAATAGTTATATTTAATAAAAGCCACTACTTTAAATCTTAAATTAGTGGCTTTTTAATTACCATGCGTAGCAAAACGGAATATCTAATATCAAAAATTTAATATCAAATGAGTGATAATAATCAACAACAAGGACAAATCAATATTGAGTTGGATGAAAAGACGGCCGAAGGAATTTATTCCAACTTGGCTATCATCAACCATTCAGCTTCTGAATTTGTAGTTGACTTTGTAACGATCATGCCTGGAGTGCCTAAGGCAAAAGTTAAATCGAGAATTGTGTTAACACCGCAACATGCTAAAAGATTTCTGAAAGCATTAGGGGAAAATATCCACCGATTTGAATTGGCCAATGGCGAAATAAAGGATACAGAGCAACCTCCGATTCCTTTGAATTTTGGTCCAGCCGGTCAAGCATAAATTAAATATGTTTTTTTATAGAAAACCTCTCAAGAAATGGAGAGGTTTTTTTTATGGGATAAATTCAGATTTTATTCTCTTTTGATTTTTACAGAAATTCATTTTTATACTTCTTTCGGACTAAATTCATGTGTTTTGTCGTTGTTCTTCTTGTTAAATCGATAAAATACATTTGTGCAATTTAGATTAATAATTTATTTGTAAAAATAATCTAAAGACTACAAAAAAGTATTTTATAGTGTAGTTTGTCGATGAAATGGAGTGACTTTAGATATTTTTTTTGTTTTTTTGTAGAACTAATCGTTTAACGTTTGTGGCGAATGGCTGTTTTAAAAATCATATTAGTAAGACGAAATTATGGTTTAAATTTAGTTTTGATTGCTAAATATGTAGATTACAACGATAATTTTTACCATTGAACAATTTTAATTGTTTGATGATTATGTATCAAATACTTTCGCTCAATATTTATTTACTCAAATCTAAAAATAAAATTTCTGCACATGAAAACAATTTTACAAAATTCTAAGATAAAAACAACAGTGTTTTTTCTGATGATGTTATTCTTTGCAAATGAATCTTTTGCGCAAGTGTCTATATTGAACAATTGGACAAATGTTTATAATGGCACAAGTAATTCAGGAACTCCTTCTTATGTTGTTCCAACAGGAACAGATTCTAATAGGTTATTAGTTGTCGCGATAGCTACTACTAGAACTACTGCTGGTAGCAGAAGTATCACACTCACATATGGTGGAAGATCTTTTACATTGGCAAATGGAGATTTAGCTACATCAAACCGACAACATACCGCGATTTATTATCTTAAAGAATCAGATCTAGATTTGGCTTCTAATACTACACTATCCTACAGTATTAGTAATGGTACAACAGCCTTAAATTCTGTGTGGGTCGGTGTTTTTGATTATGTAGACCAAACGACTTCCATTACAAATACCAGAGTTTATAATAGTACTACTGCTATTTCTGATTTCCAATTTAGCACTAATTTAACTATTAATGCAGGTGATCAAGCAATTCTTTTAGTGAATTCCTGTAGAGTAGGTAGCACTAGTGATAGAAATTTTGATAATTTTAATAGCTTTACGTCAGTAAATCAACAGACAGGTACTTTTAATACTTCAGGAACTTCAAATGATCTTGGAATTAATGGAGCCATAGCCAATTATACTACTTTGCCAACAAGTAATACTTCTTCTAATTGTTTAGTGGAATTAAGTGGTACTTCACTTCCTTCAATGACTGGTGTCAGTATTAAAGGATGTGCACTTCCAACAGTAAATGCAGGAAGTGCTCTAACAGCTATTTGTAAAGGTGGTACATCTGCACCATTGGGTGGAAGTAGAGGTGGTTCAGCAACTGGCGCTATTTGGTCTGATGGTGGTGTTGGAGGAACTTTTTCTCCGAATGCCACAACATTAAATGCTGCATGGACACCACCAAGTAATTATGAAGGAACTGCTACCTTAACTTTGACAACAACCGGTGGTTCGTGTGGAACGGTTTCAGCATCAAAAACACAAGTTGTTAATCCTACGCCTACATCAGTTATAGCAACAGAAAGCGCATCTACAATTTGCTCAGGAGATACTGTTGATTTAACGGCTAGTGCTAATTCCAATTCGGAGCTTACATCGGTTGTGCGACTAAATGAGGATTTTAACGGAACACCTGTTGGTTGGACTACAACTAATACAAGTTCTGGCGGTAATCCAGCTTTGGCTGCATGGACTTTGAGAAATGATTACACTATTAGTAGTGTTAATTTTAAAGGTATTGACAATACTCAGTTTTATATGAGTAATAGTGATGCACAAGGCAGTGGTAGTACTACGGATACAGCATTAACATCTCCATCTTTTAGTACAGTAGGTTTAAGTTCTGCGACCTTAAATTTTTATCATTATTATAGAGATTACAATGCAAATGATAATGCAGATGTTCAGGTTTCTGTTAATGGAACTACATGGACTACATTATCACCTTCATATACAGCTACTGTAGGTAGTTCTACTGGTTTTGTGTTAGGAACGTTTGATCTGTCTTCTTATTTGAATCAAGCTACGGTTTTTATTCGTTTCAAGTATCATGCAGAATGGGGTTATTATTGGGCAATCGATAATGTTTCTGTAACAGGAATGTCTTCAACTCCACCACCGGCAACTTTCGCATGGACATCAACGCCTTCAGGATTTACTTCTTCATTGCAAAACCCGACAGGTGTTGCGCCAACAGTTAATACATTTTACACTGTTACTGCTACCAATAGTTATGGTTGTAGCGCATCATCATCAACAGCAACAATTGCAGTTAGAAACACTTGGTTAGGAACTACAAGTACAGCATGGAATGTTGGCTCAAACTGGAGTTGTGGTGTGCCAACTGCTTCATCAAATGTAGTAATCAGCACAGCGGCTAACTACCCGGAAATATCTTCGGATGTTACAATTAATAGTTTGACATTAGATTCCGGGACTACTTTAAAAGTAACTTCATTATACGATTTAACAGTTACAGACATTATTGATAATGATGGAACTTTAACTATTGAAAACAATGCTAATTTAATCCAAGTAAATGATGTTGATAATACAGGTTCTGGTGCAACAGTAGTTAAAAGAAACAGTTCAGCAATAAACCGTTTTGATTATACTTTATGGTCTTCACCGGTAACCGGACAAGGATTATATGCTTTTTCACCTTTAACATTATCAACCCGTTTTTATCAATATCTTACTGCTACCAATTTTTATAACAATAGTGGTTTAGGGTTTTCTATTTCAGGGGCCGATCCTGTAACCGGAATAGGCGGTACAGATACTAACAATGTTCAATTTGCTACAGCAAAAGGATATCTTATAAGATCACCTTGGAATCATCCGACAGCTCCAACTGTTTGGACAGGTACTTTTAGCGGAGTTCCAAACAATGGCGATATACCTGTTACAGTTTCTACAGCGGGAGAACCTATAATTGGTTACGGTTATAATGCGGTTGGAAATCCATATCCATCCCGAATCAGTGTTCCTGATTTTATTGATGGTAATGCTAACATATCTGGTACTTTATACTTCTGGAGAAAAACGAATGATAATGCAGCAACTTCCTACGCAACACTTACTAAAACTGCTTATGTAGCTAATGGGGCATTGGGCGGTGATACAGGAACAGGTTTTTTCCCTAATGGAAATGGAGCTGAAGCTGATTGGGTTATCAATGTTGGACAAGGATTTTTTGTTAAAGTCAATAGTGGTTCTTCTATAAACTTTACCAATGGTATGAGAAGAATTTCAAATTCAAATCAGTTTTTTAGAAATTCTCAAACAGTAAATACAGTAAACAATGGTTTGTATTGGTTGAATTTAAATGCAAACACTGGTATTTTTAGTCAAATGGCTGTTGGATATAGCGAAGAAGGAACTTTGGATTTTGATAGAGGAATGGATGGGGAAAATATCAATAAAGATTTTTATTTGACAAGTTTAATAAATACAGGAGAATATTCTGTTCAAAGTAGACCAAGTTTTGAACCTACTGATGTAGTACCATTATCATACAAGGTTGGGACAGCGGGGAATTACAGTATTTCGATAGATCATTCTTCAGGTTTATTTGCAGAAGGTCAGTTGATTTATTTACGTGATAATTTGACTTCTACCACACACAATTTAGCCACAGGTGCTTATAATTTTAGCACTGATGCCGGTACATTCTCTTCTCGTTTTGAGATAGTTTACCAGTTGTCTTTAGGTGTTGATACACCAATATTTAATGATAACCAAGTAGTTGTTTACCAAAATGAAGCTAACGATTTAGTAATTAATACTGGTAATGTGGTAATGTCTGCTGTAAAAGTATTTGATATAAGAGGTAGATTATTATCAGAAAGCAAAGGAATCAATGCTTCTCAAACCACTATAACAGCTGGTCAGACCAATCAAGTATTATTGGTTCAAATTACTTCTCAAGAAGGGCCGGTTGTAACTAAAAAAGTAATAAGATAATTTTGCTTGTCAAAATAAGAAATAGTAAAAAAATCAAGTAATTGTTATGAAAAATATTTTAAAGTTTTATTTCGTCGCTCTGTTTTTATTAGCTTCAGATTTTGTTGCTTTCGCACAGCCCGGTGACGGTGATGACGGCGGCGGCGGCGATGGAGGTGTTGAAGGCGGTGGTGATCCTCAACCGGCTCCAATCGATAGTAGGTTAATATTATTATTGGTATTAGGTGTTTTATTTGTATTCTACACTTATAGAAAGCACAAAAGAGCCGTTTAGGTTTAGATATTAAATCAATCTATAAGCCAGCAATTTATTCCATGTTGAAATAAATTGCTGGCTTTTTTTTGATTTTTTTAATATAGCTAATTAATCAATCAAAAAAATAATTTGTTCATCTTTAAATATTTAACTTTTCAGATTTAAAGTTATTGTCATCTCACTCAGCTTGACTCAATCAAAAGAAGCAATCGTGAATTTTTCAATACTCCAACACACAAAAGATTGAAAAGTATTGGTGTAACACGTACCTATTTAGACAATCCCTTATATAATCAAAAATACAGAACAACTTTTAGTTTCGTTAAATTTTGACGTTTTTAGTAAGACAACCTTTCATTTGGAAATTATAAAATTCTTTCACTTATAAAATTTCCTTTATTTCTCCACTTTCAAATAATCTCTATTTTTTAAATTATGAATAAAGTAAAAAAATATGAGGTTTATATGACCAAACAATTGACACAGTCTTTTTTTAACATTATTTTTATTATAAAAAAAATATTTTTGTTGATTTAACCGTTTCATAATGTTTCTTAATCGATTTTTACCGTAGGTTTGCCTGCCATTTGAATGGTATTACTGAAACTGGTTGAACTTTAAAAAAAACATATTTTTATAAGTATTTAGCTTCGGTTTTGAAAGTTAAATAAAAGAATATGAAAATTAATACTATAACATCTATGAAAATTTTTACCGAGATTACTTTTGTTTTAAGTAGAAATCTTTTAAAAAAAAATGCAATTATCCTTGTTTTTCTAACAAGTTTAGTTTCACATGGGCAATTGTTAACTGAAAATTTTAGTTACACAATACCTGGAAACATAACTGCAGCAACTTCAAACTGGTCATCACATAGCGGGTCTACTTTCTATCCGCAATACACTAATGCAGGCTTAGCTTTTACTGGACATGCAGGGTCAAGTGTTGGAGGTTCCATGACTTTGGCTTCGAATGGTGTTGCGGACATTAACAGAACTTTTACATCTCAAAATTCTGGGACAGTATATATGAGTTGTTTGGTAAATTTTACCTCCACAACCTCAGCGAGTACTGAGTATTTTTTACATTTTAATTCTGCCTCCTTTAGTACAAGAGTGTTAGCACAAAAAAGTGGTTCAGTATTACGATTTGGGATTAACAAGTCAGCAAATCCAACTGCGGTTGCTACCAATTTTGAATTTGGAACAACCTATTTATTAGTTGTTAAATATACATTTATTGCCGGTAGTTCAAATGACAGGGTTGATTTATGGGTTTTGCCATCATTTGCAAGTACGGAAGCTTTAGCAGGAACTCCACTACAGACTACAACTGCAGGTACAGATGCTACAGCATTAAATGCCATAAGTGTGAGACAAGCAACGCCACCAGTTGGGTCAATTGACGCTATAAATATAGGAACTACTTGGGCAAGTGCTGTTCCCGCTGGTACAATAGCACCAACGGTTACCACAACAACAGCCTCATCAATTTCGGTAGATGGTGGTTCTTCTGGTGGGGATGTTACCGCTGATGGTGGTGCTACAGTTACTGCTCGTGGTTTGGTCTATAATACAGCTTCTTCTCCAACACTCTCAAATAGTGTAGTTACAACAGGTACAGGCACAGGATCTTATATTAGCATTTTGTCAGGGTTGGATGTTAATACTAGGTATTACTATCGAGCTTATGCTACCAATTCTGCAGGAACCTCTTATGGGAATGAATCTAATTTTTATACTTTGGCGAATGTACCTGGTGCTTTGGTTGTGACTAATCCACAGGCAACAACACTTGATGTTACGCTTGACGGTACAACAACTAATTTAAATCCGGCAAATACTACTTTTGCTATTGAAACGGATGGACAGTATGTTCAAGCGAATGGTTTTTTAGGAGCCACAGCAGTTTGGCAGACAGCCGATGTCTGGGGAACGGTTACGGTAAAGGGATTGGTTAGTCTTACTACTTATATTTTTAAAACGAAGGCAAGGAATGGAGATCAGGTGGAAACTGGTTTTGGAGATACCAATCAGGGAACAACTACAGGTGCAGTAGCTCCCGTAGTTTCAAGCGGATCTCCTGTAGGAAATTATAATTCTGCTTTCTCTTATTCTGTTATGGCAACCAACTCACCAACATCTTATGCCATTTCTAGCGGAAGTTTGCCAACAGGATTGGATTTAAATACTACATCTGGTGAAATTTCCGGAACTCCAACTCAGATTGGTATATTCAATGTAGATTTTACCGCCAGTAATGCGGGAGGTGCAAGTGCTCCTGCGACAATCAGCATAACAATCAATCAAGCGAATCAAACCATTAGCTTTGGTGCGCTTTCTCCGTCGACTTATGGAGATGCCCCCTTTGAACTAATAGCCGCTGCCAGCTCCGGATTGACCGTTTCTTATGTAAGCTCTAATACTGATGTTGCAACAGTTTCAGGTAATACAATTACCATTATTGGACAAGGTTCAACAACCATTTCAGCCTCTCAGACAGGAAATGTTAATTACACTGCTGCTACAACTGTGGATCAGACATTGACCGTAAACAAAAAGAACTTAACGATAATTGATATAACAGCGAACAACAAAGTTCAAGACGGCACGACAGCAGCTACTTTATCGGGGACTCCAACATTAGTAGGAGTAGTGAGTGGAGAGGAAAGCAATGTTGTTTTAAATGAGACATATTCAGCCGCTTTCGCAGTTGCAACTCCAGGTACAGGAATTTCTGTTGCTGTTACGGGCTACACTTTGACTGGTTCGGCTTCCGCTAACTATACGCTGTTGCAACCTACCGGACTAACAGCTGATATTGCGGTACTAAATGTGCCAGATATAACTGTTGAGGCTACAAATATTTTGAATAATGGATTTACTGCTAATTGGGATGCGGTTCCCGGTGCCGCCAGTTATGTTTTGGATGTTTATACAAAATCAGGTGGTTCTTCAGAAATTTTAAATCAACAATTTACATGGGTTGATTTAGGTTCGGCAAATGGAACCGGAGGAAATTCAGGAGGTTGGAGTGGCACAATAGCCACAGAAGTTTTTGATTTAATTGGTTGGTCTGATACAGCAGGATACAGAGGGGATAATTGTGCCAAAATGGGAGCAGGTAGTACAAGAGGTGCTCTGACTACTCCAGTATTTGGGGTTGCAGGGAATGCAGTTTTAACTTTTAGAGCTGGTGCTTGGAATGGAGGTTCAGAACAAACCACTTTACTATTAGAAATAACAGGTGGTGGAACTTTGGATGTTTCTTCTGTTACAATGATAAAAGGAGCTTTCTCGGATTACACCGTTCAAGTTACTGATGCAACTATTAATACACAAATTACTTTTAGAGCATTTCAAACCAGTAATGCAAGATTCTTTTTAGATGATATAAAAGTAGTTGCAAATACACTGACAATTACTCCAGTTGCCGGTTCGCCATTTTCAATTAATGCACCACTAACGTCATATAACGTAACCGGTTTAAATGCTAATACAAATTACTATTACCAAGTCAGAGCTGTAAACGGTTTATTTACTACAGGTAATTCTGACGAAATTAACCTTGTTACAAATCAAGCTACTGTGACATGGAATGGAACAGAATGGTCAAACGTTACCGGGCCTACTGCCACTATCGAAGCTTTTATACAGGGCATATATAATACTAATGAACATGGCGTTTTTACCGCAAGTAAATTAACATTAACCTCGGGTTCATTTACAATAAATGATGGGGACGATATTACGGTTATAGGTGGACTAATAAATAATATGACCGCAGCAGATTTTGTAGTTGAAAACAATGCCAATTTAATTCAAGAGGGAACAGTCAATAATAATATTGGTAATATCACCATAAAAAGAAACAGTTCAGCAATAAACCGTTTTGATTATACTTTATGGTCTTCACCGGTAACAGGACAAGGATTATATGCTTTTTCACCTTTAACATTATCAACCCGTTTTTATCAATATCTTACTGCTACCAATTTTTATAACAATAGTGGTTTAGGGTTTTCTATTTCAGGGGCTGATCCTGTAACCGGAATAGGCGGTACAGATACTAACAATGTTCAATTTGCTACAGCAAAAGGATATCTTATAAGATCACCTTGGAATCATCCGACAGCTCCAACTGTTTGGACAGGTACTTTTAGCGGAGTTCCAAACAATGGCGATATACCTGTTACAGTTTCTACAGCGGGAGAACCTATAATTGGTTACGGTTATAATGCGGTTGGAAATCCATATCCATCCCGAATCAGTGTTCCTGATTTTATTGATGGTAATGCTAACATATCTGGTACTTTATACTTCTGGAGAAAAACGAATGATAATGCAGCAACTTCCTACGCAACACTTACTAAAACTGCTTATGTAGCTAATGGGGCATTGGGCGGTGATACAGGAACAGGTTTTTTCCCTAATGGAAATGGAGCTGAAGCTGATTGGGTTATCAATGTTGGACAAGGATTTTTTGTTAAAGTCAATAGTGGTTCTTCTATAAGCTTTACCAATGGTATGAGAAGAAGTTCGAATTCAAATCAGTTTTTTAGAAATTCTCAAACAGTAAATACAGTAAATAATGGTTTGTATTGGTTGAATTTAAATGCAAACACTGGTATTTTTAGTCAAATGGCTGTTGGATATAGCGAAGAAGGAACTTTGGATTTTGATAGAGGAATGGATGGGGAAAATATCAATAAAGATTTTTATTTGACAAGTTTAATAAATACAGGAGAATATTCTGTTCAAAGTAGACCAAGTTTTGAACCTACTGATGTAGTACCATTATCATACAAGGTTGGGACAGCGGGGAATTACAGTATTTCGATAGATCATTCTTCAGGTTTATTTGCAGAAGGTCAGTTGATTTATTTACGTGATAATTTGACTTCTACCACACACAATTTAGCCACAGGTGCTTATAATTTTAGCACTGATGCCGGTACATTCTCTTCTCGTTTTGAGATAGTCTACCAATTGTCTTTAGGTGTTGATACACCAATATTTAATGATAACCAAGTAGTTGTTTACCAAAATGAAGCTAATGATTTAGTAATTAATACTGGTAATGTGGTAATGTCTGCTGTAAAAGTATTTGATATAAGAGGTAGATTATTATCAGAAAGTAAAGGAATCAATGCTTCACAAACCACTATAAAAGCTGGTCAGACCAATCAAGTATTATTGGTTCAAATTACTTCTCAAGAAGGGTCGGTTGTGACTAAAAAAGTAATGAGATAATGTTTATTTAAAAAAATTAAAAAACCATCAAGTAATTGTTATGAAGAATATTTTAAAATTATATTTAGTCGCTTTTTTATTAGCTTCAGATTTTGTTGCTTTCGCACAGCCCGGTGACGGTGATGACGGTGGTGGTGGTGACGGAGGTGTTGAAGGTGGAGGTGATCCTCAACCGGCACCAATAAATGCAAAGTTAATTTTGTTGCTAATTGTAGGTGTTTTGTTTGTTTTTTACACCTATAAAAAGAATAGAAGAACTGTTTAAATTTAAATAGAATTTCAATAAAAAACCATCCATTATATTCATGATTTGAGTAAAATGGATGGTTTAAAATTTTAACTGTACAACTTTTTGGAACTAGTCAAATTCTGAAGTAAAATACAACTTCACATTAGGAAACTTGCTTTGTGTCATTTGTATTGTGAATTCTGAATCGGCCAAGAATACCAATTGACCATATTTGTCATGTGCCAAGAATTTTTGCTTGATTCTTTTAAATTCTTTAAATTCTTCACTCTTAGGATCAGTTGGTTTTACCCAACAAGCTTTGTGTACAGGGAAATTCTCATAACTGCATTTAGCGCCATATTCATGCTCCAAACGATATTGGATTACCTCATACTGTAGAGCACCAACGGTTCCAATAATTTTTCTGTTGTTCATTTCTAAGGTAAATAACTGCGCTACACCTTCATCCATCAATTGGTCAACACCTTTGTCTAATTGTTTAGATTTCAAAGGATCGGCGTTATTAATGTATCTGAAATGCTCCGGAGAAAAACTCGGAATTCCTTTGAAGCTCATTACTTCTCCTTCAGTTAAAGTATCTCCGATTTTGAAATTACCGGTATCGTGTAAACCCACAATGTCTCCGGCATACGAAATGTCAACAATCTCTTTTTTCTCAGCAAAGAATGCATTCGGACTGGAGAATTTTAAATTTTTATTAAGTCTTACGTGCGTGTAAGGTTTGTTTCTTTCGAATGTGCCCGATACAATTTTGACAAAAGCCAATCTATCGCGGTGTTTCGGATCCATATTGGCGTGTATTTTGAACACAAAACCGGTCATTTTTTCTTCTTCAGGATTCACCAATCTGGTTTCTGATTCTTTTGGTCTTGGCGTTGGCGCAATTTCAACAAAACAATCGAGCAATTCTCTAACGCCAAAATTATTCAAAGCCGAACCAAAAAACACCGGTTGCAAAGTACCCTCTAAATAACTTTGTCTGTCAAAAGCCGGATACACTTCTGAAATCAATTCCAATTCTTCTCTTAGTTTTACCGCCGGTTTTTCACCAATTATTTTTTCCAATTCCGGACTTTCAATGTCTGAAAAAGCAATCGTATCTTCTATGTTTTTACGACTATCACCACTAAAAAGATTGATGTTTTGTTCCCAAATATTATAAATTCCTTGGAAATCATAACCCATTCCGATAGGGAAACTCAAAGGCGTAACAGTCAAACCTAATTTTTGTTCGACTTCATCCATTAAATCGAAAGCGTCTTTTCCTTCACGGTCTAACTTATTGATGAAAACAATAATTGGAATCTTTCGCATTCTACAAACTTCAACCAATTTTTCGGTTTGTTCCTCAACACCTTTTGCAACGTCAATAACAACTATAACACTGTCAACAGCAGTCAAAGTTCTGAAAGTATCTTCGGCAAAATCCTTGTGACCAGGTGTGTCGAGAATGTTAATTTTTTTGTCTTTATAATTAAAAGCCAAAACCGAAGTCGCTACCGAAATTCCTCTTTGGCGCTCAATCTCCATAAAATCGGAAGTGGCTCCTTTTTTTATTTTATTGTTCTTCACCGCTCCGGCTTCTTGAATTGCTCCACCAAAAAGTAGTAACTTCTCTGTTAGTGTAGTCTTTCCGGCATCGGGATGCGAAATAATTCCAAAAGTTCTGCGGCGTTGTATTTCTTTTAAAAAACTCATGATTTTCGATAAATTGTCTGCAAAAATACTATTATTTACTCATTATTTAGGCATGTATTTTGGCTCAGTTTTCTTTAATAAAAAATAAGGTAAAAGTTCTGTTAATAAAATTTTGTTAATAGTAGGCTCGATACTTGTATAATGTGTTTGAATTGTTACTTTTGTTGATTGTTATCTTGATAAACCAAAGCACTTTTGGCTGTTCAAAAAAACAAATATTTAATTGTAAAGTTTTTAATAGAAATTATAAAAGCATGAGTTTAAAACAGTTTTTTTTAGGATTGTTCTTTTCAATGTCAATTGCCGGATTTGGGCAAAATAATTCAAAAGAAGTTTTGTTTACGGTCAATGATAAGCCTTATTATACTGACGAATTTGCAAGGGTTTACAAAAAAAATCTCGATTTAGTAAAAGACGAATCTCAGAAAGATTTAAACCAGTATTTAGAGCTCTTCGTAGGTTACAAATTAAAAGTCAATAAAGCCTGTAAATTAGGATTACAAGACAATCCAAAATATCAAAATGAGTTAAAATCTTACCGAACTCAATTAGCCAAAAACTATTTTAACGATACTAAAATCACCCAAGAATTGGTTGAAGAAGGTTATAATCGTTTGCAAAAAGAAGTGAGAGCTTCTCATATTCTTATATTAGTTGATGAAAATGCATCTCCTGAAGACACTTTAAAGGCTTATAAAAAGATAGAAGACATCAGCAAGAAAGCACTAGCGGAAGAAAATTTTGGTGCTTTAGCTGTTCAATATTCTGAAGATCCATCAGCTAAAGAAAACAAAGGTGATTTAGGTTACTTTTCAGCTTTCAGAATGGTGTATGCTTTTGAGAATGCTGCCTTCAACACGCCAAAAGGGAAAGTTTCCAAAATTGTCAGAACCCGTTTTGGATATCATATCCTTAAAGTGGAAGATATTAGAAATAACCGTGGAGAAGTTACGGTAGCGCATATCATGGTTTTGAAACCAAAATCAAAATCTGAAGACGAAGAACAAGATCAAGCAAAAAATACCATTAATGAGATTTACAAAAAAATCCAACAAGGTGAAAAGTTTGAGGATTTAGCCAAACAGTTTTCTGAAGATAAATCGTCTTCTTCAAAAGGTGGCGTTTTGAATAAATTCAGCTCAGGTCAACTAAGTTCGGAAGAATTTGAAAATGTGGCTTTTTCATTGTCAACACCAAATGAAATTTCGACACCATTCCAATCCCAATTCGGATGGCATATCGTTAAGTTAATCCAAAAGCATCCGGTGCGTACCTTGGATGAAATGAAAATTGAGTTGGAAGGCAAAATCGGTAAAGACGACCGATCTAAGAAAATAACTGCTTCTTTAAATGAAAAATTAAGAAAAAAATATACCCATAAAAGAGACAATAAGCAATATGCTATTCTTTCGAAATTGGTTACCAATGATTTTTATGACGCAAAATGGAAGCAACCGGAGAATGCTAAAGACTATGCAGCTGCATTGTTAACGATCAACAATAAAAAAATTGATGGTAATGCATTTTTAGAATTTGTAGACAAACAGCAAAAATCAGGCTTGGCGGTTAAACCTGTTGCTAAATTGGTTGATGCTTTGTATGAGAAATTCTTAGACAATCAATTGACGGCTTATTATGATGAAAATCTTGAAGTTGAATTTTTAGAATTTGCCAACGTAATGGAAGAATACCGTGATGGTTTGTTGCTTTTCGACTTGATGGAAAAAGAAATTTGGGAAAGAGCCAAAACAGATACGATTGGTTTGCAAAAATTCTACGAAGAGCACAAAACAGAACACCAATGGAAAAACAGAGTGGAAGCTACAATTCTTTCGTCTACTAAAATGGATGAGATTAAAAAAGCATTGGCTTTGTTAAAGAAAGGAACAGAAGTACAGGCAATCAAAGAAAAATTAAATATTGGAAATGTAGTCAACGTAATGAGCAATAGCGGCGTGTTTGAAGAAGGAAATGACGCTTTGCCAAAAAGTACGAAGTTTGAAGTAGGTATTTCAGATATTCAAAAAGAAGGAGAATATTATTTTGTTACCAAAGTGGACAAAGTAATGCCAAAAGGAATTAAAACTTTAGACGAATGCAGAGGGAAAATAGTGAATGATTATCAGCAATATCTGGAGCAAAGATGGGTTGATGATTTGAAACAAGAATTTGTGGTTAAAGTCAATAAAGATGTTTTTGAAAAAGTAAAAAAACAGTTGAATCCATAAATGATTAGAAATAGCCTTTTCTTAATAATGGTTTTGTTTTGTTCTTGTAATTATTTTCAACCGGAACAAAAAACGGAATCCATTGCCAGAGTCGGAAAAAGTTATTTGTATAAATCTGATATCGCTACTTTAGTTCCTGCCGGAACTTCAAAAGAGGACAGCGTGCTTATGGTTAGAGATTTTATCAATCGTTGGGCAAGTCAAAAATTGCTTATTGAAGCCGCCGAAATAAACCTAAGCGAAAAGAAAAAAGGAGAATACAACGCTTTAATTAAGCAATACAAAATAGATTTATATACCAAAGCGTATATAGAAGAAGTGGTTAAAAATACCGTAGATACTTTAGTAACACAACAAGAGTTAAAAAAATACTACGATGAAAACAAGGAGAATTTTAAAACCAACGGAACCTTAGTTCGACTGCGGTTTGTTAATTTGGCTAAAGATAATCCTCGTTTTGCCACCATAAGAAGCAAGTTCTTTGATTATAATAAAAAAGACAAAAAGTTTTGGGACACTTATGCTTTGCAATTTAAAAGCTTTGCTTTGAACGACTCGATTTGGGTTGACATGAGTCAGGTTTATGCGAAATTACCGGTAATCAATCCGGATAACCGAGATGAATTCATTCGGCCGGGAAGAAAGGCGGAGATTCAGTCAAACGAAGATGTCTATTTAATCAAAATTACCAATGTGATTGATAAGAATCAAATTTCGC
Organism: Flavobacterium sp. 102; assembly: GCF_003634615.1. Lineage (NCBI taxonomy): Bacteria > Pseudomonadati > Bacteroidota > Flavobacteriia > Flavobacteriales > Flavobacteriaceae > Flavobacterium > Flavobacterium sp. 102. The sequence goes on along the minus strand of NZ_RBKX01000001.1, from coordinate 88,983 downwards.
CGTTTGAATACATCAAACCCACTTTGAAAGAAGTTATATTGAACAAAAGAAAATTAGAATTAATAAAGAAATTTGAAAAAGAGATTACCGATGATGCCATTAAAAACAAGGATTATGAAATATATAAATAGCCAACTCATAGTAGCCGTTATTGCTACAATTATTACAGTTGGTTCAACCAATGCTCAAGAAATAATTAAGGATTCTGTAAAAACAGTTCAGCCAACCAAATCCTCAAAAAAGGTTAAAGTCGACGGAATCATCGCTACTGTTGGTGATTATATTGTTTTAGATTCAGATATTGACAAATCATTTTTAGAATTATCAAGCCAAGGGCAATCTATTAAAGACATTACCCGTTGTCAAATGTTGGGCAAGTTATTGGAAGAAAAATTATACGCACACCAAGCCATTCAGGATAGTATCGTGATTAAAGATGAAGAGGTTAAGGAAAAAATGGCCGAACAAATTGGTTACATGGTGGAGCAATTGGGCACAATGGATAAGGTGATAGACTATTTCAAAAAAGACAATGAAGAAGATTTCAGAAGTGAGTTATTTGATATCATCAAAACCAATAAATTGACCATGGAGATGAGAAAAAAAATCATCGATGGCGTTGAAATCACTCCCGAAGAAACCCGTAATTTCTTTAAGTCTATTCCACAAGATGAGTTGCCGGTTTTTGGTGCTGAAATGGAAGTAGCCCAAATTGTAATTACGCCTAAAATTTCTCAAGAAGAAAAACAAAGAGTTATTAACCGATTAAAAGAAATCAAAGCAGAAGTTTTGGCAGGAGCAAGTTTTAAAACCCGAGCCGTAATTTACACTGATGACAAAGCCTCTGCGCCAACAGGTGGTTTTTATAAAATCAACAGGAAAACACAATTCGTAAAAGAATTCAAAGATGTGGCTTTTAGTTTAGGTGAAGGCGAAATTTCAGAACCATTCGAAACGGAATATGGTTATCATATTATCATGGTCGAAAAAATTAAAGGACAGGAAGTTGAGTTGAGACATATTTTAATGATGCCAAAAGTTTCTGACCAAGCTTTGAAAGACGCTAAAGAAAAGATTCTTACCATCAAAAATAAAATCGAAAGCGGTGAAATCACTTTTGCCGAAGCGGCCAAAACCATGTCAGACGAAAAAGAAACCAGAGCTAATGGCGGAACGTTAATCAATCCAAAAACACAAGATACGCATTTTGAGTTGACTAAAATGGATCCGAGTTTATACAGCGAAGTGTCTAATTTAAAAGACAATGCCATCACGTCACCAATTTTAGATGATGATCCAAGAACCGGGAAAAAGTATAAAATTATTACCGTAACCAATAGAATTAATGAGCATACCGCTGATTATTCCAAAGATTACATCAAAATCAAAGATTTGGCACTAAAAGAAAAACAAATCAAAGCCATTGGAAAATGGTCTGAGGAAAAAATCAAGGAAACCTACGTTAAAATTAATGGAGAATACCAAGATTGTTTGTTTATTAATAACTGGCAAAAAAAATAAGTGTAATTTAGAACTTTCAAATCCTAATTTCGAACCTTCGAGACTTAATCTTAAAATCCTAAATAATCATGTCTGATGTTGCTGCCATTCAAAATTTAGTTCAAAAACGTTTAGAGCTTAAAAAAGAAATTGCTAAGATAATCGTAGGTCAAGACGATGTGGTTGACCAAATTTTGCTAAGCATATTTTCCGGTGGTCACGCCTTGTTAGTTGGTGTTCCCGGTTTGGCCAAAACGTTAATGGTAAACACCATCTCACAAGCTTTAGGGTTAGATTTCAAGCGCATACAGTTCACTCCCGATTTGATGCCTTCTGATATCTTAGGAAGTGAGATTTTGGATGAAAACAGACAGTTCAAATTTATCAAAGGACCCATTTTTGCCAATATCATTTTGGCCGATGAGATCAATAGAACGCCACCAAAAACCCAAGCCGCTTTATTAGAAGCGATGCAGGAACGTTCGGTGACGATTGCTGGTCAGAACTATAAATTAGCCTTGCCTTACTTTGTTTTAGCAACGCAAAACCCAATTGAGCAAGAGGGAACTTATCCTTTGCCGGAAGCACAATTAGACCGTTTTATGTTTGCCATAAAATTAGATTATCCTTCGTATCAAGAAGAAGTACAGGTCGTAAAAAGCACTACTTCGGATGAAAAACCAGTCATCAATCCGTTGTTTTCGGCTCAAGAAATTATCGATTTTCAACACCTAATTCGCCGCGTTCCGGTGGCCGATAATGTAATTGAATATGCGGTAACTTTGGTTGGAAAAACGCGCCCGAAAGGAAATTTAGCGTCTGAATATGTCAACAATTATTTAGATTGGGGTGCAGGACCTAGAGCTTCTCAGAACTTAATTTTGGCTGCCAAAGCCAATGCAGCTTTTAATGGTAAATTCTCTCCCGATATTGAAGATGTAAAAGCGGTTGCGACCGGAATTCTTCGCCACAGAATCATCAAAAACTATAAAGCAGACGCCGAAGGAATCACCGAAGAAATGATTATTGATAAGTTATTGTAATAATTTCGATTTTTTTTCGTTATCTGTTTTTAAAATAGTTTGATGATGAAAAAATATGTACTCGTTTTACCCGAATTGATTCTTTTAGGATTAAGTGCTTATTGGTTTCTCGAAAATCTTATCGGTGGAAATCATTTTAATCCGTTTGTTTTTGGCGTATTCATAATACTCTTACTTCAAGTCTTCTTTCAAAATAAGTTTGTTGGTTTTTCAGTGGCAACCCTTATTTCGTTGTTTTCCTTGTTTATGGTTTTGGCGGTAATTTCAGAGTTCAATGATTTTCCAACAGCATCAGCTGAAGCGTTTCAATTGCTGGGTTTTGGATTGTTTCTGTGCTTTTTGGGATTCAGTTCAGCCATTGCGATATTTTATAAATTTCTGCCTAAAGTTTTTTAGCACTTCCAATTGATATTACCTATTTTAGTGCTTTAAAAATAAGGCTGAAATATGTTAGCTAAACAAGAAAGTTCCAGAGTTTTCGGCCTCGACTTAATGCGAGCTATTGCCATATTGATGGTCTTATTTGGTCATTGCGTTTGGATTATTCCTGAAAAAGACAACCTTTTTTATCAATTACTCCTTTTATCAGGATTCTTTGGTGTCGAAATTTTCTTTGTCCTCAGTGGTTTTCTCATTGGTAAAATTTTGTACCAATTATATCTCAAAGAAGATTTCTCTATCAAAACCGTTTTCTACTTTCTCAAGCGAAGATGGTTTAGAACTTTGCCTAATTACTTTTTGATCTTATTGGTCAATTTGGCAATTGCCAGTTTTGTGGGTTATGTTGCATCGTCTTGGTGGAAATACTTCTTTTTCCTTCAAAATCTAAACACTACCATGTTGCGTTTCTTTCCGGAATCATGGAGTTTATCGGTGGAAGAGTTTGCGTATGTTACGTTGCCTTTTTTTCTTTTAATTATCGGAAGTTTAATTAAGTTCAAAAATAAATCACGTTTTTTCTTCCGGTCAATCATCACACTTATTCTGATTTTTTTTTGTGCCAAAGTAGTTTATCAAAATACAACGCTTAATACGACTTTAACCCAATGGAATCTTTCGCTTAAAGCTGTTGTAATTTATCGCTTGGACAGCATTTTTATTGGTGTTTTGTGCAGTTGGATTTATTTGAATTATACTTCGTTTTGGCAAAAAAGCAAATCGATATTTTTCGTTTTAGGAATGCTTTTATTTTTTTTTCTATTTGTTGGCATTGGCTTTTTAGGCTGGATAATTGAAGTAACGCCAATGTTTTGGAATGTTTTTTATCTTCCTTTAATGTCAGTCGGAGTGGCCTGCTTTTTACCTTTCTTGTCGGAATGGAAAGAAGAAAAAGTACTGTTCCAAAAACCGGTTACTTTCATTAGTTTGATTTCTTATTCTATTTATCTCCTTCATTACAGCGTGATTTTGTTCTTGATGAAACAATATATTTTTATTGATAGGCATAATAATATTCATTTGATTGCTTTTTTAAGTTCCTATATCTTAATTACCATCCTATTGAGCTATTTTTTATATCGATTTTATGAAAAGCCAATGATGAATTTAAGAGATAAAAATTAAGAATAGTCAGTTTTTGACTTATATAATATGTTATTGTTAAAAAACACAGACCAAAAATTGCTATTTACTAAAACATTCTTCTGAATCAACATATTTTATTAAAAACTTTTTAGAAGTATAACGTTTTCGTAAATTTGCAATGCAAACAAATTAACCAAATTTTATTATGGCTTTTGATATTGAAATGATTGAAAAAGTGTATGCTACTATGGCTGCTCGTGTCGATAAAGCACGCGAGTTAGTTGGTCGTCCACTTACCTTATCTGAAAAGATTTTATATTCACATTTATGGGAAGGAATGCCTTCTCAATCCTTCACTCGTGGAAAAGATTATGTTGATTTTGCACCCGATAGAGTGGCTTGCCAAGATGCAACTGCACAAATGGCATTATTACAATTCATGCACGCCGGAAAAAAAACAGTGGCTGTTCCAACTACAGTTCACTGTGATCACTTGATCCAAGCCAAAGTAGGTGCTACAACTGATTTAGCAGTAGCTAATTCTCAATCAAAAGAAGTATTTGATTTCCTGTCTTCAGTTTCTAATAAATACGGAATTGGGTTTTGGAAACCGGGTTCTGGAATTATTCACCAAATTGTTTTAGAAAATTATGCCTTTCCTGGCGGAATGATGATTGGAACCGATTCACATACTGTTAACGCAGGTGGATTAGGAATGCTAGCGATTGGTGTTGGTGGTGCTGATGCCGTTGACGTAATGTCGGGCATGTCATGGGAATTGAAATTTCCAAAACTAATAGGCGTGAAGTTGACCGGAAAATTAAACGGTTGGACTTCTCCAAAAGACGTAATCCTTAAAGTAGCTGATATCCTTACCGTAAAAGGTGGAACAGGTGCTATCGTAGAATATTTCGGTGAAGGTGCCACCAATATGTCTTGTACCGGAAAAGGAACGATTTGTAATATGGGTGCCGAAATTGGAGCAACGACTTCGACTTTTGGTTACGATGATTCTATGAGAAGATATTTAGCGGCAACGGATCGTCAAGATATTGTGGATGCTGCCGATAAAGTAGCCTCTTACTTAACAGGTGATGCGGAAGTTTATGCTAATCCGGCTGATTATTTCGACCAATTAATCGAAATCAACCTTTCTGAGTTAGAACCACATATTAACGGACCGTTTACTCCGGACAGAGGAACACCGGTTTCAAAAATGAAAGAAGAAGCAATTGCTAACGGTTGGCCTTTAAAAGTAGAATGGGGATTAATTGGTTCATGTACCAATTCGTCTTATGAAGATATGGCTCGTGCAGCTTCTATCGTTGAGCAAGCAGTTGCCCACGGCATTACACCAAAAGCCGAATTCGGAATCAATCCGGGTTCAGAACAAATCCGTTACACCATTGAAAGAGACGGCATCATCGCTACTTTTGAGAAAATGGGAACTAAAGTATTTACCAATGCTTGCGGACCATGTATCGGACAATGGGATAGAACAGGCGCTGACAAAGGCGAAAAAAATACTATTGTTCACTCTTTTAACAGAAACTTCTCCAAACGCGCGGACGGAAATCCAAACACTCACGCTTTTGTAACGTCACCGGAAATGGTAGCGGCATTAGCAATCTCAGGAGATTTGACTTTCAATCCGATTACAGATACTTTGTTGAATGACAATGGGGAAGAAGTAAGATTGAACCCGCCAACTGGTGATGAATTGCCAAAAAGAGGTTTTGATGTGGAAGATGCAGGATTTCAAGCGCCGGCAGCTGATGGTTCATCAGTTCAGGTAGCGGTTTCTCCAACTTCCGACCGTTTGCAACTTTTAGCGCCATTTGATGCTTGGGATGGAAAAAATATTTCAGGGGCTAAATTGTTAATCAAAGCATTTGGAAAATGTACAACCGATCACATTTCTATGGCGGGACCATGGTTGCGTTTCCGTGGACACTTAGACAATATTTCAAATAATATGTTGATTGGAGCAGTTAACGCTTACAACCAAGAAGCCAATAAAGTAAAAAATCAATTAACCGGTGCTTACGATGCAGTTCCTGCAGTGGCTCGTGCTTACAAAGCGGCTGGAGTTCCGTCAATAGTTGTGGGTGACCACAATTATGGAGAAGGTTCTTCACGTGAGCATGCAGCGATGGAACCACGTTTCTTAGGGGTTAAAGCGGTATTGGTAAAATCCTTTGCTCGTATTCACGAAACGAATTTGAAAAAACAAGGAATGTTGGCTTTGACTTTTGCTAACGAAGCGGATTACGATAAAATCCAAGAAAACGATACTATCAATTTCTTAGACTTAACCGAATTTGCTCCGGGTAAACCATTAACCCTAGAGTTTGTTCATGCCGATGGTTCTAAAGACACTATCTTAGCTAACCATACTTATAACGATAGTCAAATTGGTTGGTTTGTTGCAGGTTCTGCTTTGAACTTGATTGCAGCCGGAAAAGCGTAACAAGAGAAATTATATTGTATAAAAAAAGCTCAACATTAAGTTGAGCTTTTTTTTTATTTTATGTTCTTTTTGAAAATTTCTTTATGACCTGAACACCAACTAACAGATTCATAGTAAAAATCAACTGCGGTTAGATTGTCTTTCTTTCTTATGACGCATCTGCCTGTGACATCTGCTTCATCTCCATATACAGTGATTTTTGTATCACTCTTTAATTTCTTATCTACATACATATCATAAATTTTGGTGGCAATCTCTTGACGGATTGTCATTTTAGAATTAAATGTACTTATAATCACTGTGCCGTTTTTATTTCTGGCTACATATTCCATACCGTTGTGACCGTAACTGTAGGTTGTTACTTTTGGATCTTCACTATCAGAAAAGGCAAAACAAGTCAGTACTAAAAGACTAAAAATGGTTTTTTTCATAAATGTTTAATAATTGGGGCTTAATTTTGAAAGGCGAAAAATAGCAATTTTTTTTATACGCAGGTTGTTTGTCGATGAAAAATGCATAAAATCTATTAAAATCTAAAAAAAAATCCGTTTAATCATACAAGACTAAACGGATTCGTTTTTGAATTAATAACTATTAATAATAAGTGTAACGTCTTACTTTGGCAATATATTTGGCCAAACGAATTACTTGATGGCTATAGCCGTATTCGTTATCATACCAAACATACAATACTATATTTTTTCCGTCACCGGAAACTATCGTAGCATTACTGTCGAAAATAGATGGTGCTGAAGTCCCAACGATATCTGAAGATACCAATTCATTGTTCAGTGAAAATTTGATTTGTTCTACTAATTCGCCTTCTAAAGCATACTTTCTCATAATGGCATTTACTTCATCAATGGAAGTGGCTGCGCCAACTTCTAAATTCAAAACCACCAAAGAACCATTTGGAACAGGAACACGAATTGCATTGGAAGTTAATTTTCCGGCCAAACTTGGTAAAGCTTTCGCAACAGCACTTCCTGCACCGGTTTCAGTGATAACCATGTTCAAAGCGGCAGCACGACCACGACGGTATTTTTTGTGCATGTTGTCTACCAAATTTTGGTCATTGGTATAAGCATGAATCGTTTCTAAATGTCCTTTTACAACCCCTAAAGTTTCTTCAACTGCTTGTAAAATCGGAGTAATGGCATTCGTTGTACAAGAAGCAGCAGAGAAAATGTCTACGTTATCCGGATTGTGATCGTTGTGGTTTACCCCATAAACGATATTCGGAACGCCTTTTCCCGGTGCCGTCAATAATACTTTGCTTACCCCTTTGGAAACCAAATGACGTTTCAAAGCTTCTTCTGTAGTGAAAGCTCCGGTGTTGTCTATAAGTAGCGCTTCTTCGATACCGTATTTTGTATAATCAATTTCTTCCGGAGAAGCAGCTGTTATGATATGAACAGTAGTTCCATTAATGATCAAAGCATTGTTTTCAACATCGGCCTGAACGGAACCTTCAAAATCACCGTGAACCGAATCATAGCGCAATAAAGAAGCTCTTTTTTCTAACGAAGAAGCATCATTTCGGTCACGAGTTACAATCGCACGAAGGCGCAATTGTTGTCCTTTCCCAATTTTGCTCATCATTTCACGCGCCAATAAACGTCCGATACGCCCAAAACCATACAAAACCACATCTTTTGGTTTGATGTTTTTAGAGTCTTTGGCATTTTTTAATTTGTCAATTACAAATGCCCTGGCGTCGTGGTATTTGTTGTCTTCTAAATGGTATTCGTAAGTCAGTTTGCCGATGTCAATTCGCGAAGGCGGTAAATCTAAATTCAGAATCGCTCGTGCAATTTCAACCGAATCAAATACATTGATTGGCTTTTGAACAAATTCTCCGGCATATTCATGCAAGTTGATAATGTCGCTAACATTTCTATCGATTAATTGGTTTCTGAAAAGAACCAACTCGATAGATTTGTCATACCATAAATCGCTGATAATCTTGATGAATTCTACGCCTGCCTTTCGCCTGTCGGCTTGAAATGATAATTCCTTCTCGTATAAAGTGTTGCTGTTCATAAAAAAGAAAAGAGTTTAGTTTGTGTTGATTATTCTGAATTCATTTCAGAAATTTTTATTTTGGCGCAAAAGTATAAAATAGAAGCGTTTTACGAAAACGATTTCGTAATTATTTAACAATAAAAAAAGCCAATCTTTTAACAGACTGGCTTTTCCCAAAAGTAAGTAAGATGATTATTGTATGATGATTTGAATCACTTGTCCCATTCGGTTAATCATTTGAATGTTGACACTTTGATTTTCGTCTTTTTTGTTCAAAAATCTCGATATTGATTCTACATCAGTGGCTTTTACATTGTCTACCGATAGAATAATGTTACCTTTCAACTGGTCATAATAAGGTTTAAGATTCTCATTGTTGATTTCTTTGATTCGAACGCCATAATCAATTCGGTATTTCTTTTTATCAGTGGCATCAATGTTTTCTAATTCTAATCCTTTGAATTCAGTGGTTAAAATGTCGTTTTTAATTAAAGTTACTGAAGCGGTTTTGGTTTCGCCATCTCTGATAAAAGTTACTTGTACTTTGTCATTTGGTCTTTTGGTATTGATATAACCGGTCAATTCAGCATATGAACTGATTTTTTGATTGTCTAATTTTTTGATAACATCACCACTTTTTAAACCCGCTTTTTCTGCACCGGAGTTTTTAGTAATTTTATTAATGTAGAAACCTTCGGTATCATTGATGCCAAATTCTTTTGACGCACGACTGTTCAATTCCGAACCTTCAACCCCTAAAATACCGCGTTGCACACCGCCAAATTCCATGATGTCTTCAATGATTTTACGGGTAATGTTAGACGGAACGGCAAAAGAATATCCGGTATAACTTCCTGTTGGAGAAGAAATCATCGTGTTAATTCCGATTAATTCTCCACGAGTATTTACCAAAGCACCGCCACTATTTCCCGGATTTACAGCCGCATCGGTTTGGATGAAAGATTGAATGCTATTTCTGTTGTCTAAATTTCTGGCTTTCGCCGAAACAATTCCGGCAGTAACTGTTGAATTTAAATTATAAGGATTTCCTACCGCCAAAACCCATTCGCCTACTTTCACTTGATCAGAATCGGCAAAGGTTGTATAAGGCAGTTTGTCATCGGTACTGATTTTTAACAAAGCAATATCCATTTTAGAATCGGTTCCAATGAGTTTGGCTTTGTATGATTTATTATTGTTCAAGGTAACTTCTAATTCATTAGCATCTTTAATCACGTGATTGTTAGTTACGATGTAACCATCTTCAGAAATAATTACACCCGAACCGGTGCCGATTTGCTCTTGTTGTTGGCCGCCGCGTTGACCATAGAAGAATTCTCTTATTGGATCAGAAATCGTTCTCACAGAAACATTTTTTACGTGAACAACCGAATGAATTGCATTTTCTGCAGCTTCAGTAAAATCAATTGCTTCACCGGATAAACCAACAGTTCGGTTGTTGTTTTTGGAAGCCAAAGTTACAATCGAGTCTCGATTGTTGGTTCCTTCAAAAAATAATTTGTAAGCTCCAAGTGTAGTAGCGCCGCTTAATAAAGAAACCAAAAATAAACTTGATAATCGTTTCATAGTCATTAACATTTAAATTATTCGATAGTAAAATTAAAAACTTTCATTTTTTCTGCAAACACCCTTTAACGCTCGTTTAACAATTTTTAAGTCAATCTTAAATTTTGCTATCTTTGTAACACTTATCACGACTATGAAAATCACTTTTAACAAATACGAAGGCACCGGAAATGACTTTGTCATGATTGACAATCGCGCAGCCATTTTTCCTAAAACCAATATTCAACTTATCGAAAAACTGTGTGACCGACGTTTTGGCATTGGCGCTGACGGATTAATTTTATTAGAAAATGACTCCGAAACCGATTTTCGGATGGTATATTACAATTCTGATGGGAATGAGAGCTCGATGTGTGGTAATGGTGGACGATGTTTGGTGGCTTTCGCCAAAAGTTTGAATGTTGTTCAGAATGATGCTAATTTTATTGCAACAGATGGTCCGCACCATGCTTCCATTTTTGAAAATGGAATTGTTTCTCTCGGGATGAAAGAAGTTGATTTTGTAAAAATAGAAAGCGATTATGTTTTCCTCAATACCGGTTCGCCACACCATGTAATGATGGTAGATGATTTGAAGAATTATGATGTCAAAAGCGTTGGTGCTCAAATCCGTTATTCTGATTTGTATGGTAAACCGGGAAGCAATGTGAATTTTGTGAGTCAAATTTCTGAAAATCATTTTGCGTTGCGTACCTACGAACGAGGTGTAGAAGATGAAACGTTGTCTTGTGGAACCGGAGCTACAGCAGCCGCTATTGCAATGCACGCAACAGGAAAAACCAAATCACATCATATCTATTTAGATGTTGAAGGAGGAAAACTGGAAGTTTCTTTTGTAAAAGAAGGCGATAAATACACTAATGTTTTTCTAAAAGGTCCGGCGACTTTTGTTTTTGAAGGAGAAATAGAATGGTAACGCTACAAGGAAATACTATTTACCTTCGTGCACTCGAACCTGAAGATTTAGAGTTTCTCTATGTGGTAGAAAACGACGAAAATATTTGGGAAGTCAGTAATACCCAGACACCTTACAGCAAATTTCTCATTCGACAATATTTGGAAAATGCCCATCAAGATATTTATGAAGCTAAGCAATTGCGCTTAGCCATTTGCAAAAAAGATACTTTCGAAGCCATTGGATTAATTGATTTATTCGACTTTGATCCAAGAAATCATCGCGCCGGTGTTGGGATTATTGTCCAAAATGAAGCCGATAGAAAAAGTGGTTTTGGCAAAGAAGCGTTGGGTTTGGTTATTGATTATGCTTTTAAACAGTTGCAATTGCACCAGTTGTTTGCAAATATTGGTGTTGAAAATAAAGCCAGTTTAGCTCTTTTTACTACATTTGGATTTGAAAAAATAGGCATCAAAAAGGATTGGATTCGCATTAACAATGTCTTTCAAGACGAAGCTCTTTTTCAGTTAATAAAAAAATAAATCTTAAATAGTCTCGGTTTTGAACAAAAGTAAAATCTTTAAAATTTTAGCTGCTGTTGGTTTAATAGTAGTATTGGTTGTTTATATAAAATTCTTCACTTCGAATACCAATTTTGACAAAGCGGAAATCTATGTTGAAATTCCAACGGATTCCAAATATGAAGACGTGCTAAGAATCATTTCACCTTATGTAAAAAATAGGAGCAATTTTGAATTTATAGCTGGTCTTCGTTCGTATCCTGAGAATGTAAAAGCCGGTAGGTTTTTATTAAAGAAAGGAATGAGCGCGTTTCAATTGGTTGCCACGATGCGAAGAAATGTTCCGGTTAAATTGGCTTTTAATAACCAAGAAAGATTAGAGAATCTTTGTGAACGTATCAGTGCTCAAATCGAACCTGATACAACAAAATTGCTAGCGACTTTCCGTGATCCGGCATTTTTGGAGAAAAATGGGTTCACCAAAGAGAATGTGTTTTCGATGTTTTTGCCTAATACGTATGAGTTTTATTGGAACATATCGGCAGAGAAATTCCGCGATAAAATGTTGGACGAATACAATAAGTTTTGGACCAAAGAGAGAATTGCCAAAGCGGCTGAGTTAAATTTAACGCCTGTGCAAGCCATTACTTTGGCTTCAATCGTTCACAAAGAAACCGTTAAGAAAAGTGAAAGACCAACAGTTGCCGGTGTTTATTTAAATCGTTTGAGAGACGGCATGAAATTGCAAGCTGATCCAACAGTCATTTATGCTTTGAAGTTAAGAGATAATGATTTTGACCAAATAATCAAAAGGGTTTTGTACAAAGATTTGTTTATAGCTTCACCATACAATACGTATCAAAATTTAGGTTTGCCACCGGGACCAATCGCAATGCCTGATGTAGATGCGATTGATGCCGTTTTGAATCCTGAAAAACACGACTATCTTTATTTCTGTGCGAGTGTGGAAAAATTTGGCTATCACGAATTTGCTGCTACGATGGAACAGCATAATGTCAACGCCAAAAAATATGCAGATTGGCTAAATGCTCAAGGAACCAAACGTTAATCCTTGAAAAAGCAGCATTATATAATTCTGTTTTTATGCTGCTCGAGTTTTCTTTGGGCACAAAATGGGATAGAGCATTTTTTAAAACCTTCGGATACTTTAAATCAGAAACGACTTAAAACCCTTGTCATCTCTGAAGCTGCTATTGGTGCTACTGCTTTAATTGGTTTGAACCAACTTTGGTATGCCGATTATCCGCGTTCTGATTTTCATTTTATCAATGACAATGCCGAATGGCTACAGATGGACAAGGCCGGACATGTTTTTTCCGCTTATCATTTAGGAAGTTTTGGGGCCAATGCCTTGAAATGGGCTGGTTCGAGTAGAAGAAGTCAATTGATTTATGGTTCTACACTTGGTTTGGCTTTCCTGACAACGGTTGAGGTTTTTGATGGCTATTCAGCCAATTGGGGTGCATCATTAGGTGATATGGCCGCCAATGTTTCAGGAACGGCTTTATTTGTTTCTCAAGAATTGCTTTGGAAAGAACAACGAATTGTTCCCAAGTTTTCTTTTCATACTACGCCATATGCTTCTGCTAGACCTAATGTTTTAGGCAATTCATTACAAGAGCAAATTCTAAAGGATTACAACGGCCAAACCTATTGGCTTTCGGCTAATATTCATTCATTTATCAAGACTTCCAAAATTCCGAAATGGCTAAATATTGCCATCGGTTATGGAGCTGAAGGAATGATTACCGGAAAAGACGAATTGGTCAATACTGTTTTTCTTCCGGAAAGTAAAAGATACCGTCAATTTTACCTCAGTCTCGACGTTGATTTGACGAAAATTGAAACAAAATCGCATTTTGTTAAGACAATTTTAACAATTTTCAATACCATTAAAATTCCGGCTCCAACGTTTGAAATCAAGGGGCGCGGCGGTTCTGAGTTGCACTTAATCTACTTTTAACGCAGTTTAACTACTTGATATTCAATTTTATAAATTTAGTTGTATATTTGCACCCGGTAATTTCATGTCGGTGACAGCGCTTGAGAAATAACAATTAATGATAAAAAAAGGAATTTTTTACACATCAATCCTACTAGTAGTAGCTTTCATAAGCTCAGGTTTCAAACCATACAATTCCCAAATCAACTTCGGTTTTCGTGTTGATGAAAATGAAAAACTTCGGTACGTTTTTCCTTCAGAAAACACCATAGACTACTTCAGTCTGGATATCCCATTTAAGGGCAAGTATTTTATTGGCTACAAAGAAGCCATTGCGCACAAAGAATCACAAGGTAAATACAAAAAAGTAAATACTCTAGGGTATTTAGGGAAGTATCAATTTGGGGTTGAAACCCTAAAGTCAATTGGTATTCATGATAGTGTTGGGTTTTTAAACAATCCTAAACTTCAGGAAAGAGCATTTATAGCTTTACTTTCAAAAAATAAATACGAGTTAAAAAAATACATTAAGGATTTTGAAGGAGAAGTAATTGACGGTGTTAAGATTACCGAATCAGGTATTTTAGCAGCAGCGCATTTAGGCGGTGCAGGTTCAGTAAAACGTTTTCTGAATTCAAGAGGAGCCAAAAAATGTAAAGATGAATACGGTACTTCGGTAAAGACTTATCTTAAAGATTTTGGAGGATTCGAAACGCATGGTATCAAAGCTATTAAAAACCCTAAAGTAGAATAATTACAATTTGTATTTGATCTTAAAATTTATGGATAATAAAAATAGTAGGTCGGTTGTGTAAATCGAACTTTGTTTTTTTCCAATCAGCCACTCGAAGCGTTTTGATAAACTCAGTAGGTAAAGTGAGGTCTGTGGCAATACAAAGATGCGTATTGGGCTGTAAAGCTTGCAAAATGTCTTCTAACAACTTATTGTTTCGGTAAGGTGTTTCAATAAAGAGTTGAGATTGATTTTTATCATTAGATAGCTTTTCAAAGTTTTTTAGTGCCGATTTCTTTTCGCCTTTGTCAATGGGCAAATAGCCATTAAAAGCAAAACTCTGTCCGTTCATGCCCGAACCCATCATCGCCAATAGGATAGAAGATGGACCAACTAACGGAATCACCTGAATCCCTTTTTCATGGGCTAACTTCACAATCACTGCGCCTGGATCAGCAACACCGGGACAACCGGCTTCACTCATTAATCCGATATTGATGCCGTTTAAGCAAGGCGCAATCATGGCATTGTGTTCTGAAATTTCGGTGTGTTTGTTTAGTGTTGATAGTTTTAAAGTTGCCTGAACTTTTTCCGGATTGACTGATTTAATGAATTTACGAGCCGTTTTTTCGTTTTCAACGATATAATGATCGATAAAATCAACAGCTCTTTTTACCGATTGCGGTAATACATCATCAGGATTCATTTCGCCCAAAGTAGTCGGAATCAAATAGAGTTTTCCTTTTAGGTTTGGTGTGCTCATGAGTGTTTTTCCATCAGTTTTTTAGCTAAAATAGTACAGGTTTCATCAAGCATTTCATAAACCATATCGAAACCGTTTTGCAAACCGTAATAAGGATCGGGAACGTCAACATTTTCACCGGGAAATAAGTGATTCAATAGCATGTCAACTTTTGCTTTTTGTGCTTCAGTTTTGGCCAAATCAATTACGTTGTCATAATTCGAGCTGTCCATCACATAGATATAATCGAATTCGTCAAAATCTCGTGAAGTGAATTGTCTGCCTTTTTGATTGGTAATGTCCAAGCCATTTTTTTTGGCCACTAAAATAGAGCGTTGGTCAGGTTGTTTGCCAATGTGGTAATTTCCTGTTCCGGCGGAGTCAACAATGAATTTATCTTGAGGAAGTTTAGCCGCGAGTAAGCCTTCTGCCAAAGGAGATCGGCAAATATTTCCTAAACAAACCATTAAAATTTTAACGGGCATAGCATTTTTCTAAGTTGCAAACTTAGTCAAAAAGCAAATTATAGCGATAATTTTTTGTGAATATCTTCTACAAATTTTTTGAACTGTTTGTCAGTAGAAACCAAGTTGTCAACGGTTTTACAAGCGTGCAAAACAGTAGCGTGATCTCTGTCGCCAATTTGGGAACCAATATTGGCTAATGAAGATTTGGTGAACTTCTTAGCGAAGAACATCGCCAATTGTCGGGCTTGAACCACGTGACGTTTTCTGGTTTTTGATTGTAAAGTGTCTACGTCCAATTGAAAATAATCGGAAACTACTTTTTGGATATAGTCGATTGAAATTTCGCGTTTGACATTCTTAACGAATTTTTCTACCACACTTTTCGCCAAATCCAAAGTCACTTCTTTTTTGTTGAAAGAAGATTGGGCAATCAAAGAAATGATAGCGCCTTCTAACTCTCTGACATTAGATTTGATGTTTCTGGCAACGTATTCTACAATCTCTTCCGGCATTTCAACGCCATCGCGATAAAGAATATTTTTAAGGATAGAAATTCTGGTTTCGTAATCCGGTTGGTGTAACTCGGCAGACAATCCCCATTTGAAACGGGATAACAAGCGTTGTTCGATGTCCTGCATGTCAACCGGTGCTTTATCCGAAGTAAGGATTACTTGTTTTCCGTTTTGGTGTAAGTAATTAAAAATATGGAAGAATACATCCTGCGTTCCTGATTTTCCGGATAGGAATTGAACGTCATCAATAATCAACACGTCTATTAATTGGTAGAAATGAATAAAATCGTTTCTGTTATTTTTCTTAACCGAGTCAATATATTGTTGCGTGAAAACTTCAGCAGAAATATATAAAACAGTTTTTTCAGGATACTTGTCTTTGATTTCAACACCAATAGCGTGCGCTAAATGGGTTTTTCCCAAACCAACGCCACCAAAAATCAATAGTGGATTGAAAGAAGTTCCGCCGGGTTTGTTGGCTACAGCCATACCGGCAGAGCGCGCTAAACGGTTAGAATCACCTTCCAGGAAATTGTCGAAACTGTAATTTGGATTTAGTTGAGACTCAATTTTTAAGTTTCTGATACCCGGAATAACAAAAGGATTCTTAAGTTCCGGATTCAGGTTTTTAAACGGAGCGTCAACATCTTGAGATTTTATTGGACTGCGGTGAGCACTTGGCAATTGTTCCGTAAACGGTTGTTTATTGCCATAAGTGTTTTCCATTTTAATTTTATAGAGTAACTTTGCGTTTTTTCCGAGTTCTTTGGTTAACGCTACTTTTAATAATTTAACGTAGTGTTCTTCGAGCCATTCGTAGAAAAATTTACTAGGCACTTGAATGTACAAAGCGTTGTCTGTAAGTTCAACTGACTTAATCGGTTCAAACCAAGTTTTGAAAGCTTGTTCTTGAATATTGTCTTTTATGAACTCAAGACAGTTTTCCCATACCGATTGCGCAGTTTTGCTCATATTTGGTTAAAAATTATAGTATTTATTGTTAGGTTATTTTGACTAAAATGACAATGAAAATCATCATGTTTTTCGGGATAACAAATATGTGAATAAAATTCGTTAAAAAAAATTTATATGGTATTGATTTTTTAAAAATATTGTTGTAAAGGGAAGTTTGATTATAGATTAAAAGCAAAAAAAACAGATGAAAGAACATCAGATTCAAGTTAGAGTTCGTTACTCAGAAACAGACCAAATGAGTGTGGTTTATCACGGAAATTATGTGCCTTATTTTGAGATGGGACGCGTGGAATGGCTTAGAAACAAAGGGATTTCGTATAAATCACTGGAAGAAAGCGGGATAGCTTTGCCGATAGTTTCCATGACTATAAATTACAAAAAACCAGCACGTTATGATGACTTACTTACAGTGATTACCAAGTTCAAAAGTCATTCCTCAGTGAAGATAGAATTTGATTGTGAGATTCGCAACGAAAAGGATGAGTTATTAACAACTGCGCATTTTATACTCGTTTTTGTAGACATAAATTTAGGAAAACCTATTGCGCCACCGCAATACATTTTGGACATCATGAACGATTAGATTTTTTGTATCTCAATTTCAAATAAATTACTAAAAATGTCGACTATATTTTCGGCATTTTTTTTTCGAGTGGCAATTTCAATTTGACAACTTTCATCCATTTTTTGAGATATAATATCGAGGTTCTTTTCTTTGATGACTCGCATGACTTTGTTCATGTTCTTATAATCAAATGAAATTAGAAAATGAATATTGATTGTTTTTTCAATAATTTCCGATGCTTCTAAAGACATTTCCGCAGCCGTTCTGTAAGCAGAAATCAATCCGCCAACACCCAATTTGACGCCGCCAAAAAAACGAACGACGACCACTAATATATTGGTAACGCCAAAAGATTGGATTTGTCCATAAATAGGCATTCCTGCTGAATTACTAGGTTCGCCATTATCATTAGCTCGAAAAGTAAGTGTTTCAGTACCGAGTTGGTAAGCGTAACAAAAATGAACTGCGCCGTGGTGGTGTTTTCGCAATTGTTCTAAATGCCTTTTGATTTCTTCTTCATTGGTAACAGGAAAAGCATAACCAAAGAATTTGCTGTTTTTTTCTTTATAGAGAATTTCTGCTGAAGGCGCAGCAATAGTATTGTAAGTGTCTTTCAATGAAATTGATATTGAAATTTGAAATTGCGATTAAAATTATTAAAACGGCAAGTGTTTTTGGTCAAACAAATTCACCACATCTTCTTTGCCTACTTGTAAATTCCATACATGAAGACCAAGGCTTTCTGCGATATCAGTATTGTCTTTTTTGTCATCTACAAATAAGGTACGTTTGGGAGATAAGTCGTGTTTGCTTAAAATTTTAGTAAAAATTTCCGGTTGAGGTTTTCTCATGCCCATTTCATAAGAGTAATATACCTTTTCAAAACAACGATAAAAATCGGAGTAAAATGACATGCCTACTTTGTGTTCAAATTGGTTGATGTGAATGGAATCGGTATTAGTTAATAGGAATAAACGGTACTTATTGGACAGCAATTGCAAAAATTCTAAGCGATACAAAGGAAAATCTCCAATAACAGAATTCCAAGCTTTGGTAATTTCTTCAATGGAAGCATTGGGAATGAATTTGTGAAAACTCTCTACAAATTGAAGGTCGGTTATTTGGCCTTTTTCGAATAAATCATTCTGTGTCAATAATTCTTCATTTGGACCATCAAGTCCTAACTTTTTAAACTCTTCTATCGATTTTTCTTTTTCAAGATTGATAAAAACATCGCCAAAATCGAAAATTATAGTGTTAATCATGGTTTAAAAAAAGTTTAAGTTGGTCACCCTTTATTTCTGTTGTTTTGGAAATTCCATTCAATTGAGGTGCTTTTATACCTTCGTTTAAAGAAATATTGCCCGTAAAAACCCTAGCTTCATCCCAAAGATTGTCTTCTATAAAAGTTTGTAGTGTTTGCTTTCCACCTTCAACAATGATAGACTGTATGCCGTATTTGTATAAAATACCGATTATATTCTTGGTTAGCTGACTATCAAAGATAATACTTTCATAAATACGATTATCGTCAAATGTTACATTTTCTTTTTCGGTGATAATAATGGTTTTTGTTTTGCCGTCTTTAATAAAATAGGCATTGCTTATTTTACCGGTTCTGTCCAAAACAATTCGAATAGGGTTTTCTCCGGTCCAATCGCGAACATCTAATTTGGGATTGTCGTCTAAAATCGTTTGCGTTCCCACTAAAATAGCTTGTTCTTCACTACGCCATTTGTGTACTAATTGACGTGAAAATATATTGGAAATCCAAACCGGTTCTTGTTTTTCTTTGGTTAAAGGTGCCATAAAACCATCCACACTTTCTGCCCATTTTAAAATAATATAAGGTCGTTTTTTATTGTGAAAAGTAAAGAAGCGTTTGTTCAATTCGTTGCATTCGTTTTCTAAAACACCAACGGTTACCTGACAACCGTTTTCGATTAATCTTTTAATTCCGGTGCCGGCGACTTTACTGTTTGGGTCAACAGTTCCAATTACTACACTAGGAATTTTGTGTTGGATGATTAAATCGCAACAAGGAGGCGTTTTCCCAAAATGACTACATGGTTCAAGCGATACATAAATCGTGGCTTTCGCCAAAAGAGATTTGTCTTTTACTGAATTTACGGCATTAACTTCAGCATGAGCTTCGCCGGATTTCCGATGCCAACCTTCACCGATTATTTTGCCTTTATAAACAATTACGCTACCCACTAACGGATTTGGATAGGTTGTTCCTAAACCATTTTTGGCCAATTCAATGCAGCGATTTATATAGAATTCTTCCGTTGATTTCATTTTTTGCCTAAGGTGTCAGGAACGCTATTAAAGTTGTTGTTTAATTCTTGTTTGTCTTTAGCGTTTCGTGAGTAGTCATCATACAAAAATAGGATTTTATCTCTTTGGTTTTTTACCGCATAGAAATATAGAATCTATTTCGAGCCAAGCGACTTTTAAGGATTATTATTTCTATGATTCTATGTGGTTTAAACAATTGGACTATTTTTGTAATTATTAAGATTAAAGCAAATGATAATCAGGGAAACTCAAGAACAAGATAACCAACAAATTGCAGCAGTTATTAGAGCAGTTTTTATGGCAGATAATTTTCCAAAAACAGGAACAGCTTTCGCCGATGCGCAATTAGATTTTATGTTTGAAGCTTATGATAAACCGCGCGCCACTTATTTTGTAATAGAAAATGAAGGCAAAATTGTTGGCGGAGCAGGCGTAAGTCAATTGGAAAATTCAACAGAGAATATCTGCGAATTACAGAAAATGTACTTTTTGCAGGAAATTCGCGGGAAAGGCATTGGTTTCCAAATGATTCAAAAATGTTTGGAGAAAGCTGTCGAATTGGGTTATGAAAAATGCTATCTCGAAACATTACCCGAAATGGTAGCAGCACAAAGTTTGTATCAGAAAATGGGTTTTGAATACCTTTGTGCGCCTTTGGGTAATACAGGTCATACAACTTGTCCGGTTTGGATGATCAAGGAATTGACAATTGATAACAAATAATTGATAATGCTAATCAAAAACTATAGGACCACTTTCCTCCGAGAACTTTCTTCTTTGTATGACGAAAAAGAGATTGAGAGTTTCTTTTATTTAACATTGGAAAGTTTTCATCATCAAAAAAGAATTGACTTAGCCTTATATCCTGAAATGGAAATGGATGCGTTGCAATTGTTGCGTTGGGAAAGCGTTTTGGTCGAATTGAAGAATCAAAAACCAATTCAGTATATTTTAGGTGAAACCGAATTCTATGGATTACCGTTTTTAGTCAATGAAAATGTATTGATTCCAAGACCGGAAACGGAAGAGTTGGTTGCGTTGATTTTAAAAGAAGAGGAAAAAGGGAAGAGAAAAAAGGGAAAAGTTAGAATCCTCGAAATTGGAACCGGTAGCGGTTGTATTCCTATTTCACTGAAAAAGAATCTGCCGAATGCTGAAGTGTATGCGATTGATGTATCGGAGAAAGCTTTGGCGACAGCCCAAAAAAATGCGGAACTCAATAAAGTAGAAGTCACATTTTTGTTGAAAAATATACTTGATGTTGTCAACTTGAGCGCAGTCGAAGGGTTAGAACAACAATTCGACATTATTGTTTCGAATCCGCCGTATGTTCGAAATTTGGAGAAAGCGGAAATCAATCCGAATGTTTTAGAATATGAACCGCATTTGGCCTTATTTGTAGAAGACAATGACGCGTTGCTTTTTTATAGAAAAATCACTGAATTGGCAAAAAAGAATCTTTCGCCGAATGGACAACTGTACTTTGAAATCAATCAATATTTAGGTAAGGAAACCGTTGCTTTGGTAGAAAGTTTTGGGTTTAAAAATGTTCTACTTCACAAAGATATTTATGGAAATGACCGAATGATTTCGGCAGCACTATAAAAGGGAACACTCCCAACTGAACACTAATTACTCATACCGCAACGCTTCAATCGGATCTAATTGAGAAGCCTTTATTGCAGGATACAATCCGGAAACTAACGCAACTATAAAACTGGTGGTAAAAGCGGCTATCATGGCGCCCCATGGGATTACAAAATCCCATCCGGCAGCGAGACAGATAAAAAAGCCTGCAAGGATTCCGAAGATGATTCCAAAAATCCCGCCGATTTGTCCAATGGTTAAAGTCTCTACAAAAAACTGTATGGCAATGGTGCTTTTCTTGGCGCCAAGTGATTTTCTCACACCAATTTCACGGGTTCTTTCGGTTACAGAAACAATCATGATATTCATCAAAGCAATAGATGAACCCAATATAGTAATGATACCAATTACCCAAGCGGAGATGTTTAAAAATCCGGTCAAATCGGCAATTCTGTTAAGCAAATCGTCACTTCTTGAGATACCGAAATTATTTTCTTCTACCGGATTTAGTCTTCTTACTTTTCGCATAGTAATTAAAGCGTCATCAACGGATTGGTCTAAAAACTCTTTTTTCAACACCATAATACTTAAGGAGTAATTGATGCTTGGTGCTGAAAACATCGAACGCGCCACTTGAATCGGAATCATAACCCTTAAATCTTGGCTGTTGCCAAAGGTTGAGCCTTGTTCTTTTATTACGCCAATTACTCTGAATTTGGCGCCACGAATGGTTAAAATTTTATCGATTGGATTGACATCTCTCAGCAAACCGTCTTTGGAAACAAAATCGGAACCAACGATACAAGCATAAATATTATTCGAAATATCGAAAGTATTAAAGCTTCGACCTTGGGTAATTTCTAAACCGGAATTGCTTAAAAAATATTCGTCAATACCCAAAACAGTTATTTCCGGATCCGTTTTTTGGTTTTCAAATTTGACTTCGGCAGCCGAAGTGGCTACAAAAGAAAGCGACGTTTGGGTTAAAGGATAATTGTATTTTTCTTTGAAAGTTTTGGCTTCCGTATAGGTAATAATCGGGTTGATTTTTTCTACTTCGCCACCACCACGACGGCGGTTTTGGAATTCGTATTGGTTGATGTTAAAGGTATTAGAACCCATCGAAGCAAAGCTCGAATTCAGGTTGTATTCGATGGCGGTCACAACCGTCAGAATTCCAACCAAAGCGGTAATTCCAATGGCGATAATAATAACCGTTAATACAGTTCGAAGCAATTGTGTTCGAATCGAACCCAACGCAATTTTTACATTTTCTTTGAATAATCCAATCATAACGGTAATTTGACACTAAAATACAGCTTTTGTTACAACCATAGTTATATTAAGTCTATAAAAATATAGATATTTGCAAAAGTCAATTACGAACGAGTTTTTTATTTTTTTAAACTCATAATTTATAATTCATAATTTTTCAAATGGCACAAAAACCAAGCATTCCCAAAGGCACCAGAGATTTTTCACCGACAGAGGTTTCCAAACGCAACTATATTATTTCAATAATGAGAAATCATTTTGAGAAATTTGGTTACCAACCGATAGAAACGCCGTCGTTTGAGAACTCAGATACCTTGATGGGAAAATATGGGGAAGAAGGTGATCGTTTAATATTTAAGATATTGAATTCGGGAGATTATTTGGATAAAGTGCCAACTTCAGAACTACAAACTATAAACTATAAACAATTAACCGGAAAGATTTCAGAAAAAGCCCTTCGCTACGACTTAACCGTACCTTTTGCGCGTTATGTTGTGCAACACCAAAACGAGATTGAGTTTCCGTTTAAGCGTTACCAAATCCAGCCGGTTTGGCGTGCGGATAGGCCACAAAAAGGAAGATTCAGAGAGTTTTACCAATGTGATGCTGATGTGGTTGGTTCCACTTCATTATGGCAAGAAGTCGAATTGGTGCAATTGTATGATTCGGTTTTTGCAGAATTGGGTTTGGAAGGCGTTACCATTAAAATTAACAACCGCAAAATATTATCGGGCATTGCTGAAGTCATTGGCGCTTCGGAGAAGTTGATTGATTTTACTGTGGCTTTAGACAAGCTCGACAAAATAGGCGAGGAAGGCGTTAAAAAAGAAATGATTGAAAAAGGCATTTCAGAAACCGCTTTAGAAAAAGTACAACCTTTATTCAGCTTCACCGGAACGATTCAAGAGAAATTAGAAAAATTAGCCGGTTTGCTTTCTACTTCAGAAGAAGGTAAAAAAGGAATTGAAGAGCTGCGTTTTATTTGTGACAACGTAATCAAATTAGGTTTGCAAAAAGCCAAATTAGATTTGGATGTAACCTTAGCACGCGGTTTGAACTATTACACCGGAGCCATTTTTGAAGTTTCGGCACCGGAAGGCGTGGCAATGGGTTCCATCGGCGGTGGCGGAAGATATGATGATTTGACCGGAATTTTCGGGTTGAAAAATATGAGTGGTGTTGGCATTTCTTTTGGCCTTGACCGCATTTATTTGGTGCTCGAAGAATTGAATTTGTTTCCGCAAACCGTTACGACTTCGACTAAAGTATTGTTTTTAAATTTTGGCGAAAGCCAAGCTTTTGAAGCCATGAAAGCACTCACGACTTTGCGTAATAAAAATATCAAAGCAGAATTATATCCCGATGCGGCTAAAATTGACAAACAATTTAAACATGCAGAGCGAAGAAACATTCCGTTTGTAATCAAAGAGATTAAGGGTAATTCTTTTATTTTGAAGAACCTAAAATCCGGCGAACAATCGGAAACCGATTTATCGGGTATTTTAGAGAAATTAGTTTAAGCGTTAATAGTATCAGCATAAAGTTTGGGGCTTTTAGTTAAAAAAAACGCTCCACTTTTGCAGAGCGTTTTTAGTGTCAAAAAAAATATAAAAAATTACTTAATTAGAATTTTCTTAGTGATGTCACCTTTGTCGGTGATGATTTTTACAATATATCCGCCGGCACTTACTCCGCTTACCGGTAGATGCATTTCGGTTTGATTTTGGCTGTCTATTTTCCATGTAACCACTTGTTGTCCAAGTAAATTAAACAGCGCAACTGATTTAATCGAAACCTCTTGTAATTCATTATTAATATTAATCATGTTATCGGTTTGCGAATGGTTTACGCCAACGCCATGTTGTAATTCATTTTCATTGGTTCCTAAAGCTGATGGATTAAAGAATCTCAAAGAAAATCTGTCTTCAAACGTACCGGCAGCTAAGTTGATTTCAAAGGTTTGCGACTTAATGTCGTGGTAAGTTTCAGTAACGTTGTCGTAGATAAAAATGTCTTGACTTTCTTCAAAACTTTCTTTTTTGTTGATGCCAAATTTTACTATTCCTGCAGTAGCATTTTTAATCCCAAGCGGATAGATATTATTTGCATTGAAAAAGCCATCGCCTTGAATGTTTAATTTTTTATCACCGTTAGTGAAATACATGTCATTGGTTAGGGTTTCAATACTTAACGCATCATAGCCATTATCAAAGCCTGCTGTTGCGTTTTCGTTCATGAAGCCTAATAATATTTCTCGGTGGTAATTGTTAGCAGAAGTATATCCTAATCTTAATTTCATGAATTCTTCTACTCCAAAGCTATCTTCGCTGTTGTTGTAATTTGGATCAGCGTTTACTGTAGCGTTGGTGTTGTTTCTGTATAAGGTGAAAGAATCCGAATTGTCTTCTTTTACAAAAATCCTTTGGTTGTTGTTAAAAGTTAAAGTGCCACCAGTTGCTGAACCGGTTACGAAGAAACCTTGACCTACCGGGATGAATCTTTTGGCAACTTTCGCACTTGAGCCTAAGCCACTTATTCCGGCCGGAGCTACCGGAGCTGTTCCGCCAACTTTGGTATAAGTTGCATAACCGCCTTGGTAGTCGATAGTATTGTGAGAATTATTAGTGCTGTAGTGTTCCCAGAAAAATAATGTTCCGGTTATACTGGCTATATTATCATCAATAAATTGGTTAGCATCAATAGCCGAGGCAAACGGATTTCCGCACAAGTTTAGATTACCGGCAGAAACAGTTGAGGTAATCGTACCATTATTTGGTTTGCCTACAAACGTATAGTTTTGATTGGCAGAAGCAGCATTAGAACCTTTCATAGTGTAGCCTTGGCCGGCTAAAAGACTACCATTTGGGCCAACAGCAGACCAGTTAGCATAAGCACTACTTAAGTTTTGGAACTTAAATATCCAATAGCTTGCAATAGTGATCGGGCTTGTTGCTGCACCGTTTAATCCTGAGGACCAGTTTAAGTTTTGTGGTGTTGAAGTTGTTCCGTCTTTCATTACACCGGCTATTGTATAACCATGATTGATAGTAGTGTTGTTCATACTACTAACCGGTGAAGACCAGTAGTTATAGTTATAGATATTTGATTGTCCTTGTTGGTCTCTTTCAATAGAACCTGAACTCGTTACCTCAAGATCACTATTATTTGTTTGTACCAATTGTGATTTACCTGATAAGTCAATTTTACCATCTAGTTTTAGGTACCAATCGTTTTGAAGCTTTGTGTCATTACTCATAGTAACAGTTACTCCCGGATCTATAAACATTCCGATAGAAGTATTATTGGCTGTTTCTGCTATGTTGTGTTGCACTTGAATGATTGAATAATCATAATCTAAAACATCTAAGCCTCTAATGTCATTGCTGGTGTCGTTTACCGCAGTTGCAAAAGTTCCGGTAGTTTTGGTGATAAAAGGCATAGGAGCTTGTTGCACATAGATGTTTTTATGATTGTACATTTTCATTCCTGTACCGGTATCGACAGAAGTTGTTGTTAAATCGTCAACAATATCGTCTTTGTAAGTATCCATTCTGTAATAACGTAACAAGTTGGCAAAAGGAAGTGAACTAATGTCTTTTGGGATAATAGTTCCTCTAACTTGTGAGCCGGTATTTTGAATTTCTTGATACACCATTCTTTGTAATTGTGTATCGGTTAATGCTACATTGAACACGCGTACTTCATCGATTTTACCTTTGAAATATTTTGTGTTTGATACCGGATTTTTACCTAAGGTCAGTAATGAAGCATCAGCATTAATATTACCTGAGGCAGATGTACTCGCAACCATTGTACCGTTTAAATATAATTTTAATACACTTCCGGTATAAACGGCGCCAACATGATACCACTGCGCAGTATTTAATGCCACGGTGTTGTATTTTACAGTTGTGTTGTTTACAACAGCTTCTAGTTTCTTGTCTGAGGTCACTCTGATTTGGAATTTATCCTGACCTACAATCACACCTTCAGAATTAAAAGCACTATTCAAATCAACCCATGCCATCAAAGAAGCATTGGCAAGACCACCCAAAACGGCAGAGCTTTGAGCGTAATCATTTCTTCCATCGAAATCTAATAACAGTTTTCTATTTAAGTCTCTTGGAGAACCTTTAGAATTTGGATTTGTGTCAAAAGTATCTGTAATCCCATCTCTGTCACCATCTCCTGAACCATCAATTATACCGTCATTATTGGCATCATAGCTGCCATATAAGCCAGTATGGATATCATAAATGCCATCACTGTTGGAGTCAAGTTGTAAATAATCGGAGATTCCATTTGAGTCGGTATCTACTGCATAAGCTCTTGCAGTAGTTCCCCAGCCGCTTAAATTGTCAAACAAATTTAAGATTCCGTCAGTGTCAGAATCAAGTCCGTCACCTTTTCCATCACCGTTGATATCGCCATCGCCGTTAAGTAATCCGGCTTCATCTACATCAAATATCGAATCGTTATCGCTATCTAAATCAAGATGATTGCGCATACTATCTCCATCAAAGTTAGCGATAAAATAAGAATTAGTACTGATTATTGCATCTATGTAATCATTCATACCATTACCATTGGCATCAATCCAAGTGGCAGAGCTACTTTTGTCCATCGTTGCAGTATTGTTGCTGTATGCTTTAAAACCAGCTTCTTCAATATCCGGAATACCATCATTATCAGAATCTAAATCGTTGATGTTTGCTATTCCGTCATTATCAGTATCAACACAGTTTTGATTGATTGTAATTTGAACATCATCAATAAAGTTACCAACAGATTGGCTACCTGAACCAGTGTAACCTGCTTGGAACGTTAAAAAGATTTGAGATTGACCGATAGGGATGTTATAGGTACCGGAATAAGTTCCCCATGCAGTGTTACCATCTATCATTTCCACAATTGGAGTGGAAGCTATTGCGCCCGCTAGGGTTGAGCCAAATTTTACAAAGGCTTGATCTACTCCATCTCTTCCTCGGTGCTTGATAGACCAATTTATAGTTCCGCCTGCACCATTCAAACAAAATGATTGGTAAAGTATGCCCGGTACATTAGCATTTAATTCCGCAAATTGATTACCATTAGCAGAAGGTACACCATTGAAACCTGAACTCCAAATTTCAATGAAATTCTCTGCACTGGTTTGCCATCCAGTTACATTTCCAGTTGGAAGAATTGCATAGCTTGAGGCGGCAATAACCGGATTTTCAAAGCTACCATTTTCAAATGGATCACTTAAGCAGGTATTACATTCTATAATATCGGTGATTCCGTCATTGTCATCATCTATATCTACACTTGAATCTAATCCATCTCCATCAATATCCAATATTCCAGTTCCTTGGATATCAAAGTTGTATGGATTTTCATCGCTGTCATTATTTACAATATTTATGGTAGCAGTTCTGGCGCTATATCCGATTGGGTCAAATGTTACGACAAAAGTTGTACTGGCACCGGCTGCGATAGAAAGCGTTGCAGGATTTGTAGTCACTGCAAAATCGGCGGCATTAATTCCGGATAGGGTCGGATTTGAAATAGTAAGAGTTGAAGTTCCAAGATTTTGAATAGTATAGGTTCTTGAAATCGATCCTAAGCTAGTGTCTATTGAACCATAATCAGTGTGATTTGTTGACGTAATAGTTACGCTTCCGTCTGCAATATTGGTTGCGTTTCCTTGAACATTTATTTCTTGTTCTGTACCGGTACCTTGAATGGCAAAATCATAAGGGTTTTCATTACTGTCATTATTCACAATATTTACTATAGCATTTCTAGTGCCTGATGCACTTGGATTGAAAGTTACTATAAAAGTAGTGCTTGCACCAGTAGCAATAGAAAGGGTTGCCGGATTTGTCGTTACAGTGAAATCGCCAGCATTTGTTCCTGAAATGGTTGGATTAGAAATGATCAATGCAGAGGTTCCTGTATTTTGAATAGTATAAGTTCTGGTTGCAGTACCTGCAGTTACGTTAATTGAACCAAAATCGGTGTGGATGGTTGTTGAAATGGATGTGCTGCCATCAATTATATTGTTTGAATTTCCTTGAAGATTAATCTCAGAATTTGTTCCTGTACCTTGGATAGCAAAATCATATGTACTTTCATTCGCATCATTATTAACAATATTGATCGTTGCATTTCTTGTTCCTATGGCACTTGGATTGAAAGTCACTACAAAAGTAGTACTAGCTCCGGCTGCAATAGACAATGTAGCAGGATTTGTAGTTATTGCGAAATCAGCTGCATTTGTACCAGAAATTGTAGGGTTTGAAATGGTAAGGACTGTTGTTCCTGTATTTTGGATGGTATAAGTTCTGGTTATGGTTGCTGAAGCAATATCTAATGAACCAAAATCGGTGTGATTTGTTAAAGAAATACTTGCACTTCCATCAGTGATGTTGTTTGAGTTTCCTTGAAGGTTTATTTCAGGATTTACACCATTTCCTTGAATCGAAAAATTGTATGGATTTTCATTTCCATCATTGTTTACAATATTAACGGTAGCATTTCTCGCACCACTGGCACTTGGATTAAAAGTTACAACAAAAGTTGTGCTTGCTCCAGCGGCAATAGAAAGTGTTGCAGGATTTGTAGATATTGAAAAATCGGCTGCATTTGTTCCTGAAACTGTTGGATTAGAAATAGTAAGAACAGCGGTTCCAGTATTTTGGATAATATAAGTTCTAGTTGCAGTGCCCGTAGAAATATCTAAAGTACCAAAATCAGTATGAGTGGTGGTTGAAATTGTAGTACTGCTATCAATAATATTATTGGAATTACCGGTAATATTAATTTCACGATCAACGCATACTGCTTCAACCCTAAAAGTGTAAGTACCTTCATTATTATCGTCATTTCCAATAGAGACTGTAGCTGTTCTTGTTCCTAATGTCGATGGATTATATACCACTGTAAGTGTGGCTGTAGCTCCTGCGGCAATTGTTGAAGAAGAACTACTAACGGTAAAGTCACTCATGTTTGTGTAAGTTGACCATATATTTAATGTTATTCCACCTGTATTTTCAATAGTATAGGTTTTACTTACGTTTCCAGAACCAAGTTGGACATTTCCAAAATCAGTATTTAAAGTTGTTGAAATGGTAGTCGATCCTGATACAATGTTATTTGTGTTTCCAATAAGATTTATCTCTTTGTCGGCTATAACTCCAGATACATTGAAAGTATAGGTTCCTTCATTACTATCGTTATTTGATATTGAAATTGTAGCAGTTCTTGTTCCGGATGCTGTTGGATTAAAAGTTACCGTTAGAGTAGTTGAGGCGCCTGGAGCAATTGTAGAAGCGCCATAGGATATTGTGTAATCTGTTAACGAAGACCAAGCAGACGATATTGATAAATTACTTGTTCCCAGATTTTGAACTGTAAAGGTTCTTGTTCCTGATGTTGTTCCAAAATCTGTATTAATACTGTTTGAAATTAAAGTTGAACCACTGGCAATATTTGTTAACGGACTTCCACCTTGAAGATTTATTTCTTGTTCTGTTCCATTTCCTTCAACAGTAAAGCTATAAGTGCTTTCATTACTGTCATTGTTGGATATAGAAACAATTCCTGTTCTGGTTCCTGCATTGGTTGGATTAAAAACAACTGTAAGCGTTGCAGTTCCTCCAGCAGCAATAGTCGAGGATGAAATTGAAGTAGAAAAATCGCCACTATTGGTATATACAGACCATACAGACAAACTAGAAGTTCCCGTATTTTGAACAGTATAAGTCCTTGTTACACTTCCTGAAGTAACATCAGTATTTCCAAAATCTGTATTTATAGTACCTGAAATAGTTGTACTTCCGGTTGGAATATTATTTCCGTTCGCTTGTAGATTTATTTCAGGCGATCCAACACCACGAATAACAATATTGTCGATGTAAAGAAATTCTCCACTATCAAGACTAGTCGAACGTACTCTTATTCTTAAACTAGTGCTGGTACTTGGAACATCGAATACATAAGGATTGGTTGATTGACCCGGACTTGAATCACCGGAACCAAAGTTTATATTTTGGCCACCACTACCACTATTACCATCGACAAGTTTTACTGTTGTAGTATATGTTGAGCCATTATTATATGAGAAATCTATAAATAAATCCTCATTATCATCAACAGCAGTTGCAGCAAAAGCAATGGATACTTGTACATTTGAATAACCACTAATATCTATATTTTCAAAAAGTGTGTTAGAGGATATATTGCTATTCCCTGCGGCCGCACTAAAACGCAGTGAATTGGCTCCACTCATTGCTGTTGTGTTTGATACACCTACATAGGTACCTGTTGTATAGCTTAAATTATCTGAGGCTGCATTCTCAAATCCTTGACTTTTTATTGTCACTTGAGAATAACTCATCAGTGAGAATAATGTGAATGCAAAAAGTAATTTCCTCTTTTCTAAATTCAATAATAGTTTTTTCATAACGTTGGGTCGATTATGGATTATTTTGTTTTTTTTTGACAGTTCAAAGCTATTTTAATTTTTTAAAAATCCGATTAAATGTATAAAAAAATCGATGAAATGCATATAATAGCTATTAATAATAAATATTATACTACAAAATAATATTTTAAAGTATGTTTATTAATAATCATTCTGGTCAATACAATAATTGTATAATGATTGTTTCAGAATTACGAAATAAAAGTAAAGTTGGTTTGAAAAAGCTAAAATTTTTCTAATTTTCTATCATTATAATCATGTACTTCAAATAGAAACTAAAAGTTTTTGAGTCGAAAAAAACTAGTGATTGAGTTTAGAAATCATGTTTTCAAAGTTTTTTTTGAAAAAGGTGTCTAGAAAGATTGTAGAATGGGAAACAAAAAAAGGCTTGGATAATTCCAAACCTTTTAATTCTGTAGCGAGAGGGAGATTTGAACTCCCGACCTCAGGGTTATGAAAAATACAACCCAACAAATTTTTCAATGTAATTACAGTGTTTACGGCGTTTTTTTAATTCAAATTATTGTGTTTTTTTATTTTTGATACATTTTTTACCTTACCGGTGAGGAAACTCTGTGAATGCCTTATTTTATGAGGCTTTAGGCGACATGAAATCTTTAATTTCTATGCTATTTTCGTCGTTGAAAACACGTTTATCTAACCCAAATATCCAATTAGCATTCACATTAAATATTTTACATATCATCTCAATCTGCTTTACCGTGAAATGCGCTGTTCCATTATTAATTTTAGTAATGGTGGATTGCTTCATTTCAATTCGTCTGGCAAATTCTCCTTGAGTTTTGATTTGCTTGCTAAATTTCAACAAATCGATGAGGTGTAATATGATCATATCCGTTTGATTCATTTTACCAACCTTCTTTTTTGCTGGCCACAGCATCTGTTGTTATGAAAGTCTGTAAATCACTTTTTAACGAATTTAAATGATCGGCTATTTCCGGAATATATTTATAGGTCTTTTTTAATTCTCCCTTTTTAAAGAATGCACCAGGATTTGTCATTAATGGTAAAGATGACCATCCACCGGCGCTGTATTGTGAACTTGGTGCTAAATATTCTAAATCAATTACATCAAACTTGATTTTTCCATCCTTGAACACAAGTTCTATAGTGTATCGAACATCGTAACAAGTACGACCAAGAGCGTTTATACAATATAGATTGCTTTTAGAACCGGTGAATCTGATGTAATCATTTTCAATGTTTCCCTTCAAAACTTCCTTTGGATTCTTGTAAGTAACCTCAAGCCATTGCATTGATTTTATATACAAATCAATTTCTGTTTTTCCTTCAAAGTTACAAACAACGTAATCTGTAAATTTTTCTGGTGTCAATTCAAATTTGTCCTGAGAAAATGCACTAGTGCATATCAATAATAAAAATAGTTTTTTCATGTCTTCTGTTTTTAAGTTCTTTTATTAAGCCATCCATGTATCAGCCACACTGATCTGATAGCGTTTTTTGGAATATCAAAATCATCGTAAGATTCATTTTCGCTTTTGAGCAAAAACAATTCTTTTGGATTCTCCTGGTTCTTTCTTATGTATTTTAAATACCTACGGCCATCTCTACAAATTATTCCATATATCTGACCATATTCAAGGTGTAAAAGCCATTCCTCAACTTTTGTTCCAAATAGTATGCTACCGCTTTTAATTAGCCTCTCCATACTGTCGGAATACGCTCTGAATGCTGTACAACCTGAAAACTCAGGAACGTCCATATAATAGTCTGGAGTCACTTGTACATTATCAACTGTAGCAATGTCAGCACCAGCAGAAAAATCGATGTCGTAAAATGGAACTAGCATACCTGAGTGCTTTTTTGATTGATCACCAGATTTTGATTTTACTATTTCACTATCCAATGGTACAGGAAGTGGCTTTTCATCTATCAATTCTTCTTTCTCGATCCTGTAAAAGTTTGCAAACTCTTCAATAAAGTTTTTGCTTGCTTTAATTTTTCCATTCAAATAACTACTAACAGTTCCTTTGGAATATTTCAAATCATTAGCTATTTGAGTAACAGAGTTATCAAATTCCAATGAATTTACTTTTTCAATTAATTTTTTGTTATACATAATCTCAATACACTCAAGCAGTTTAAAATTATTTGCAAAATGTTTTTAAAATAGTTTGCGTTTTATTTTTT
The DNA here is from genome assembly GCF_003634615.1 of Flavobacterium sp. 102. Taxonomy (NCBI): domain Bacteria; kingdom Pseudomonadati; phylum Bacteroidota; class Flavobacteriia; order Flavobacteriales; family Flavobacteriaceae; genus Flavobacterium; species Flavobacterium sp. 102. Next base: position 55,659 of record NZ_RBKX01000001.1, on the reverse strand, counting down.
TGTTTGCAAACAGTTTGTATATTTGTAAAAAGTTACGAACAAATTTACTTAAAATAATATGAAGATAGCGCAATTAGTTATAGAAAAACTGCTGAACGACCAAAATTTCAGATTAAATACAGCTTTGGCTTTGGGAGTTTCTGAACGAAATGTTCAAATACTGGCAGAAAAAAACTCGGTAAACAGCAACTTAACAAAAATGGCTGCGATTGAATATTACAAAAGTACCGGACTAAAAGAAGAAGACATTTTTGAAGGCGAAATGGCAAAGTAATGAGCAAGAAAGAACAAATATCATTCTATAAAAATCAGCTGGCCAGCGCCAAGACATTAAAAGCTTGCGCGAGACAGTTATTAAGAGAAGCTGCACAACTCGAAAGTGGTGCAATTAGCGCCTTGGATATGTTGGGGAATAGTCCAGGGCGCTCCCGAAAGGGCGATGATGTACTTCCGGATAACGTGAAGTTACGATTGATAGGAGGTTTAACCAAAGACAAAAGCGCATAGTTATGAAATCAAAATTCACAAAACCAGCAGTTTCCTTTCCAACGTTTCCGGCAATATTCATTTGGATAAAGTCTGATTACAATAAGGTTGAAACCTACGAGCAGTTTGCAAATTTCATTCATGAGTGCATGACTCGGGCTGAGGTTACAACAAACGAAGTAAAGAGTGCTGCTTACCAAAGAATCGCCAATGCGTTGTATTCGAGCGATACAAACACCTCTTACGAAAGCAAACAATTAGAAATCTTAATCAATAGCTAAAATGAAAAACCTAATCAAACTTATAAAATCAGACAACTACTTGTTGTTAATCTCTTTAGGAGCAATTATTTCTTTCGTTGGTATCGTTGTGATGCTTTGCATATTGTTTCCAAACGCTTGCCAAATTATATCGATCATTCTTGGTGTATCGGTTATCGCCGGAGCATTAGTTGTTGGAGTTGTTTTCTGGCTAATGTCACTGTTAGAATATAAAGTTGAAGAACAGATAAACGATGATAGAATATTCTATCACGAATAAAAAAACCCACCGTTGAAGCGATGGGCAAACCTTGAATAACAAGTTTAATTATAACACTACAAAATTATGAAAAAAGTTATCACAATTAAGAGCATTACTCTTAATAATTTCAAAGGCATCAAATCCCTACACGTCGATTTTGACAATCAAACAGACATTTACGGCGCTAATGGAACCGGAAAAACCACGATAGCCGATGCTTTCACTTGGTTGCTGTTTGGTAAAGATTCTCACGACCGTAAGGATTTTGAAGTTAAAACTCTTGATGTATTTGGAAAAGTAATTCCAAAAGTTGAGCATGAAGTATCAGCAACGCTTTTAATCGATGGTGAAGTTGTTACCATCAAAAGAATCCTAAAAGAGAATTGGGTTAAGAAACGTGGTTCTTTGGAATCAGAGTTCGCCGGTAATGTTACCGATTTATATTGGAACGATGTTCCAATGATTCTGACTGACTTCAACCGTAAAGTGAATGAAGTTCTTAACGAGCAAGTTTTCAAAATGATTACTTCGCCAACTTATTTCACAAGTACCGATTGGAAACAACAAAGAAGTGTTTTGATTTCAATTGTTGGCGGTGGTTTGTCTGATGCTGAATTAGCATCAGGGAATTCTGCTTATGAATCGCTAATTGCCAACCTTACTCAAGGTAAAACGATGGATGATTATAATGCTCAAATCAAAGCATCCGTTAAAAAAGCCAAAGAAGATTTGAAAGCTATTCCAACGCGTATCGATGAAGTTGAAAGAAGCAGACCGGAAGCGCAAGACTTTAGAGTTCTTGAAATTGAATTGGAAGGCTACGGAAAACAACTTGCGAAAGTAGATGCTGAATTGGCTGATGCAAATACTGCTTTCCAAAGCAAATTGGATTCTCAAAAGGATTTAAAAATCAGCATCAACAATGTTGAGGTTGAAATACAAACAATCGAAAGCGGATGCAGAAGAGAAGCCAACGAAAGACTTACGCCTGACACTTCGGCTTTGGATAAACTTACCAAATCGCTTACCGAAAAAGAGCAAGAAGTTACAACTTATAAAAATACAGTTTCAACACTTGAGCAAAAAAGAGATGGTATTTATCAGCAGATTGATTCGCTAAAATCAAGAATCGAAGCAAAGCGTAAAGAATGGGATGATGAGAATGTAAAAGAACTTGTTTTGGCTGATGGAGATTGCAAATGCCCAACTTGCCAACGTGATTTTGATGCTTCGGTGATGGAAAGCAAAAAAGCAGAAATGCAAGCTTCATTCAAAGCCAACAAAAACACTTTGTTAGCCAACATCACCGCTCAAGGGAAATCTTTATCAACAGAGAAAGCAAATCTTGAAACTGAGCTTGTCGGATTGGAAACAAGAATCACTAACGGCACATCTGCAGTTGAAATCGCCGAAAGTGAAGTTGAGAAAATCAAAGCCGAAATTGCAAGTTTAAACGTTGCTTCTACTTCAACATTGCCATCAGAGCAAGAAGTTTACGAAAGCCTTTTAAAACTGCATCCAACTTATGAGGACAGAAAAGACCAATTAGAAACTTTAAAAAGTTTGTTAGTTGAAATCCCAACAGTTGACAATACTGAGTTAGTTGAGAAAAGAAATTCTCTTAACCGTTGGATTGATGAAATCAAAGCTAAACTATTAACCAAAGTACAAATTGAAGCCATTGACAAAAGAATCATCGAGTTGCAGGATGAAGAGCGAAAACTTGCACAACAAGTGGCTGATGTAGAGAAAATCCAATTCACAATCGAAGCATTTATCAAGGATAAAATCGACCGACTTGAAACTGCCATCAACAGCAAATTCAAATACGTGAACTTCAAAATGTTTGATGAACAAATCAACGGTGGATTACGTGAAACTTGTGAGGCTATGGTTAACGGAGTTCCTTTCTCAGATGTGAACACCGCATCCAAAATCAATGCCGGATTAGATATCATCAACACGCTTTGTGAGTTCTACGGTGTTAACGCTCCGATTTTTATCGACAATGCCGAAAGCGTTCACACGCTAATCGATACCGATAGCCAATTAATCAGATTGGTAGTGTCTGAGTTCCACAAGCAGTTGAGTGTATCGAATATCGATATTGACTCAATGAGAAAAGCAGAAAAACAAATTAAAGAATTGTCTGCGTAATGGAAGGTTCAGAAGTAAGAAGGCTTGCGCTTGTTTTGGCAGTGCAAGCCGAAATAGAAGGTATGAAAGCTGAAAACTTAATCAGAGAGCAAAATAACGAATCTCCTGCGTACGGAAGAGAACAGTTTTCTGATATGGCATCTGAACTAAGAAATTTAGCCTACGGACATGTATGACCTACAAAGTAATCAGAGACTCCGATGGAATGCTTACGCAGAAATGCCCGGTAAACATCGGAGTTAAAATAGGCTCTTTTGATTGTACAGCCAATTGCCAACACAATCAAAATACAGCCAAAGAATTGGAAAAATACGGCTTTGAAATACCTGAGATAAAATGCAGTAAAGCCAATGAATTACCAAGTCAAGATAATCAGTTAACAATTGAAATTTAAAATTAGAAAAATGAGTACAACAAAAGAAAACGCTACAGCAGTAGCAACAGTAAAAGCCGATATTTCGGCACAAGTATTGGCTAAGATTGACGCTTTCCAAAAATCGGGAGAGTTGACACTTCCAAAGGATTACAACGCAGAAAACGCCTTGAAATCGGCTTACATCATATTGTCAGACCCAAAGAATAACATCTTGGCCAAATGCGACAAATCATCGGTAGCCGAGGCGTTATTGAAAATGGTTGTTTATGGTGTGTCGCCAATCAAAAAGCAATGTTACTTCATTCCTTATGGTGAAAAAGTAGAGTGCTCGATTTCCTATGCCGGAAATATCGCAATCGCTAAACGTTACGGCAAACTAAAAAACATCAAAGCCAATGCAATTTTCAAAGGCGATGTTTTTGAATTCGAAGTGGATTCAGTTACCGGAAGAAGAAAAGTAATCAAACACACTCAGACTTTAGACAGCATCGGAACCAATGACATCGTTGGAGCTTACGCCGTTTATGAGTTAATCGATGGCACAATCGATGTTGAGGTAATGAACATCAACCAAATCAAAATGGCTTGGGGTCAAGGTGGAAGCAGAGGAGCTTCTCCGGCACACAAAAACTTTGCTGACCAAATGGCTTGCAAAACGGTAATCAATAGAGCATGTAAACTTTTGATTAGTAGCTCGGATGATTCGGTTCTATATGATCCTTTAGAGGATGAAAAAGTAATTGATGTAACCGCCGAGAATGTGGCTCACGAAGTAAAAACCGAAGCCAACAAAGAGCCTTTAAACTTCGAAAGTGCCGAAGATACAAACTACGAAGAAGTACAAACATCATCATCAAGTACCACAGATGAAGCGCCGGTCGCTACTGCCGAAATCAACTTTGAAGAACAACCAACCGAAGCCGGATTCTAAAATGAAACTAAAGGTAATTTCAACCGGCAGTATAGGTAATGCTTACATCCTAAGCAATGGGGATGAAGCACTCCTAATCGAAGCCGGAGTAAACATCAAGGAAATCAAACAAGCTTTGGATTTTGATTACTCAAAAGTCGTCGGGTGCATCGTTTCTCATTCACATGGAGACCACGCCAAATCGATTAAAGACGTAATGGCTTTGGGGATTGAAACCTTTGCATCGATGGAAACATTGGTGGCCACAAACACATTCGTGAACCACAAAGCAAAGGAACTCAGAGCAACCAAAACACATCACATCGGAAACTTTAAAGTGATGCCTTTCGAGGTTAAACACGATGTACCATGCATGGGCTTTTTGATTGAACACAAAGACTGTGGCCGAACGCTTTTCTTGACTGATACTTATTACTGCAAATACACTTTTGACGGTCTAAACAATATCATCATCGAGGCCAATTATTCAAAGGCAATCATCGATAGGAAATACGGTCCAGACAGCGAAAAAGAATTCTTGAGAGATAGAATTCTCCAAAGTCATTTTTCACTTGAAAACTGCAAGGATATGTTGTCAGCAAATGACTTGTCAGCTGTAAACAACATCGTTCTTATCCACCTATCAGATACAAATTCACACGAAAAGCAATTCGTTGATGAAGTTTTTGAATTGACCGGAAAGAACATAATAGCAGCTGCCAATGGAATGAATATAAATTTTAACAAAACACCTTTTTAACAAATTATCAAATGGAAAATTTACAAGAAAAAAAGAATTCAGAATTAGTAGAAATCATCGTATACACAAATGATGCTGACCTTAAAAACAAAGCAGGGGAAGTTTTGGCCACTAAGAACCCGACCAACTCTGAACTGACTTACATCATGGAGTATTGCCCAGATGCTGACCTTAAAAACAAAGCTTGGGAAGTTTTGGCCACTAAGAACCCGACCAACTCTGAACTGACTTACATCTTACGTTGGTGCCCAGATGCTGACCTTAAAAACAAAGCTTGGGAAGTTTTGGCCACTAAGAACCCGACCAACTCTGAACTGACTTACATCTTACGTTGGTGCCCAGATGCTAACCTTAAAAACAAAGCTTGGGAAGTTTTGGCCACTAAGAACCCGACCAACTCTGAACTGACTTACATCATGGAGTATTGCCCAGATGCTGACCTTAAAAACAAAGCTTGGGAAGTTTTGGCCACTAAGAACCCGACCAACTCTGAACTGACTTACATCTTACGTTGGTGCCCAGATGCTGACCTTAAAAACAAAGCTTGGGAAGTTTTGGCCACTAAGAACCCGACCAACTCTGAACTGACTTACATCATGGAGTATTGCCCAGATGCTGACCTTAAAAACAAAGCAGGGGAAGTTTTGGCCACTAAGAACCCGACCAACTCTGAACTGACTTACATCATGGAGTATTGCCCAGATGCTGACCTTAAAAACAAAGCTTGGGAAGTTTTGGCCACTAAGAACCCGACCAACTCTGAACTGACTTACATCTTACGTTGGTGCCCAGATGCTGACCTTAAAAACAAAGCTTGGGAAGTTTTGGCCACTAAGAACCCGACCAACTCTGAACTGACTTACATCTTACGTTGGTGCCCAGATGCTAACCTTAAAAACAAAGCAGGGGAAGTTTTGGCCACTAATTACGGCGTAAAAGACAAGGTAAATGAGAAAGTCCTTATCAAGAAAATTGCTCAAGAAGTTCTATCAAGACCAGGCGCGTTGAACATGAGTAAATGGCATTGTGGTACTTCACACTGTTTAGCTGGATGGGCTTGTGTTATTGATCCTGATGCAATGCAATTGGAGAAAGAAATTGGAGGCGAAAGCGCAACGCAAATTGCCGGAAGCGTGTTCTTACCAAGTTATGCTGCAATGTTCTTTGAACAGGACAATGACAAAGTATTGGATCATCTGAGAAGCGTATTAGCTGAGCAATAAATGGTTTACAACCCAAAGAAAGAGGTTGATGTCCTTCGGGCGATAGAGAAACTAAAACACTTTATCGCCAAAGGCCAATCATTTGAACTGAAGAGAATGGCAACATCAAAGTCGCCAAATCAAAACAAATATTTTCATCTGATAGTGGGTTGGTTTGCTTGGGAATATGGAGAAGATTTTCAGTATGTCAAGCAAGAAATGATTAAGAAACTGATTTGTCCAGAAGTTTTCAGAACTGAAAGAGTAAACGAGAAGACAGGAGAAATTAGAGATGCCTGGCGAAGCTTCGCCAACATAAGTAAAGATGAAACAACCTACGTCATTGACAAATTTAGAGACTACTCGGCCAAACACGCCGGGATATATCTTCCAGAGCCAAAGGACTTAGTCGCATTACAAGAAATAGAGATTCAATTGAAAAATAACGAAAAGTATTTATGAAAACTCCACAGTTACAAATCGACTTCAATCTTCCGATAGATTTCACAGAACCATTTCTTCACAAAGAAAACAATAGCGAAAGCCAGAAGCATTTTGATGGAAATATTGAACACTTCTCTAATCAATGCAAAAAGACTTACACAGCGCTTATAAAAGGAGAACGATTAACAACTACTAAAGCATTATTAGAATATGGAATAGGGCATCTACCCAGAAGAATTAAAGACTTAACAGATATCTATGGTGTAAAAGGAATAGAGTCTGTGTTCATTGAAGGGAAATACAAAGAATATTATATAAACATTAATCCAAACTAACAGAATTATGAAAAACGAAGATCAAAAGGAAGTCGAAATAAAAAGTGCCTCTTTAGGTGATGCATTATGCAGTTACTCCTATGAGTTGCTAACCGGAAAAACAGCCGGTGATGTTCTAAACAGAAAAGGAAACCATATCGTTCACGAAGACTTAGAAAAAGCATTTTCAATGTTCAATGTTTTCTTCGCACATCTTGACGATGCTTTTACAGGGAACGACAATTCAACTGAATTATCGACACTAGAAGAAGACGTTAATACTCAAAAATACAACGTGTTTTCATTCAAAATCTCAGGTGTAGAAGAAAACCGATCATTAATCATTTCAGCCACGAAGTATGTGACATCTGGTGTTGTAAAATTTGATTCGCCAAAAGTGAAACTAAGCGGAAGCTATTTGTATTTGACTCAGCTGAATGAAGTTTTAGAAAATGCTCTGGATGAAGTTGAAGCATATATGAACGGTAAATCAGCACCTCAAATGGAGCAAACAGTAATAACTTTTGCTCAAGAAGATAGTGCTTTTGAAACTGCTAAAGTAGAGGATTAAGCATGGCATTTCAATACAGATTTTACCAAAGCGAATCAATCGAAGTCGGTGTTAATTTTTTTAATAGCACGGCTACAGATAACGGTATAATTATTTTACCGACCGGCTCTGGAAAATCTATTGTAACTGCAGGTATTGTGGCTGGAGTAGACGGAATGACGGTTGTACTCCAGCCCTCGAAAGAGATTCTTGAACAGAATTATGAAAAGTATAGCAAATACGGTAAGGCATCAATTTACAGCGCTTCTGCCGGAGAAAAAAGGATTGACAAAGTAACGTTCTGTACAATCGGCAGCATAGTCAATAAAAAGCATTTGTTCAAAGGTGTAAAGTATATACTGATTGATGAATGCCATTTAGTGAATTCAGAAGACGGAATGTATAAGGAATTTATAAAGTATTTCCCGGATGTAAAAGTATTGGGATTGACAGCAACGCCTTATAGACTTTCAATGTCTTCAGAAGGATATCAATTGACATTCTTAACGCGCAGCACTCCGAAAATATTTGACAAGGTACTTTACTATGTTCAGAACGATACACTTTTCAATTCAGGGTTTTTGGCCAAGCTTGAATATTATTCATTCGATGTTATTGATCGTTCAAAATTAGAACTAAATAGCAACGGTACCGACTTTACTCCGCAGTCATTGAAAAGGTATTACAAGTCAATCGATATGCCTTCAAGAATTGCCAAAACTGCTTTTCATATTCTTTCTAAGAAGCCAAATCTACTGATATTCTGTGCTCTGATTGATGAAGCCAATCAGGTTGCTAAAATGATACCTGGTTCGGTTGTGCTTACCGGAGAAACCAAAAAGGAAGAAAGGGAAAGGATCTTATCAAGATTCAAAAAAGGGGTGATTAAATGCCTGATTAACGTTGGCGTTTTGACAACAGGATTTGATTATCCACAATTAGAATCAGTGCTGATGGCACGGTCCACAATGTCACTTTCTCTTTATTATCAAATAGTAGGCAGAGCAATGAGAATATGGCCAACAAAACCGAATGCTTGGATTGTTGACATGGGTGGAAACATTAACCTTTTTGGGAAAATTGAGACTATGAAAATTCAGGAAGATAACGAAGGTAGGTTCGCCATCTGGAACAATGGCCGACAATTAACAAATGTTCCATTTCAAAAATAGAGACTATGAAAGCACCCGCATTTCAATTTTATGCCCAAGACTTTCTTACCGGATGCACATATCTAACCAATGAAGAAATTGGAATGTATATCAAAATGCTTTGTAAGCAATGGACAGATGATAAAATTCCAGTTAAAAGACTTGAATTCCTCATTGGAAAATCTTGGGAAAGTTTGAGTGAAGATTTGAAAGACAAATTTGATTTCGATGGTGAATTTTTGACAAACAAAAGACTTGAAATCGAACGACAAAAACAGCTTGAAAAAAGCGAAAAAGCAAAACAATCAGCGGACAGAAGATGGAAAAAACCTCCTGAAACCCCTAAAAACAAAAGAAAAAAAGAAAGTATGCGAACGCATGATAAACGCACAAGCGAAAGCGATGCTTTTTTAGAAGATAGAAGTATGAAGTATGAAGATGAAGTAGAAGAAGAAATAGTAGTTGAAACTGCAGTTGGAAAAATAGAAAGTGCGAAAACAAATTTCGAAGAAATAATCACAGTTTTTAATCAGGTCTGCAATCAGCTTCCTCAAGTTCTAAAATTAAATGATCAGAGAAAAGCAGCTATCAATTCAAGAATAAAAGAACACGGTTTAGAGACGGTCGGAAAAGCGCTCCAGATGGTAGCCGATTCAGATTTTTTAAATGGAGCAAATCAAAGCGGTTGGAAAGCATCATTTGATTGGATTTTCAAACCTACAAATTTTAATAAAATAATAGAAGGCAATTATGGAAATAGGACTTCAAGTAACGCCAAATCAGATTCAAACCTTAAACAATCCGCAAACGATGCAGTTGATGCAATGTTTGGCGTCTCAAAATGAGGTTGAATTGTTAATGCAAGAAAAGAATTTGACTGTTGTAAAAGCTATTGACGGAACAAAACTATTAAAGCTTCAAAAAGTAGTCGGTGAAATCAATGTGGCCAAAGTCATTACTTACTTTCTAATGAGATTTTCGCAAAGTTTTAATGTCGGAAAAAATATAAATACCACACAAGCTTCGATGATAGCTGTGGACATAATGGAAAAGTACCCTTATGAAACGATTGAGGACGTTTTGTTGATGTTAAAGCAAGTTAGGCAAGGAATCATAGGAGACGGTAAAGATTATAAAGTTGACGGCCAAAATGTTCTGGGAAAGGATAAGTGGTTTGAACAATATCTGGAAAATAAATATGCTGAGGTAGAACGGCAAAACAAAAAAGTTAGCGAAGACTTTTCAAAGCAACAACAGTCATCAGATCATCCGGTAGCTGTTTTTTATAAAAAAAGGCGAGAAGAAAAAGCCAAAAAAGAGAAAGAAGCATTGGTTAGAAGCCAAATAGATACTCTGGTTGAAAATATGGACCGTCAGACTCTTGAAAAAACGATTACTGAATGGCAAGATAAACCCGAAATGAAACCATATCTGGACTATCTGAAGAGAAAGAGAAAAGCAATAAAATGAATCACATAGAACAGCGTGAGGAACTTAAAGTCCAGCTGAAACAATTGAAAGACTTCATGCCGCTTTGCCCGGATTATTCGCTACCGAAATTGATGCGTGAAACTCACATCGTTTTGAATAGAATTAATCACATCAACGAAATGGGTGTTGATCAGCTATTGAAAGAAGTTCCAATCTTTTTAGAAACCAAACAATCAAAATCAAACTTCAAAACCGTTTAAACACATGATAAAAATAGAAATTAAGCCACTATCGGTGAATGATGCTTGGAAGGGCAAAAGATTTAAAACTCCGGAATATGCCATTTATGAAAACGCACTTTTATTCATGTTGCCAAAGCTTAAAATGCCTGAGCCTCCATTTCTGATCACACTAGAATTTGGATTCAGTTCTGAGGCATCCGATTGGGATAATCCGGTTAAGCCGTTTCAGGATATCCTTTCTAAGAAATATGGATTCAACGACAAGCACATTAAAAAAGGCATCGTGTCAAAGGAAAAAGTCGAAAAAGGGAAGGAATATGTAAAGTTCAAAATAGAATCGATTACTACCTGACTTAAACCAAAGATTACTTGATTAACAAAATAAGTCAACCCAATATTGAAGAAAATTTTAATAATGAAAATCAAACACCAAAATCAATTAGTTCTCCTTTTCGACGCCATTGACACTATTGAAGCAGAACCAATGTTGGTCCAACACGATTCCGATATAAAAACTATGATGCCATTCCTTTTTGATACCCAAGTTGAAGATATAAGCTTTGCCGAGCGACGATTCGAAGAAGGCAAGGGATATCTTTTTACGAATGGAACCGGTACCGGGAAAACGTTTGTTGGATTGGGAATTGCCAAGCGTTTTTATACTCAGAATAAAAGGGAAATACTGATTGTGGTACCAACACAAAAGAAATGTAGTGATTGGGTTGAAGAAGCACGCCATTTCAATTTACAGATTTATCAATTGAACGGTATCGAAGATAAAGGCTATGAGATTTCTGTTACTACCTACGCTAATTTCTACCAAAACGAAGCCATATTAAACAGGGATTTTGATTTAGTGATTTATGATGAAAGCCATTATCTAAACCAAAACGAGCAAGGAAACTATACTTCGTATTACCTGCAGCACCAAGAAGTGGTAAAAGTGCCATCGGTGGTAAAGCCAAAAGTTAAAAAGTATGAGTTTTTATATTCAATAGATGACCGTGATCGCGAAGTGTTTGATGAAAATCTATACCGCCAAATTGTTACTGAAATCGTAAGTAAAACCAAAGTTGTATTTCTTTCGGCCACGCCGTTTGCTTACCACAAATCAATCAAATATGCGGATGGCTGCCTTTTCGATATTTATGAAACGATAGAAGAACCGGAGTACAATGGAGAGTACAACGCGCCGACCGGCTGGAGCAAATTCATGGTAGAGAATTTTGGATATCGAATGAGATATAACAAGTGTACAATTCCGGAAAGCGGAGTTGACTTGAACCTGATGGAGCGCAACTTCTTTGAAAATTGGAAAGAAAAAGGTGTGATGTCAACACGACAAATCAACCTTGAATTTGATTATTCCAGAGAATTTATAGCGCTTGACTCAGTTATCGGCCAAAAGATTGAAGAAGGTTTTGAGTTGTTCTATGATGAGGGTTTTTGCAAAAAGTATCCAATACTAAGCGACAGGATCCACAAAAAACACAATCACTTATACATCACTCAATTGTTGGAGTGCATCAAAGCCAGGGAAATTTGCAGAAGAATCAAACAGCATTTGGATTTAGGAAGAAAGGTTGTTGTGTTTCACAATTACAATAACTCACTGCCATCACATCCATTTCAGTTTGAAATCGATGAGTTTTTGGATAAAGACGAATACAGCAATGAAGATTTAGAGATTGAAATCAACAATTTTCAAAAGGAGTATTCATTCTTCTGGAATCTTGAGCTCAATTACCTGATCAACGTTCGAGAAACTTTGAGATTGTTTTTTCCACACGCCAAAGAATTCAATGGTACGGTTAACAAAAGACTGCGCAGCCAAAATATAAATGATTTCAATCGTGATCACTCAGACACCAACTTGATTGTAGTTCAAATAAAAGCCGGTCAAGAGGGGATTTCTCTTCATGACAGAACCGGCGTTCATCAAAGAGTTTTAATCAATCTTGGATTACCGACAGCGCCAACGCAAGCAATACAAACCGAAGGCCGTATTTATCGCGAAGGACTAATGAGTAATGGTATTTATGAATATGCCACTCTGCAGACAACGACTGAAAGATATGCTTTTGCTACAAAGATTGCGCAGCGTTCCAAGACAGCTGAGAATTTAGCCATGGGTAACCTTGCCAGAGATTTAGAAACGGCTTTCAAAGAAGGATACAATAATCCACATAGCGAAGAACCAAATATTAATCAGGGTGTTGGTGGCAAGGAAGCAGATAAGTTCTTATTCACAATATCAGAATTTGACAAGGCTAAAACTTATTACTTCGCAAGAGGTAAGAAAACATCTTCCAACAAAGCACGTGAGGGAGTTGATTACTTCGCCACTCCGGAACCTCTCGGAATGAAAATGGTTGAATGGTTAAACCCGCAGCCAAATGAAGATTGGTTGGAGCCATCAGCTGGGCACGGAGCAATAGGCAGATTCTTTTTTGGTACCACAACAAATCATTTTGTTGAACCAAGCCACGATTTAGCGTCACAACTCGCGGTTAACGCATCAGGAAACGTTCACAATACATCGTTTGAGAACTATTACATCGGAAACAAGTTTCACAAAATAGCAATGAATCCACCGTTTGGTGCTTCCGGTAAAACCGCTATGGAGCACGTGGAGAAAGCATGTAAAATGCTCCATTGGTCAGGTGGTGAGTTATTGGCCATTATTCCTAACGGACCATCGATGGAAAAGAGATTGGACCAGTTCTTCGATGATCCAAAAAATAAAAGATATCAGCTGACAGGAGAAATTATGTTGCCGAGTTGTGTCTTTGAAAGAGCCGGAACAAAAGTATGGTGCCGAATAATCAGAATACAAGACGGATATCACATGGGCAATTATAAAACATTCCACCGAATGGACTTGTCATACATCGAGGATATCAATGAATTTTTCAACGAAATAGAAGATTTACAATTTTAATTATAACAACAATAAAAATCAGAATTATGAAAGCATCCAGCGCATTTAAAAAGGCTATCAAGACACATCTTGACAAACTTGCTGCAGAGGACGAATTGTTCGCTGTAACCTACAAAAAAGAAAATAAGAACCTAGACGAGTGTTGTAACTACGTTATGAAGTGTGCCAAAGATGGTGGTTCTGCCGGATATTCCGATGACGAGGTTTTTGGATGGGCAGTGCATTACTACGATGAAGATGATATCAATGATATTAAACCTGTAAATGGGAAAGTCATTATAAATCAATCAGTCGAACTTACTGAAGAAGAAAAAGAGCAAGCTAAGGCCAAGGCAATTGAACGATTTATCGAAGAAGAAAAGGACAAAGTTAAACTTGACTACAAGGTTGAACTAAGCGATGAAGATAAGGCGCAAGCGAGAGAAAAAGCCATCGAATTAGCTGTAGAAGAAGCCAAAACTAAAATGCTTCAAAAGAAAAAAGCGAAGGCTAAAGCAATTGCAACACCAGCTGGTGTTGAAGGAGATGCTCCTGAAGCTAAAAAAGAGGAAGAAAAAGTACAAGGATCTTTATTTTAATTAATCATGAGACCATCAACGAAACTACAGATTGAAGTTTGGAAGTTACACAAAACTCTTCCAAATCCGAAGGAACATGAGCCTTTTGTAATTTCAAAACATGACCTGTACTACACCACTCACTATAAAAATTTAGTGTGTCTGGAATGTAATCATACATGGAAGCCAGGAGAAGTGTTTTGGAAAAATAATTCAACTAATAGACTACATCAGGTAACGTGTCCATCATGTAACCAAAGGCTAAAGAAGATTACCATAAACAATGGAGATTTTCTTAAAATCATTAGCTATTCTGTTGTGCAAGTAGTAGAAAGATTTCAAGTAGTGAGATATTTTACCTGCTGGAAAAGAATGCACAAAAATAAAAAGCCGGAGTATTGGTTTAGAAGCATATTCGAGGAATGGAAGGATTATGATAAAAACAAATCAGTAGTAATCGGAAGAAATATAACATGGACCGGTGATGGTTTTACTTCCAGTGATTATGAGGTAAGAAGAAATAAAAATCCTTATGGTGGCATGACTAAATATGACCGTTTCGGATCAAATTTTAATTGTCCTGGAGCAGAATTTTTACCACGATTTGACAAATATGGTTTGAAAAAGCATAATAATCAAAATTGTGATTGGAGGCAATTGATTTATAAACTGGAAATGCAGCCTAAAGTAGAAACCTTATTGAAAGCACGCCAATATGATTTACTGTTCCATGCAGTACATGTAGATTCGAAATACAACACATACTGGCCTCAAATCAGAATCATGCTCAGAAATAAATATAAGATTTCAGATGTCGGAATGTGGTATGACTACTTACAACTACTCAATGAATTTGGAAAAGACATCAGAAATCCAAAGTTTATTCTACCTAAAAATCTGAAGCGTGCTCACAATGAATATGTTGTTAGAAAGCAAAAAAAGATTGATAAAGCAAATGCCCAAAGAGAGTTGATTCGACAAGAAAAGGAACGGGAACAGGCAGCCAAAGACAAGATTCTTATAGATATGAAATTAGAAGTATTCAAGGATTTTTCCATCCAAAAAGGCAAAATAAAAATTGTAACGCTAATCGAAGAAGAAGAGGTAAAAAAAGAAGGAAAGGTTTTGAAGCATTGTGTACATGCCAACGGATACCATAAGAAGGCAGGAATACTTTTGATGTCGGCCAGATTAGATGGAAAACGACTTGAAACAATAGAATTATCTCTTTCAAGTTTACAAATTATTCAAGCCAGAGGCGTTGACAATAAAATAACCCAACATCATGACGAAATCCTCGATATCATAAAAAAGAATATCAAAAAGATTTCAAAGCTGGTGGAAGATTTCAAAAAGTCAAGACAAGAAGATTTAAAAATATTAACGCAGTCAGAAGAAGCTGCATAACAATTAAACACAAAAACCATGAACATCAAATTAAACAGTAAAGAATTATTAGAAAGACTCCAGTATTTATCCGGAGTTGTAACTGCAAACAATGCATTGCCGATTTTAGAGTACTTCCTTTTTGAAGTAGGAAATAAAGAATTGAAAATTACAGCGTCCGACCTAGAAAGCACAATGACCGCCAAAATGAGCATTGAAGGCGAATATATCGGGAGCATCGCGATTCCTTCAAAATTGCTGATTGATATTTTGAAAGCGTTGCCATCACAGCCAATCGAATTCAAGGTAATGCAAAACAGCCAAATTGTAATCATTTCTTCTTCCGGAAACTATTCAATCGCTTATCAGGACGGAGCAGAATATCCGAAGCCAAAAGAAATCGAAGAGCCAACGACGATCTCATTGCCAACAGATGTTTTGGAACGAGCCATCAAAAAAACAGTTTTCGCCACGGGTAACGATGATTTAAGACCTGTAATGAATGGCGTATTGTTCCAAATGAGAACAACCGGAATGATATTCGTGGCCACCGATGCACACCGATTGGTTAAGTTCAGCAGAACGGACCACTACGCGAGTGCCGATGTTGATTTTGTGGTACCGAAAAAGCCTTTGAACATTTTAAAAGCAGTTTTGGAGAAAACAGGAGAATTGGTGGTTGAAATTCAATACAACTCACACAATGCATCATTCACTTTTGGAGATTATGATTTGAAAACAAGGTTGGTGGATGCCAAATATCCAAATTACGAAGCTGTTATTCCTAAAGACAACCCAAATGAATTTTCAGTTGATACCGCTGAATTTATGAGCAGCTTGAAAAGGGTTTCATTGTTCTCAAACAAAATTACCCACCAAGTAGCCATCAAGCAAAAAGCAACCGTTTTAAACTTAGTGGCCGAGGATATCGACTACAGCACCAATGGAAAAGAAACCATTGAATGTGATCCAAAAACCGGAGAAATAGAAATCGGATTTAATGCCCGATTCTTAGCTGAAGCTTTGAATAATGTTGATGATTCTAGAGTGGTTCTTGAAACATCGGCACCAAATAGAGCCGGTATCGTTAGACCTGAAAACAACTTTGAAGAAGGGGAAGAATTGTTAATGCTAGTTATGCCGGTGATGTTAAACTCTTAAACCCATGGCAAAATTCGGAGATTTAATCAACAAAGATAAAGTTCTGATACTATTTTATTCAGATGGGCATAACCAATGCCCATCTGCTGAAATAGTGCTAAAGGAAATCGGTACTGAATTCGGACCGGATTTATCAACTGTAAAGATAGACGTAGAGAAGAATGATGTATTGGCCGATGCACTACGAATAAAATCACTTCCGGCATTTATGATCTATAAGTTTGGGAAAATGGTTTTTAGAAAATCAGGAGGAATCGAGAAGCACGAATTAATTAACCAATTAAAAAATTAAAAACCTACACACTAATGACAAACCCAACGACGAACACAATAAAGAGAATTCACGAATGGAAAGAAAAAAACCGCCTTACCGACCAAGATTTTGAAAATGCCGGCTTCAATGAAATTATTCAGATAGTCAAAGACCAGGAGAATGATATCGAATTGGAAAGATTAGAAATTATGCAAGAATACAATCTCGAGCACGCGTTTAATGATGAAAAGATTAATCAGCGAATCCGAGAGTTAAGAAATCAAAAGCCATGATAGAACCGGAAGAGAATCCTCAAATAATTATGATCGGTGATGGAAGTGGAATAAAAGGCACTTCCGATTTAAGAAGACTTATCCGAGAAGGTAAAATCATAGTCATTACTGGTGCCATATTGGAAGATTTGGCGAGAGCAACAAACGATTCGATACAAAACATCAACGAAGTGATGTCAAGATTCAGTGCAGAAATCACTGTTTCAAAAGAAAGCATGGAATCGCTTAAGAGTTTGTTCGAGGAAACTATGGTTCGCAATTATGAATATAATTTCATCCCAATTCATCCCAATTATAAAAAACCAAATCTGTTTTACAAATTGCATCGGGACAAAAGAAAATATCGCGCAGCTGTCAACAGAAGATAAAAACATTACGGAAAAACGTAATAATTGAAATTATTACACAATTCAGGAATAATTATGGATTCAAATGTAAAAAATAGACTTATTAAAAAAGTACAAAATCACTTCAAAAACGCTAAAAATTGTAAAAGCTGCATAGGCTCTAATTTCAACATGAATGATTACGATTTAGAAAACGCAAGAGTTTGTTCAGACAATGAATATGTAATGGTTGTCAGAAAAGAAGGGGAAGAGGAAGCTAAATTTCTGTATGATATCCAAAATCATTTTTTCGCTGAAATTATTGACTGCAATTAACCGACTAACCCTAATAATTATGAAAGGACTATCAATCAAACAACCATGGGCATCTTTAATTGCTCACGGTATAAAAGACATTGAAAATCGAACATGGAAAACTCATTTCAGAGGTAGAATTTATATTCATGCTTCGGGAGCATCAGCAGGAACTCCAATCGAATTGTTAGATGAAAATCAAATAAAAACACTTCAAAGTGGATTTTGCGAATTTCACTATCCAAAATCAGCAATCATCGGAGAAGTTGACATTATCGATTGCGTTATAAATCATCCGAGCATTTGGGCAGAGAAAACATTTATGTACGAAGCCGATGAACAAACCGGAGAATTGCCAATTGGAAAACCAATTTATAATTGGGTATTAGCCAACGCAGTTTTGTACGACAAGCCGGTATTGAATGTGAAAGGGAAGCTGTCGTTTTGGGACTGGAATGGTTGTCATATTTGCCACAAAGAAACTGACCCTGATTTCATTTGTAGAAGTTGTGAGCAAATCGTTTGTGAAGACCATAAAATTAAATTCAATCAATTTACTCAAGTAGATTATACACTTTGCCAAAATTGTAATCATGTCTCATAGCGAAAAAACCATTATCGATGTGCTGCACGCAAAGTATGCCGGAAATTCAAAGTTCCGGATTCCGAATGTGTTTCTCTTCAGATGGGAAAGCGATTTCTTTGTCCAAAAGGATAACGGCTATTGCTACGAATTTGAAATCAAGATATCAAAATCAGATTTTAGAAGGGATGCTGCCAAAACAGAAAAGATTTCCATTTTACAAACCGGAGGCTTTATTCGGAAAGAGAAAACGCTTTTGATGATTGATAATAAATGGCAATTCGATGATGAAGGTCAATTGATTTATGAGAATAATGATGAACCGAAGCAAGCCAAACGACCAAATAAATTTTACTATGTGGTACCAGAGGGAATGATTACAAAGTTCGATGTTCCGGAATACTCAGGTTTGATTTATGTAACAGAAACCGGAACCAAGACAATCAAAGAAGCGCCGTTCTTGCACCGTGATAAACTAGACCTTCATCCGGAACTATGCAATAAATTCTACTGGTATTGGCTAAACCAACGCGATAAAAATGATCAGCTTGAAAGAGAAATTAAAATGCTCAGGCAAAAACTTGAAGCATCATGATACCGCATGTTGATAATCTATACTTCTATAGCAGAAAAGATAACATAATATACGGCGTTACTCCTGATGATGTTTGGATACCGCTAATTCACTTCAAACAGAAGTTCCCGGACGTTTTATTTTTAGAAGGTCAAGGTTTGAAGTACATGAAAGATTACATGGCCATGTGGCCGGAACTATGGGAGAATGTTTACAATGATTCAAAACCGCAATTAACACTTTTTTAAAATGACAAGTATAAACTCTTTATCGGGTGGACATACATCTTCGTATTTAGCGGTCCATCATCCTGCCGATGTAGAAATGTTTGCAATGGTGTGTGTGGATGATCACAATGCCGGAAGGTGGCTAAAACGAAATAAAGGGCTTCTTAAATATGCCAACGAAAAGCTGGAGCGGTACATTCCTTTTTACGGAGAGTTTCGAGCAACAGCAGAAGACCCAATCATCATACAAACTATGATGAATTTGGAACAGAAGATTGGCCGGGAGATAGTTTGGGTAAGAGGAAAGTCATTTGAATCCATGATTAAAGACCAAACCGTTCTACCAAATCAGCAATGGAGATTTTGTACAACGATACTGAAGATGATACCGATTTTTGAATATTGTTATCCGAAATATGGAAATGAAGTTACTATGCGCCTGGGCATTCGATATGATGAATTTGATAGAGCCGAAAGCATAGACAACACTTTTGATTTTCCATTTTCATGCAATTTGTACGGACAGAACCGGAAGAATTGGAAAACAGTTGAATGGAGAAATGTAGAATTTCCTTTGATTGAAAACAAAATATGGCATCGAACAGTTTATGATTATTGGCAAAAGGAAGGCGATGTGATTTTTGCTGATGATTCAAATTGCCAAATGTGTTTCTGGAAGGATGTTCAGCAGCTTAGAAAGAATTTTGACAATGAAAGAACACAGCCGATAATGTATTGGGCAGCTGTAGCAGAATATGTGCGAGACGCTACATTTAAAAAAGAAATGAGTATGCTTGATGCTAGTAAAATAGGATTGCAGCAACATTTAAATTTTGGAGTTGGAGCAGAAGGATGTAAGTCTGGATGGTGTAGAAGTTAAAAATAAAAATCATGAATGAAGAGCAAGAAGCAATAGGAGAATTGAAATCCATGCCACAGGAAGAACTCGACAACGTGCCCTTTCAAATCGTTTGGTGGATTTGTGAAGCCAAAGGATGTTGCAGAGGAACCAGAGTCAGAGATTATGGTATAGGTCCGGAATATTGGGATAAACGATATGGTTTCTTTTCCATCAATGAAAGATTCATCCTTTGCGCTAAGCATTGGAAGTTTTGGCAAAGACTGATTAAAAACTTTGATAAAAACACAGTGGCCAGAAAACTATTTGATTTTGATAAACAGCTTATCATGACGGATGAAGAAAGAAAGGCAGCAACACCACCAAGAAAGAAAATTGGAGCACCTCAAATGAAGAGAAAGAAAAACCGGTAAGCCCTTGATACTTTCGAATAGTCAACCCAATATTGCTCAAAGATAACAATTTAAAAAGCAATAAAATGGCAACTTTACTATTCACACCAAGAACGACAATCGACGCAAACATCTTTCAATTCAGATTAGACAATTCTCCTTTCAATGCAGAATGGAACATCAGAACCGGCGCATACGAATTCAATGAAAAACCCGATTTAATCGATGAATTAGAAGAAATAATCACCAATTCACTCGCTTTTGACATAGATGGGCGCTTTGAATTAGAAAACTAACACGATGTTCAAGTACTGTAAGCGCTGTTTCTCCATGCAGCTATTCAAAGATGGAAAGTGCACAATGTGTAAACACTAACTGATTATCAACAAACTAACAAATGACCGCCGTAACAAGGCGGTTTTTTAGTTTAAGATATATTGCAAAAGATTATCATATTTTGCTACATTTGTTTCATAATATTTCCAAAAGAATTTCATTCACAAACATGACCGACAAAGTAATTGCCTCCCGAATCATCAAAACCGAACCTATAAACTGGCGTAATCTTCAGTTCATCCAACAGGATAACTTCAAAGAATGGATTGCCAATGGTGATAAGAAGCTGATAGAATCCTTACTCAAATATCAATTCGCTGATCCATTCAAAGTATGGGAACATGAAGGCATTTTATATTGCTTGGATGGTAAGCACAGGTTTATGGATTTGTCGGCCGTTGCTCAAATGGGATATCAGATACCTGAGTTACTTCCGGCCACGTTCATTGACTGCGAGAATATGAAAGAAGCTGCCGAATTGGTTTTGGTTTATTCATCGGCTTACGCTAAGATAACCCAGCAGGGATTGCTTGAGTTTGTGCAAACGTTTGATTTGGATTTCCCGGACATGCAAAACCTATTGAACATTCCGGAATTTGATAGCATCGCCTTCGAAGGAATGTTGAATGAATTTCAAACAGGTGAACCATCAGAGAAGATTGTTCCGGCATCGCTAAAGGATAGTTTTATCTTTCCACCGTTCTCAGTTCTCGACACACGTTCCGGCGTATGGCAGGACAGAAAACGTAAATGGTTGGCGTTGGGATTCAATTCTCAGGAAACCAGAGAAGATGTCGAACTCATTGCTAAAAGCGGACAATCAACCGCTATTTACGAACTACGAAACAAGATGCGCGAGTCATTGAAGCGTGAGCCAACGTGGGATGAAATCATTGATTACGCCAAACAAAAAGGGATGCACGTTTACGAAGGCGCCAGCATCTTTGACCCGGTACTTTGTGAACTTCTGTACAAGTGGTTCTGTACTAATGGAGGTTCTGTACTTGACCCTTTTGCCGGTGGTTCTGTTCGTGGTGTAGTTGCTGGAGTACTTGGTTATCCTTATGAAGGAATCGATTTGAGAGAGGACCAAGTTGAAGCTAATAGAAAACAAGCATCAATCCTAAGCCTGGAGAATGTCAATTGGATTACCGGTGATAGTAACGAAGTGTTGGACCGCTTGTCAATGGCTGCCGACTTCCTTATGAGTTGCCCACCGTATGCCGACCTTGAGAAGTACAGTGACGACCCGAAAGACTTATCCAACATGGACTATAAAGACTTCAAAGAAGTGTATTTCAGTATTATCAAGAAGTCTGTTGCCCATCTGAAGGAAGATAGATTTGCTGCATTCGTTGTTGGAGATGTTCGTGATAAAAAGGGCTTCTATTACAACTTTGTTTCTGATACCATTCAAGCGTTCAAGGAAGCCGGAATGGAACTATACAACGAAATCATATTGGTTAACGTAGTTGGAAGCTTGGCCATCAGAGTAAGGCGCCAATTCAATGGTGGCCGAAAGGTAGGTAAGATGCACCAGAATGTGTTGGTGTTCTACAAAGGAGACCCGAAGAAAATCAAAGGGAATTACCCGGAGTTAAATTTAGGAGAAGACTTGGAAGCTTTGGCTTCTTCAGAATAAAGTTTTGGTGTACTTTTATGCCATTAAAACCAAAACTACTATCGACAATGGCAGATATTAACTATCAAATACTTATAGAAATGAGGGACAAAATTGTTACCTATCTTGAAGGAGAGAAGAAGATATGTGAAGCTGCATTAAAGGCATACGAACCTGGTGCTATTACCGAAAGTAGCGAAGAAATCCGCGTCATGCGTGAACGTGAAGCTATCAAACTACGAGATAGAATCTATGAGTTAAGTCGCCACATTGAAGTTATCAAGGCGATGTATCCAAATACCTAATTCTAAGTCATGCCCGGTGCAAAAGCGAGTAATATAGAGACAGCAAATCGCGTGTTTACTATCCAAGGCTGGATAATAAACGGCGTGCAAGATTATTTGATATTAAAGCAATGCCAACAGCAATTTTTAAAATCAGATGGAAAGCCTATTGGACTGAGACAAGCCAAGAACTTACTAGCCAAAGCTTATCAGGCATGGCACGAAGAACAGGTAACGGACATAGACCAAAAACGCACTATGAGAATTGCTGAACTAAAGCAAGATATCCGAAACATGAAGGATGAATATAAAGGCACTCCTCGTGGTATGGCCGTTGTAAACCAAATCAAAAAAGAAATCTCCAAACTCGAAGCGCTTTACCCAGCCAAGAAAGTCATCGTTCAAGGCGATAGAGACAATCCGATTATTTTAGAAGATGGCTTCGGACCTGAGAAGCAAGCACGACTCGATGCTCTAATTGCCAAAGCTACAGGCACTCAAAAATAAATTTTCCAAAATAAATTATCATAAATTGATAATAATTAGCAAAATATGCTAAATTTGAAATGAATTTAAAACCATTTCAAAATGAAAAGACTACAATTATCACTCGTATTGATTGCTTTCGCATTCACAACTTCAATCGGTTATGCCGAAAAATCTACACCGGTAAAGGAGCAGCCTCAGTTGTTCTCGATTTCAAGTAACGCACCCTAAGGCGTTACAGCTGGTTGAATTGTATGTTCCAGCAGAGTTTGTAATTATCAAAGGCATGAGCGCCGATATGACTTTACATTCAAAGCTTCCGGAATATCAAAACCAAACAACCGAAAAAGAAAATCGATTACCAATACCAGGTCTTTAAAACCTGAATCAATTCAATATAAAAAACCTCATTACAAGCCTAATGAGGTTTTCTTAAAAACATATTAAATAGGGGAAGTAGCTCAGCGGCTAGAGCGCTGGTCTGCGGTGAAGGTCACTGGTTCAAATCCAGTCAAAGTTGAAAGGCTTTGTAGCTTAGTGGTTAGAGCACCGCCAACCCAGAGGTCAAAGGTTCGAATCCTTTCTTCTCCACAACAACCCGATAATCGAAAACATAGGCAAGGGAGTTTCAATATGACGTCATTTTAAAACTTGTCAAAATCGTAAGGTAGAGCAGTTGGTAGCTCGGGTGGCTCATAACCATCAGGTCGCGGGTTCGAATCCCGCCCTTGCAACGAAAAGTATGCTGTTCTTTCATAAATCCTCGCTTGTCGGCGATGTTGGCCTCGGTAATGATTGAATCAAAGTGGTCTGGACAGCCTGTTGTAATGCCATAACAGAATTTTAACGCCACAAATTACCGAAAGACTGACGATCCGGAAAGACGGATTATTTTTTAAACCAAAAATATGCATAGAAGAACCAAACAAAAAGAAGTATCTCATCGCCGGGTATCAAAATACACTGGAGTAAGATGGAATCAAGAAGCGAATAAATGGGGTGCAACGGTGACCGATAAAAAAGTAAGTCATCATTGTGGTTTTTATTCAGATGAAAGGGATGCTGCCAAAGCACGAGATATAAAGATTATAGCATTAGCATTGAATAAACCTCTCCAAATACTTAAAAAGGCAAACTAATGGATAGCAACCCAACCATCGAAATTATAAATAATAGAATCTTCATTGAAGGAAAAGAAACAATAGACCCTGTATTGATTGGATATGCTGTTTTAGACGCTGTAGAGAATTCAACTGCATCACAAAGCAAAACAATGATGCTTGGTGAACTAATCAGCCAAGAAATAAAAGCTAAATATTTTTCAATGGTCGATAGAAAGACAATGGAAAGGGAGTTGATCCTGGATTTTGTTTTGAAAACAAAATCATTTGAAACTATTAAAAAGCTAAAAAACGGTTTTGATTTGGTTCATAAAATCAGAATAAATCACGGAACCTTTTACAATACGGTCAATGATTTAATTGAAAAAGGAGTGCTGATAAAACAACCTCAAGTATTTGAAGTTAATACAATAATCTAATGAGTGAAAAGGCTAAAATGACAATTGAAAATGACCATAACATAAAAGACACGGTTTACCTGGTACACGATGTTGAACAAAAACCGAGAATGATCACTGCAATTATAATTCAAGAGCATCACATTATGTATGAAGTTATTTCCGGTAATGAAGTATCGAATCATTTTGGCTTTGAATTGTCTAATGATAAAACGCTTCATCTATGAAATTCTTGAAAAATATATTAAATAATTGGAGGTGGTTCAAGCAACTGAAATCTGTTAGGAGAAAGCGCCGGGAACTTCAAGAACAAAAAGAAATTGAAATCATGAAAAGCCTGGTAATTGAATACAACCTTATTCAGGAAAAAAAATCCACGCTCTCGCATAGTCAGAGAATAAAAGTTGAGAAAGACATCACTTCTCTTATTGCTTGTGGAAAACTAAAAGTAAACTTCAAACAATAATGCTTACCGATGCTGAAATATTAGAATTAGAAACCCTTTTGAAAGAAAGGGATATTCATATTTCAAGAAAGCGTCTGACTATAATTGATGAAGAAACAAACCCTAATTATGCGCTTCTTTACAAATCAATCAATGAGCAACTTTATGATGATAGAGACAAGTTAATTGGTGGATTCAGGGGTTGTGCTCTCGAGGGAAGTTCACGTTCCGGTAAAACCTGGTCCGGCGTTGATATAATCATTTGGCTTTGTTTATTCGTAGAAAAGAACTGCACAATCAACATTTACCGGGAAACATACAACGAATTCAAAACGACCTTGTATGATGATTTCAAGAGACGACTGGATGATTATGGACTTCCTAATCCATTCCATAGAGCCAAAGAGGTAAAGAGTTTCAAGATTAATGGCAGCACAATTTACTTTCTTGGGGATGGAAAGCATGGTGGGGGTTGTGATTATGCTTTCTTCAACGAAATGATGTTTATACGTCAAGAAGTATTTGACCAGGTGGAATTGCGTTGCCGTAAATTTTGGTGGGTTGATTATAACCCATCGGTTACTGATCATTGGTTTTTTGATAAAGTCCTTACACGTCCTGATGTTGCTTTTTTGAGAACAACATACTTAGATAACCTTAGACACATTTCTTCAGGAGAAAAAAACAAAATACTTAGCTGGGAGCCATGGGAACCGGATTCATACTTCGTTGAAAATAGCATAATAATGTGCTATAACAAAGTCACTAAAAAAGTTGAGCCGGTATCTAAAACCAATCAGCCACCACCACATCCAACAAATATTACCAATGGCACTGCTGATGAATTTAATTGGAAGGTTTACGGTCTTGGACTTCGTGGAGCGATGAAAGGAGTCATATTTCCATACGTTACATGGATTGATAAATTCCCTGAAGACAAAGTTCCTATTTATCCAAATGACTTTGGATTTACAACCGATCCGAATGTTCTTGGAAGATATGCAGAAGACGAACACAATATTTGGATTGAACCATTATGTTATGAGCCGATAGAAACTCCCGCAGAGTTAGCTTCACTTTTAAGAAGTTTAGAAATTGATGAAAACGAAATAATACCATGTGATTCAGCAGACAAATATACCGGCGAAAACAAAGGTACTGTTGAAATGGTAAAAGGCCTGAGGCTTGAAGGATTTGTAAATGCTTACAAAATCAGCAAGACAAAGTCAGTTATGTACTGGCTTAATTCAATGAAGACCAAAAAGATTCACATCGTTAAAAACCATTTGTATCAGCAGGCTTTAAAGGAGCAACAGAACTATAGAATGCGTGAGATTAACGGAATCGCAATCAATCAGCCAATGGATTCATATAACCATATTTGGGATATGGGTCGTTATGGCCACATAGCATTTAATTCTCCTGGAACAATTCACACCACAGATAAAAAAGTACTTAAATCAGTTAATTATTAGAAACAATGGAAGATATATTCGTAATGTTGGGCACCGACCCAAAAAAAGCAATAGAGTTATTGAAATCACAAGGTAAGAAAGCCGACGAGATTCAAAAACTAATCAAGGAATTTACACTTACTGATAGAACAATTCGATTTACTCAGATTGGAAATATCCAAAAGGATAAAAAAGTTGGTGAAAAAACGGTTGATGCCGTTCGTATTCCAATAAACTTTCAACAGAAGATTGTTACTACCTCAGTAGCTTTTGAAGTTGGAGAACCGGCTACTCTGATTCCTAACGATATGAAATTGAAAATGGCTGAGTTGATTAAAAACCTTTGGAAATCAAATCGTATTGACAGCAAAATACAGCGATTAAAAACTGTTCAAAAATCAGAGACCCAAGCAGCAATGCTTTTCTTTATGTCGGAAATCAAACCGGGTTCTTTGATTGAAAAATTGTTAGTAAATATTGGAATTTCTGGACAGAAAAAGGAGATCAAGTGTTCAGTATTAGAAAATTCCAAAGGCACAATGTATCCTTATTTCGATGCTTACCAAAATATGATTGCCTTTACATGGTCATTTATTTCAAAAACATCAGATGGCAAGGACCAAAAAAACACTTGGATTTACAGCGACAAAAACGTTTATAAATTTATTGATGAAGGAATAGTTCCCGAAGTTCTTCCTCATGGATTTGATAAAATTCCAATTGTTTACGTAAGTCAAGAACAGCCTGAATGGTTTATCACACAAGCTATGATTGACCGTATAGAGGTTGCTGTTTCAAAACTAGGAGCTTCCAACGATTACTCCGGGCATCCAATGTTGATAATTGAAGGTGATGTTACAAATGCACCAGATAAAGACGAGGACGGAAAAGCATGGATGGTACCGGTTAAAATTGATTCAGAAGGTAATGTTATAAAAGGAAGCGTTTCTTTCCTTGAAGCAAAAACAGCACCGGCAAGTAACAAACTTGAAATTGAAACTATAGAGAAATTCATTTATAACATTTCATCTACGCCAAATTTGTCATTGGACAACTTAATGGGATTGGGCACATCTGGAGTTGCTTTGGAGTTGATGTTTCTGGATCCGATTTTGAAAGCTAAATCAAATGAAGGCGAAAACAGAACGATGTATGAGCGTATCCTTAACATCATGATATCCGGAATCATCACAACCACCAATACCGGGCTTAAATCCGAGGCTGCAAAATTGTTTTTTGATGTTCAATTCAATTCAATTTTACCAAATGACTTGAAAAAATCAGCTGATATCGCATCAGTTCTTAAAACCGCTGGACTTATTTCCACTAGAACCGGTATTGAATATATTGGAATGAATGCTGATGTTGAACAAGAATTAGAATTTATCAAATCGGAGACCGCTGCGACCGAACCGAAACCACCAACAGGTGAATAACATATTTATATAAAGAAACTGAAACGATGGATTAACCGGTACCATCCCACAATTAAACCACTTCAATTCGAGGTGGTTTTTTTATGCAAAATATTACCTTATTTTTATTTAGACTAAATAAGAATAATATTTTATATATTTGTTCCAATTAATAATCAATAATTAAATTCTATTTATTATGGCAGTTAAACCAGAAGTAATCAAGGCACGACTTAAGGTTAAATACCCAAAGGCGAACTTATCACAAAAGAGGTTAGACGAGATTTCGGCTAAACTATGTTCAAAACCAGCAGACGACGCAGACGAGGCGGCCATTGATGCAGTTTTGGAGGCAGCTAATGAATTTGTTTCATTTGAAGACATTGCGAAACAAGATGATCGCATGAGAACTTTGGAAGCAAATCAGAAACCGACTCCAACTCCACCACCGACTCCACCAGCAGACCCGCCAACTCCACCAGCACCAGTTGATGCTCCTGAATGGGCAAAAGCAATTATCGAATCTAACTCTAAGTTGGTTGATGATAACAAAAAGTTGTTGGAAAAAGTAACAGCGATTGAAACCGGGAAGACAATAGAAACTAAGAAGCAAACTGCTGCAGAGTTGTTTGGTAAATCTGAGGTTCTAAAGAATTTAAAACCGGAATTAAAGGCAAGTTGGTTGAACAGAATCGATGTGAACTCAGAAACTCCTTTCGAAGAGCAGATTACCGCTTTAGAGTCAGAGTATACTGAAATTACTCAAACTGTTGCGAATTCAACGCAACATGCAGGTCCAACTCCTGTTGGTGATCCCAACACTAAGCCTGATGATAAATTGATCACAAACATTGTTGACTCATTGTAAAACAATTTAAAAAAAAAATTATGTCACAAGTAAATTTAGACGGTACTCCGAAAGAAATTAGCACTGACAACGATTCAATCGTTATCAAAGAAGTGTTGATTGATATTCCTGGAGGAAAATCATTGGATGTGTCAGGTTACACGCCAACTGATGTTATCAAGGCAGGACATATCATCATAGAGGAAACAGCCACCGGCGAATTGAAGCCGTTGAATGTTACTGATGATGAATATGTTTCATTACCAAGTTTACACACCTACAAAGGCGTGTTGATCGCGACTGTTTTAAAATCAAAACCATTGGCATCAGTGATGCTTTCTGGAGATGTAAACGAAGCAGCTTCTCCTTATCCTGTTCCATCAGGTGCTAAAACAGCTCTAACCCACATTTTATTCACACAAGATTAATCATGGAAAAGTCATTATTTGCCCAGTGGGTTGCGTTGTATTTCACGCCAATCGCTCAAAAGGTAGTAGAAAAAATCAATGGTTCTAAAAACCCATTAACCTACTTACACCTTTTAATGTTGAGATTAGAATTCTCAACTACCCTTAAATGGGGTTCTTTGTCCTCTAACAACACAATGGTTTCCGCTGATGTTGTAGCAATGGATTCATCACTTCCTCTTAAAAAGAGAGATTCTTTAAAGAAATACGAAGGTGATATTCCTAAACTTGGTATGAAGTTATACCTGAACGAAAAAACAATGTCCGACATTGGAATTCTTCAACGTACAACCGGCCAAGACAATGAAATTATCAGAAAGTTATTTGGTGACGTTCAAAAGTGTACAGTCGGTATCTATGAAGCGCTTGAATTCATGTTCCTGCAAGCTTTATCTTCCGGAGTTACGTCTATTACCAATGAAGATAATCCTGGTCAGGAAATCAGAATTAATTTTGGTCATCCAGACGAAAACAAGTTCGGTGCTGAAGTCGTTTGGAGTGATTCAAATGCAAAACCAATCGATGATATCGAAAGGATTGTTTCTGATGCTCGTACTAAAGGCGATATCATCCAACATATCTTTATGGATAGAGGGACATGGAATGTATTCAGAACTAACTCTCAAGTAAAAGAAAACTTCGCTTTCAGTTTAGGTTTCGTTGGAACTAACGTTCCTACTCCGAACTTGGAGCAAGTAAACTCTTTTATGTCTTCAAGCTATAACATTGAAATCCACGTTGTGGATAGATCAGTTACGTTTGAGAAAAACGGAGTTAGAACAGTTAAGTATCCATGGGCTGAAAATGCTGTTGTGTTCACTACTACAATGCAAATCGGAACATTGACTTATGGTCGTTTGGCTGAAGAAGATCACCCGGCAAAACAAGTAGATTACACTAAAGTGGCCAACTACATTTTGCTTTCTAAATACCATAAAAATGACCCGATTAGAGAATACACTTCTTCTCAGGCATTGGTATTACCGGTTATCGACAATATGGATGCCATCTATATTTTGGATTGTGAAGAAGCTGAGTCTACATCAGGTCAAACTGAGGACGATGCGACAATTACAATTTATGATGACACAACAGTAACCGTTGCAAACTTAATCGTTGCATTAGCAGCAGTTGGCGTAACTGCGACCGTAGATAACACAGATGTTGAGTTAATCAAAATGGTTAACAAATTATCTAAAGCTAAAGAAACCACGTTGAAAGCAGTTCTTGAAATTCCTGTAGTTGATGCCGGAACTAATACTACTGCCAACGCTGCCACTAAAGCATTGGATGCAACAGTAACTCCAGCTGGAGACAAAACAATTGCTTCTGTATTGTGGACTGTAGTTTCAGGACCTGGTACACCGGGATTTGTTGACGCGACTGTTGTTGATGCAACAGCTAACGGATTGGTAACTGGTACTTATGTATTCAAGTTAACTGTAACTGACAGCGAAGGAATCGTAGCTTCTGACACCGTTACAATCACAGCAACTGTAGCTTAATAGCAACCTATGTATTCTGAAGAAACAATAGTAGAAATATCCGAAAGACAAGGATTCGGAATACCATTAGAGGACGGCTTCTCCATTGAGGTGGACGAAGCCAACTCTGTTGGTTCAACCGGAAGGTTTTTCAAATCGTTCCATTCGTTAGTGACTGTTGAAAACATATTTGCTGCAACACCTGATTTGGGAGAAGAAGCAGATGAAAAGTTCAACAACATTTTGATTGCATTTAGATACCAGGCTACGCGTGAAATCATTCCGTTAATAATGGATAAAAACGCTCAGTATGATAATGCAACCGGTTATGATCAGACGATATTGGATAACGCTGTTCTTTTTGATGATGCTGTGGGTTACAAAGTTGCTATGATGGTTCTTGAATATTTCATGAGCACCAAAGAAAGTAATCTTGCTGAACGAAATGCCAAATGCAGTATTGCAGCCTTGAAGTTAGAACTTGAAGGAATCAGAAATGATTCAGGTGTTTTGGTAGCAAATGGATTGGTTCAGAAATTTCAGAGCGCCATCAAAAAAGCAACAAACAAGATTTTTCCAATTAAACCAACTGTGGGAAGCAGTTCAATTTGGTAAACCATGAGCAACTACAATTCTTATCCTGGCATCGGAGTAGATTCAAAAATACTGATCACTCAGAATGTTTTGAGTTCAAAGTTGGGATTTAGCAACGTAGATTTTTATGGTCGAGTTCAAAAGGTTATATCAAAAGATTTGAAGTCTTTTACTCCTGAGTTTTACGCCGAATGGCCAAAACGAAAAGAGGTTTATTATGACAGTAAGAAAGCACCCGGAGGAAACGTTTTCTTTATAGTTTCTGATGAAGATACAACCAAAGACGGTGTTTTATTTGAAGCCAAAGTGAAAGTCGTTTTCATGTTGAATTTGGAGAAGTTAATTTCCGGAAAGACATACTGGCCGGATGCAGAGATTCAGGAAACATGCCTTAAGTTATTAAAACGAATAGGAACCATTGATCCAACCGGAATTGAAAGAGGAATTGAGAATGTGTTCAAAGGATTTGATATTACTAATATCAGATTGAATGGAATACAACCTTACCACACTTTTTCAATCAACGGAATTTTAAAATACACATTTAATTGTAACCATTAAAAATATAAATCATGTCAACATACGGAATCGTAGAATGTGCACCAGAAGGCGCCACGACATTAAATACCGGAGCAAAGGAGCAATGCTTAAACGCACCGGTTGTAAGACACGCTTTATCTCCAACTGATCAAGAGTTTGCAACTGCAGAAGCAGCAAAGACTTTGGCAACTTGGAGAACAGCCGAAGCGGCAAAGAAAATCATTCCTT
The DNA here is from genome assembly GCF_003634615.1 of Flavobacterium sp. 102. NCBI lineage: Bacteria > Pseudomonadati > Bacteroidota > Flavobacteriia > Flavobacteriales > Flavobacteriaceae > Flavobacterium > Flavobacterium sp. 102. The sequence goes on along the minus strand of NZ_RBKX01000001.1, from coordinate 23,527 downwards.
TGTACGAAATTGAGCAATTGGCAGTTGCTGATACCGAAGATACTTATTACGAGGCTCGTAAAAGGTATAAAACCAAGAACGGTAAAAAGGTTAGAACTTTCGAGGTTCACCTTGGCGTTTGTTCTCACAGAGCATTGGCATCTTACCATGGTAAAAAAATGCGTGTTTATGAGTTCACTGATGCTCAGGAAATCAAAGCTTGTACTATTGACGGTGTAAAAGTACGCGGTCAATTAGTTACCATTGAAGTTGGTAAAATGGTTGATGCTACTGACGAAAAACCACAATACACACCTGTAACCTTGACTTACGAGGATTACAAAGAGTTCGAAAACGGACCGGTTGTATTGCGTCCAACTTGGTCACACATAGAGTTACAAGGTATCTTCGATGTGACATTGACTCAAGTAAGCGCTTCTGCTACGTCAATCAAGTTCACTGTTTCTGCCGGTTGTGCCGGAGAAGATGTTGTAACTGCATTGGAAACAGCAGACATAACCTTGAAAACTGCTTTGGGAGTTGCTGTAACACATTCGTTTGTGCCAGCTGACGCTAATGGAGTTTATGAATTAACCGGAACCGGTTTTGTGAGCACATTAGTTGTTGACTTAGACGGTGTTGTACAACAAACTGAGGCTACATACGAAAGCACTGGTGGATTATCTATAGTTGTAACTTAATAATTACAGCTATGGCCAGACACACATACAAAGGAATCGTATTTGCTGAAGGATGGAATGGTACATTCGAGCAATTTAAGTTAGAATTTGAAGAGACACACGTCTTCAAAGGTCTTCAACCGAAAGAAAGATTGGCTGAAATGAAAAAGGTTTTCAATACGATTACCAAAACAGAACCAGCCAAAGACCAAAAGCAATAGTAATTCAAATTTATTGTATAAGAGGACGTAAATCATTCGTGGTTTATAGTCCTCTTTTTTGTTAAAAATTACCATGTCAAACTTCGATTTTCAACTTACAAGAGCCAAAGAAATAGATGCTGATATAGTGTCTAGGCAGTTGTTTGATTACATAAAGTCATTAAGTAAAGAGCTAATTGAACTCAATAAAAAGCAATTGAATGAGGATAGTCAGGACATTCATGGTAAAGCAATTGGTTTCTATTCTAAAGCCACCGAGTTAATCACCGGCGGAGCCAAAGGAGCCGGAGAACCATTCAATGCAAAAGACACCGGAAAATTTTTGGATGGATTTTATATGACTGTTTACAATGATGTTTTCTTCTTCGGTTCATCCGACCCAAAGACCGACGACATTTTAAATTCTGACAATTGGCTTTCTGCTGATTTATTTGGGCTTACAGAGGAAAACCTAAACATGGTTATCGAAACAAAATTCAAGCCGTTCATCATCAATTATTACAAAAAGCAACTGTTATTATGATTTACAAGAACCTAAGAACCTTGCCAAAAGTTACCCAATTAGACATCATGGAAAGTGGTGATTTAAACCTATTGTGTTCTGCCGGTGAAGAAGTTCCAATGGAAGAATTGATAGCTATTTGGGTATCAATCCAAGAGGAATTCAACAACCGTTACAACAAACAGAAATCATCAAAGGTTTTCAATCTATACAGAGAAATCGAATACCTCGAAAAGAAGTACACCATTATCAAGTGTGCTGTTGATGCTCTTGAATTTGATGTGCATGAGGAACTGATTGAATTGCTTCAAGGCTATGGCTATAAACTTAGAAAGGAATTCTATATCGAGGACTTGAAACGCATCGAAAGAGAATCAGAGGCTATTGTAATCAAAATAAACCGATTTGTTGATCAGTTACCAAAACCAAAACAAGAAAGTGAGCAATCCGATTTTTCAATTATTGAAACCATGGGCACTTACTCAACCATATTAGGCTACGACTTTGATTTTTATAGCATTTCAGTAGAGAAATTCCACGCACTTGAAATTCAAATCAAAAACAAAGTCGCTGCAATACATAAAAACAACACTAAAAACAGCAAATAATGTCAACTGGAACAATCACACGCAAAGATATAATCTCAGACGATGCCCTTTCTTGGGGTAAAGATTATGTCGCTAATCTTGAAGGAGCAGTAGTTAAAAACAAAGAATTTGTTGCTTCTATTTTAGCATTAAATGAAGCTAATAATATTGTTAAAAGCGCAACAAATCAAAAGCAGTTGCAAGAGGCTACAAAATTAGCTAATACGGAGTCTCAAAAAGCATTAAACATTATTAAGGAACAGACAGCTCTTGAAACTTCTTTGGAAAAAATCAGAAGAGAAAAACTGCAAACAAATAAAGTCGAGATAGATTTAGAGATAAAAAAAGCAAGAGCAGCATCTCAGTTGAATAAGCTTATAGCAGAAGAAGAAGTTTTAAATCAGAAAAAAATTAAAACTGAAAAGGAGAAAATACAACTTGAAAAAGAGGCTAATGACTTATTTATAAAAAAAGAACAATTAAAAAAAGCCGGATTAGTAAATAGCAAATTAGAAATAGATGTATTAGAAAAAGAGGAGAAATTAAAAAGGCAAAAAATTAATACTCTAAACGAAGAAGAAAAATCACTGTCAAAGCAACAGGCAATAGCTAAAAATAACACCTCTACTTGGAAGGAGCAAAACCAACTTGAACTCCAGCTTATTTCCACCAAAAGAAAGAATCAGTTAGCCACTGAATCAACCAATCAGGCACTTATCAAAGAGCGTACACTTTTAGCCGAAACCAACCTTGAAATTAAGCGTCAAGCTATTGCCAACGGACTTCTTGAAAGTGCTTATAAAAAGTTATCAGCTCAGGTTACCTTGTCGGGAAATAGAATAAAAGACATCATCGCCACCGGAAAGTTGGCGTCAGAATCTCAAGAACAGTATAATAAAAGACTGGCTGTTGCTCAAAGAGAATTTGACAAATTAAACGCCCGAGTAAGAGCAGCGGATGCAGCTGTTGGACAATTCAACCGTAATGTTGGTAATTATCCCCAAGCCGCTTTCGATGGCATTAAAAAGCTAATTGAAGCTTTCGGGGTTGTTACCGGAATACAGTTGTTTGTGTCGGTGATGAAAGATGCTTTTAAAACCGTTCGAGAATTTGAAAAGGAGATTGTAAACTTGGCAGCCATTGCTGGAAAATCTCGTGATGAAATTGCTCCGCTTGAAGCCAAAATCCGAGAGGTTGCCAAATCGAGTATCAACGGCGCGACTGATGTTGCAAAGTTGGCCACCGAGTTAATCAAGCTTGGCTCAACAACCGAAGAAGCTGAGAAGCTATTGGAGCCGGTTAACAATTTATCTGTTGCCTTACAAGCTACTGCCGAGGATAGCGCGACACTCGTTAAATCAATATTAAACGCATACGGTGAAGGAGCAGAAGAAGCGGGAAGAGTTACTGATATCTTGGCCGAAAGTGCTAATCGTTCAGCGTTAGACTTCCAAGGATTGAGAGATTCATTCTCATATTTAGCACCGGCAGCCAGAGCGCTTGGAATACCTATTGAGAAAACGGCAGCGATCATTGGTACATTGGCCGATAATGGTATTAAGGCAGAAAGTGCCGGTCGTTTAACTTCTACGGCATTTGCTCGTTTGGCTAATCAAGGATTGACATTAGAAGATGCTTTGACTAAAATCAATAAAGCACAACAAGATGGAAGCGACCAATTGGAAGTATTGGCGTTGGCGTCCAATTTGTTTGGAGCAGAAGCAGGTAAAATTGGACTTATTTTAGCCAACAATACCGAGAAGATAAACGAAAGTACATTGGCTTATGAGAATTCAGAAGGCGCGTTAAAATCACTAACCGATAAACAATTGAAGTCTTTGGATTCCGAACTTAAAATCCTTTCTTCTGCTTGGGAAGATTATGTTCTTGATACTAATGAAGCAAGTGGAGCGAGTTCGGCATTATCGGGTGGTATTAGATTTTTGTCGGGGAATTTATCTACCATACTTGATATACTTGGCTATGCAGCAATAGCATGGGCAACATATAGAGCCTCTTTATTATTAGCAAATGTTCAACAAAGGTTATTAGCGTTAACAACCGCTCAAACTACCGTTTCTCAAACCGCAAATACAGCGGCTACAGTTGCCGGTACAACTGCTCAAGGCGCAAATGTTACCATTACAAATCTTGCAAAAGTAGCTTGGGAAAGATTCAATTTAGCATTAAAAACTAATGCGTTGCTTTTAATTATTTCAGCACTGATAGCAGCTGTTTATGCTTTGAAGCAATTCAATGAATCCATATCAGATACAATTTCGAGAACAAAAGAATCGTCTGAAAGTTTTTTAAAAAACAGAGAAGAGTTGACAAAATCAGCATCTTCTACAAAAGTTCTTTCTGATAGATATGCAGAGCTTCAAGACAAAGCTAAAAAGCTTGGGGGTGAAACAAAATTGACTACAGCGGAACAAAAGGAAATGCAGAGAATTACTGCTGAATTAGCTAAAGTAGTTCCCGGAGCTGTTTCTGCCGTAAATAAATATGGTGAGGCTATTAAGTTAAATCAAAAGCTTTTAGAGGAATACAATAAGGAAAACGCTAAAATTCTTGAGATAGACAGAAAAAGAGCTATTTCCGAGGAAAAAGCTCTTCAACAAAAATTACAGAAAAATATAGCTGATAAACAGGAAATAGTTAATATAAACAGTAAGTATAAGGTAACAGGCGAATATGTTGTTACTAAAGAGAGAGAATTGTCTGTTTTAAAAACAGAATTGATACTTTCGAAAGGAAGACTGAAAGACCTTCAAGGTCTAAGTGAATCTGAAAAAGAAGCCGCTAAAGCATCAGATGAAAAAACAAACAAGCAAGTTGCCAACTCAGCAAGAACTATTCAAGTAATTGATGATGAAATCAAAGCACAAGAGGAATTGATTAAAGGCTTATCAGATAAAACAGGTAAAGAAGGTCGAGCGATAGCCACTAAAATTAAAAACCTTCAAGCTGAACGCGAGCAAATCTATTCTACTGCCAAAGCGGAAAAAGATAAGCAAGATAACGGTCTGAAGAATGCTAAAAAGGTAAATGATGCAATCTATCAGTTGAATCAATTCCGATACCAAAACGAAATCAATAACAATCAAAAGATTATTGATTCTGAGAAGTCAACCAATGAAGAACGCATCAATGCACTTCTTGAAATCCAACAACTTCAAGAGTCTAAAAATGGCGAAACATTACAATATGATTTGCTTCGAAATGCTCTTGAGAAAGATGGTTTGGAAGATTTGTCAAAACAAAAATTAGCGCTTTACAAGAAAGATGCCGAGGCTAGAATTGCTTCAATATTAGCCGGCAAAGTTGCTACTGAAAACTTGACCAATGCCGAGAAGTTAATTCTCGAAAAATACTATGCCGAGAAAAAAGCATTAGAAGAGAAAGGCGCCGTTGATAAGCAAGTTATTATTGATAGTGAAGTTGGCAGGGTACAAAAAGCCATCGATGCTCAGTTGTTGGCAGAAGATACTAAAATCCAAAAGACACTCGATGCAGAGAATACTTTGTATCGTGCTGCCTTGGAAGCTGCTGAAGGTAATAACAAACTAATTCAGCAAGCCGAAGAAGAGCACCAAAGAAGATTACTTGAGATTAAAAAGGACTTCGCTAAACAAGGACTTCAACTTCAAATCAATGAACTTCAAGGATTGCTTGATGCTGATAAATTAAAAGAGACCAGCGCTCAGATATCTGCTGATGAAAGAAAGGATCTTGAGAATAAACTTCAAAAGGCACAAACTGAATTGAATGCATTGGGTACCGAAGATTACAAGGCAAACCTTGACGAAAGAGCAATTGCTCAAGAGAATTTCAATGCTCAAATTAAGGATATCGGAATGCAATTAAGGGATGCTCTTCTTGATTTTGCCAATGCGATTTTTGATTCTAAGATAGCCAATATCGATGCTGAAATTCAAGCAAACGATGATTATTATAATCGTGAAATTGAAGCAGCCGGAAACAATGAAGCTTTAAAAACCCTTCTTGAAAATGAAAGAGAGAGAAAACGCGTTGCATTGGAGAAAAAGAAACGTAAAGCAGAATATGATGCTGCTGTTTTTCAAAAAGCTACACAAGCCACTCAAATCATTGGCGCGACATCATTAGCTGTTATATCTGCATTGGCTCAAGTTCCTAAGTTTGACTTTGGTATTTCTGCTTCTGCTATCGCTGCCATTTACGCAGGTATCGGAGCGGTTCAGTTGGCTACTTTATTAGCTACGCCACTTCCAAAATACAAAACAGGTCGTAAAGATGGTCCGGAAGAGTTGGCGTGGGTTGGTGATGGTTACAAACATGAGGTTTTATCCAATCCTGATGGTTCCAATCCAATCATTACACCTAACAATCCAACACTTGTAAAGTTGGCCAAAGGTCAAAAGGTTCACTCTTCGGTTGGTGCTTATGAGGATTATGTCAATGCTTCCATCATGGATCATCTTCAAAAGGAAAATTCCAAAGCTAAAGAATATGTTTTTATGAATAACAACCAAGGATATTCTGCTGAACTATTGGAAGAACTTAAACGCAACACCGAAGCCGTTAGAAAAAACAAAGGCAATATCATTTTGAATAACAAAATTGATTTTGGTCATCAATTATGGAAAATGTCTAACACAAATTGGAGTAAATAATGAGCGATATAAATCAAACATATAACGACCGAGTTAAGTTTATCCTTAGTTGCAATTCAGATGGGTTTGAAGATACTGAAATCACTGCGCCAATTGGTTGGAATAACGATGATAAGGAGTATGCAAGAAATGAAGAATACCATGGAATTTTTCCAAAGTTTTCTAACACGTTAAAGTTTATTGAAGATGGAGCAGATTATATAAATTTTGCTCGTGAAATGCTTGGGATAAATGCACCTTTAAAGCTAACCAAATATGAAAAGCATCCACAAACTGATGTTTGGGTTAGAACCTATTGGGGTTACCTTGACATGTCAACTTGGAACTTTGAAAAGAAACAGGTTTCAATAAAATTCAACTCCGGTGGATTGGAGCAGCTTATAAAAGCGCGTGAAAGCGAATCAGTTGAGATTGATAGGTTAGATACAATAGACGGAACTCCAATTGAGGAACTTCCAATTAATGAAATGTACAACGATGGCCGAAGAATCTTTTTAAAATCAAAGTGGCAAGTTAAGGCTAATGTTGGCGAACTAGTCGACCTTTCTGTTTTCTCTGATGATGGTAATACCAGGGGAGTTACCGAGGGAGTTCCAATGAACTTGCTTAACCAATCCCATGAGCAAGCAAAGGCGGTTTTCTTTAACTCGCAAGGGAATGAGAATCATGGTTCAACAGGAATGATGATGTTGGCCAATTTTGATAGAGATAGAGAAGTTAGGATTTACAGTGATTCATTTAAATTTAGACCAAACATCACAAGAGCTCAGTATGATTGGGCGTACTTCAAAGTTTGTTTAACTGTTTACGAGAACGGAATCAACTACGATTTAAAAGAGAGAAGAGTTTTATTTCATGCAGGAGAAACTTCAACATCTTTACCCAACTTCATGAGTATGAACGGCAATTTATATGATATTGGTTTTGATGAATCATTTGAGGTTGTTGAGGGTGATAGTATTGCACTTGAATTCTTTCTAAAATCAGACTTATCCGGAGGCGGTGGCAAAAGGGTAACTGTAAGATTAGACAATTTAGATGGTTATGTTTTTTGTGATGAAGACAGTTTTTTCGAGCCGTCAAACTCAAAGTTTGTGTTTGTTTATGATATGATTGACCGGTTATCAACGATTTGCACATCATTAAGAGGTGTTTTTTATTCAAAATATTATGGTCGTACCGATTTAGGATATGCACAAAATGGACCGGGTGCATTTGTTGGAGTAACTCATGGTTTTTGGATTCGTGGATTTGACAAGCTACCATTGTCAACAGATAACTTTCAAAACCTTTTCAAGCCATTGACAACTTCTTTGAAAGATGCGGTTTCTTCTTGTATTGCAGTTCATAATGTCGGAATGGGTATCGAAGAAATAAACAACAAGGAAAGAATTAGAATTGAGCCTTTAAGCTATTTCTACAATCCAAACGTAACTATTCGATTAGGTCAGGTTCAAAATGTAAAACGATCTGAAGCAGTTGAACATTATTTTTCATCAGCTGAATTTGGTTATCAAAGTGGTGGTGATTATTCCGAAGCGCAAGGACTAGATGAGCCAAACGGAAAATCAACTTTTACAACAGTAATAACTCGTTTGAAAAAAACCTTTTCAAGACTTTCTATTTATAGAGCCGACAGTTACGGTAAAGAATTTGCTAGAAGAAAACCACAATCGAGATACGATTCTTTGGACACGCAATACGATGAGGAAAAATGGTTTTTGGACCTTAAAAAGGGATTGACAGATATTTATTTGGAGCGAAAATGGCAAGATGATTTCGAGCAAATTCCAACAGGTATTTATTCTCCGGAAACCGCAAACAGTTTAAGGCTTTCTCCTTTTAATATGTTGCTTAGACATGGTTGGGTTTTAGCTTCAGGACTTACGAAATATCCTTTGGATTATGTTCGTTATGGTTCATCAACAGCCAACAGCCAACTTAAAACCAAATTAATTGGCGGTAATGAATATGCCGAAAACGGCAACATCATTAATCCGGAATTAGGAACGCCTAGATTTGTTAATGAGTGGATTGATTTCGAATATGAATGTGGTTTCGGAGTTATGCAGCAAGTTCAAGGAACCACTATAATACAAGGAAATGAAATCCCTAATTTTTATGGAACTGTTGAATTTAGAAATGAATTAGGCGAAATAGAAAAGGGATTCTTGTTTTCATTGAAGCCAAATGGCAAAGGAAATTGGCGAGTATTAAAATCTAAAAGATAAAAAAAATGGCAAATTCAAAATTTACAATTAATTTTTTGGCAATTCCAACTGCCAATGACGAAATAATAATCGCAGAAGAAACGCTAGGATTGGAATTAAAAGAAATATTTAAAGCCAATCGATTGGCTCTTTATCAAACTAAAATACCACCTAGTTTTTACGATTCCGAAAATGATATTACGGTTTACGCCGGAAGAGTTTCAACAAATTACGCTTCGGCTTTTGGCTTAGACTACAATTCAACCGGATTATTTACCGTAACTTTTGAAAACGGCGAACCAAATACCGGTCTTGGAAGCGTAACGGTTGAAGCTAATTATCCCGGAGCGGTTTTTACTGACTTCAATACTTTGCCTGAGATAATGGAAGTAACTATTGTTAATGAAGAAGCCACAACCCCTATCGAGATAGATACCGTTTCTTTTTTAGAAGCAGATACTTTGCCGTGCCAAAATGTGAATGTTGAGGTTGAAACTTCTGTTTTGGCAACTGTTATTTCCTCAAGCATACCTATAACACAACCAACACAAGCATCATCGAATATGCTTTTGTACAGTGAAGATTTGAGTAATTCGGCTTGGTCAAAAACTAAATCTTCGATAACCGGAAACAAAGTAGTGGTTGATAATACTTATGGTTTTCATGGGGTTTTGCAAACTATCGACAAAGGAAGTAGTTCAGGTGAATTTACACTTTCTTTTTATGTAAAAAACTCTGAATTTTCAATAATATCAATTGCTATAGTTAGCGATTCAAACCCATCAGTATATGTAATTATTTATTTTGACACCATTGCTAAAACATTTTCTTCTCCAATTATAAACGGTGGTTTTTCTACATCAAGTTATGGTTTTTCAGATGAAGAAGATGGATTTATGAGAGTAAATTTAAAAGCAAATCTTACAACCGTAACAAGTGTAATTGCAAGAGTTGATGTAAAAGATAATTCAGGAAATAATCAATATACAGGTGACGGCATAAGCGGATTTTTTTTAGACAAACTTCAATTTCAAGAAGGTGATTTAACTCCATATTTGCAAACAACAGATACAGCATTGGAAGTTTCTGATTCTGATGGAACGGTGATTGAAGACAACACAGACAACCCTTTTGAGCTAACACTTTTAAGAGGTCAAACATTTACCCTTACAGTTGAAAATGAAGATGGAAATCAAGCATCACAAATAATTACTGTACCTAGTGCTTTGGATGTCGCTAACTTTTCTATAAACATCAACAATTCTCCCAACGGCGCAACGGTAACGGTTTCAAATGTCAATAGTGATGGCTTAGATTTGGAGTATTCTTTAAACGGAACAGATTGGCAGGAATCAAATGTATTTTCCGGATTAGAAGCCGATAGTTATACTTTACATGTCAGAGACCAATACGGTTGCTCTAAAACTATTGATTTTGCCGTAACAGACAGCAATATTTATGTTCCTTACTTTTACATTAGCAAATCGAACAGTATTCGTTACGCTCAAAGAATCACTTGGGGTGATGCTGCCAATTACAAGACAGATGAAAATACTTTGAGTTGTGAAGTTGAGGTTGGTATCCCATACCACGAAGTGCAATTGTTTCAAACTGCCGATGTAATTACAACACAATTCAAATCTAATTACGCAAGCAACATTGCTAAAGTTGTCAGAGCTGATGCTTCAGAAGTCAATGTGCCGGTAGTTCAAAAAACAAATTACATTGGGCAAAAAGACAAAAGGGATGCAAGAAAATACAATCTTGGTGATGGAAAGGTTGGGATTTACTTTTTAGCCGGTAATAGATATGATTACGACACCAATGCAGTAACCGGAACTCATGCGCTTAATGGTTTACTACCGGAGTGGGGTGTAGTTGGGAATTACATAAATATTGCAAGTGCTTGGTTTTTAATAGAGCAAGTCATATTCGATGAAAGTAAAAACGCTGATGTCCTTGTGATAACAGAAACTTATACCGGAGTTGATTCCGCAATTATATCGGGATGTATTTACAATATTAAAAACTATGAGGTGTTTGAATATTCAATTGATATGGCAGATTATCAGGATGAAAGTATCAGAGTGAAACTTACATGTACAGATGATAATTTCCCGACAATTGAGCATTTATCAGAGCAAATAGATGTAGCGGTTAGGCATCCCTTTACGCTTGATATCAATTATTGGAATCCTGAAAATAACGATGTTTTTTACGGAACCGGAATCCGTCACAGAATCAGACCAATTTACACCAAAGCTGAAGGTGTGCCAGATGAAGATAGTTCAATTCACAAAACCGATACCGATGTTATTTTGTTGAATGCCGATTTATTTGAAGGTAAGAAGTTTATTTTTGAGCCGGTAACAGAAGAGATTTGGCGTAAGCTTATGATGGCTTTATCACACAAAGAAGTTTACATTAACGGCGTTAAATATGCTAAAAACGGTGACTTTGAAACCGAAGGGCCATTGGAAGAAACTAATCTTTATGTTTTGAAAGCCACAATGCTAAAAAGAGGTAACGCTTATAATTCAGATGGCACTGTCTTTGGAACCGGAAGCGGTGGAGCAATTGAAGTACCAGGACTTATTGAAGGTAATGATGGATTTATTTCTTACTAAACCTAATTACGGCGAAATCGCCACAATTAAAAAAACCCACCAATTACGGTGGGTTTCTTTTGTGGTATAGTTGGTAAAAATTAATTTGCTTTATTGTCTAATATTCTTAAAGCAAAGTCATTTGCGCTTAATGAACTTGATTTTATTTGCTCATGCATTTCTTTAACTCTTTCAGACATTTCTTTTGCAGAAATTCCTTTAAATTTTACAAGTCTATCAATAATTATCTCAGGTTTATCATTTCCCCCAACAAAAGTTAGTTCCGATAAATCGCTATTTTTACCTTTAATATAATTTGGAATTGGTTGCGACCTAATTATTAAATCCTGAGTTCTTTTCATGGCATAATAAACCAACTTTGAAGCGAAAGCGATTGCCTTAATGGTTTTCGAGCTTAATTTTCTTGACACTTTCTTACGCTTGGTTTTGTTCTTATGAATTGAATAATAATTTTTTGGACTTGCCATGATTATCACAATTTTCAGTTTTATATTTTTTTCCAGAAACGGAAATGTAATACTGACAATAAGGGCATTGTTCAGGACCATAAACAACCTTTCTCAGCGGATAGTAATTATCGCCTATAAAAATTAAATTATCGACGTCTTTAAATATGTATGGAATTGTTGTCATTTCCCTAAACTTTTAAAGGTTTCCTTATCAACATTCACACTCCTATTATCGTAATGATAATAATGATGATGCACCGACTTATCAATATAAGTGTCTTTCTTTTCGCTCTTTCCAAATATAGCATCGCCAACTGATTTGAATATCAGCCAACATCCGCCAACGCAAACAATGAAAAGGAATAGCATAAAACCCATATATACAAAACTACAAAAAGTGTAATGAATTGTATTACAGAAACTAATAATTTATTCTTATTCTTATTTAGTCTAAATAAAAATAGTAAATTTGTTCAAATCAAAACTTTCTGAAATGACACCAACGCAAATTCAAACTCTTTTAGCGGAAATAAACGAGAAGTTAAATCTAATCACTACCAATGCTAAAACCATTTTACAGTTTGAAGAACAGCTTGAGGCGTTAGGAAACTCTTTCTTAGTGGTTAATGTAGATGGAATAACTAAGAAAATTAAAATACAAACCATACTAGATGGAATTCAGAATTATAGTTTTAACCAAATTCTTGCTATTGGAGAAATCACAGTAGTTGATAACGATGTAACTATTCCTGCAGGTTGTCAATGGCAAATCTCAGCGGTTACTTATTTCACTGCAACAGATACAGTTTTTGATGTTCCTTTCGCAGCATCAGGACTAACAAGAATTGATATTATTGTTGCAACTGCATCAAATACACTTGTGAAATATTCAGGGCTTGAAACTGACGGTATTGCTATCAGACCAAACATTCCTTTGAATACAGTATTAGTAACTCAAATAAACGTAACCGAAGCCGCAATAGGTGCAGTGCCCGAACCAACCTATTTAAGCATTGATGAACGAGCTGCCATTACTTATTCTAATGCTCCGAGTGAAGAAAATCCATTTGCTACGATGGATGATATTGAAACCCCAACCCTACAGCAAGTAACCGAAGCTGGGAATGAAATAGTTTCAGACGACGGCTTACTAAAAATAGTCTTAAACAAGGCTTTAGGCAGAATGGAAATTTATAGTAGGGCTGATGTAGGGGATGCGTTTGTTTTGCAAGCTACTTACGGTTCTTCGACTATTATTGGAAATCTAATTGCAGATGGTTACAGCTTTAAAATAAGCGATAATATCGATGGTACGTATAATTTAGAGTATGCACCGTATGTTGGTTTTAATATCAATGATGGCGCAGGAAACGGGGTTGTATTATTTCAAAATGGAGATATTCAAATCCAAAAAGGGGGTAACACGCTCATAATTACAACCGACACAATTACCGACGATAGAGCGTGGTATTTTATCGATGAGAATGGAGATATAGTTCTTACTACGTCTAAAACATCATCATTCACGGCTGTTAATTCCGCTAAATACACTGCAAACGGCACGCTAACAGTAACCGACCCAACACCAGTAGCAAACAAAGGATATGTAGTTCACGTTATAGGCGGAACAGCTACCATAGGTGGTGTTGATTATACTTCTGGCGCACTCGTTTATCGTTATTACAATGGTAGTGTTTGGGTAAGTAAGGATTACGGGGCTTCAATTACAATTGATTCAAACCCTACAGACGGAAGCGCAAACGCTGTTAGCTCAAATGGTGTATTCGATGCTTTGGCTTTAAAAGCGGACAATTCAATAATCGATAGATTTAAAAAAGGAGTTGAGTTTTTTACAGATTTTGACAATACAGCTTCGAATATTACGGGTTTTGTAAATAATACTTCCGCAGGTGGAACAGCTGTTTTAGCAACTAACGCTATTCCTAACAGAGCAATCAATCAAAATGGTTTTGCTCAATATCAAACTGCCACTTCTTCAACATCTTACTTTTTTCATCAAACGGCATTGACTTATTTTCAAATTGCATTAGGTGGCGGTGTATGGATTTACGAAATTTTTCTTTGTGTTGAAACTCTTTCTGACGCAACTGAAAGATTCAATTTTAGAGCCGGATTTGGCAGTAGCAATTTTTCTAATTCTGAAGTAGATGCCGTGATGTTTTTATATGATAACGGTGGTGTTCAAAATGGGACTTCGGCAATTGGTAATTGGCAAGTCGTGACTTCATCCAATAGTATTAGAACCGTTTCAGATACAGGTGTCGCAATAGTTGCCGGGACATGGGTAAAGTTAAGAATTGAGATTAATGCTGCTGCAACTTCAGTTGTATTCAAAATAGATGGGGTTTCAGTTGCTACTCATACAACCAATATTCCAACTTTTTCAGCAGGTAGATTTTTAAATGTTAAACAAGGAATTGCGAAAACTGCCGGAACCACAAATAGAAATGTTTTTTGTGACTATATCGGTTATCAGAACTATTTAACAACTCCTAGATGATGGCTGTAAAATATAAATATCAGATTGGAAACTCAATTATTGAGACAAGCGATTTAGCAACAATACCTAATGGCGTTCAATATGAAGCTATTGAATATTCAACTGCTTTAAGTGCTGAAGAGATAACGCAAAACTATTTAACGGCGATAAAATCAAAGTATGAGAAATACAAAGCTGATGGTATTGTAGCCTATGAAGATTTCAGAGCCAGAATAGTTTTTAAAGTAAGAACCGGACAGCTGAGTCAAGCACAAGGCGTAACTATTAAACGCTATCTAGGGCCATCCTATGACGAAATCAACACTAATGGTGATTGGGTAACTGCAAAGGCATTTTTAAGTGAAACTATAATAGCGGAAAATGATGCATTTGTTGAAGATTACAAGTCTGAAGCATTACAGATAATGGCTGATTATATAATCCAAAACTTCCCTCAATAATGAAACTAAAATTCATCGACAAGCTTATCATAGTTCTGCTAATCTTAGCGGTAATGCTTTTTTGTGTTAGCTGTGAAAAAGAGCAAGAAACTATTGGTTACCAACCGCAACCAACAACTTTTGTAGGTCAGGATTTAGACTTCTTTAACCTAGTCAATGCAATGCGAGTAAGTCGAGGTTTGCCAACCTTAAAATCTGAATTGATACTTACGCAAAATTGTGAAGTTCATGCTAACTACATGAACGCGATTAACGATATGAATCATGATTATTTCTGGGCGCGTTACGTTCAGTCCTTTGCTAATAATTTTGGCGAAGTAGTATCACAAGGTTTCATTAATGCGCCCGGAATTATATCGGCATACCAAAATAGTCCTGACCATTATTCTATACTTATAAGCCCTGAATTTACTCATATAGGTATTGCCAACGTGAATCGGTTTCAGTGTGTGAATTTGGCAAGTTATGGATCGGGGGATAATAAAAAGCAGTTAATCAAAGTTGAAAATTTAACCCATCAGCCATGAATTTTATAAAAGACCTATACTTCTCATTGATATTCTTAGCCGACAATACTTACAACAAAAAACCATTCTTGATTGAGAAGTTGATTGCATTCGGAAAGCTTATAGTAACTTTTGGTCCAATTGCTTTTGTACTCGATACAATCAATATTTGGTTTTTAAATAATCACGAATTTGTATCGGGATTTATAGTGGCTGTTATTTTTAATGCTGTTTTTGGTCTTGCAAAGCACAATAAATTAAAGACACATAGTTGGGGAGAGTTTATGAAAGAAACAAGTTTAATGTTGACTTGTGTAATCGCAATCTACATCCTGCTAAGCGTCTTAAATAATTTTGCCGGTGACTCTGTTGTGTCTGAAGTTTTTCAAATAATGATACAAGTATCTACATTATTCTATCCAATCTCAAAATGCATTAAATCAATTCATATTTTGTCAAATGGTGAATATCCTTCAGAATTTATAATGAAGAAATTTTACAATTTCAAAAAAGACGGCGATGTTCAGGAATTTTTTAAAACAGGACGAGAATCGAGTGACTTTATAGAACAAAGAGAAGAAGATAACCCAACCTAATAATCAGAAACAATGGCAGATTTTGAAAAAGCATTTAAGCGAACCGGTATCTTCGAAGGTGGCTATACGGATAACCCAGACGACAATGGCAATTGGACCGGAGGTAAAAAAGGAGTAGGCGATTTGGTAGGTACAAACTACGGAATCAGCGCACCTGTTTATATGGCTTACATTAAACGTAAACCAACAGTCCAAGATATCAAAAATATGCCACATGCTGCAGTAAAGGATATTTACAAAAAAACTTATTGGAGTCCAATCCGGGGCAACGAAATTAATGATCAGGAAGTTGCCAATGGAATTTATGATATGGCTGTTAATTCCGGAGTAGGTACCGCGATAAAATTGGCCAAAAGAGCCAAAAGAATTCCGGAAAATAAAATCACATCGAAAATGGACGATGATTTTCTTAACCTTTTAAATCAACAATAATGAAACTTTTACTATTGATATTAGTGTTTTTTAGTTCCTGTACCTCGAAGCAGAGTACAACTGTTGAGCCAAATGTTCCTTTGGCAGCGCATCAATGCCCGGAGCCAATTATCGTTCACGACACGGTGGTTTTCAGAGATACAATCGTAGTTGAAGTAGTTTCTAAAAGTTACGACAGCTTATTGGCTGTAATCAAGAAAAAGAACGATAGCCTTTTCCTTGAGCGTTTCCGGTTGGAGCGTGTGAAGTACTACAACAATATTGTCAAAAAAAATAAAAGTCAATTGAAGTTTTTATCAGGATGGATAAGTAGAGCGGTACAATAATCACGAAAAATTATATACAGTAAAAATCAAAAATTATATAAAATGGATACAATAAAATTTAGAGGTAAACGAATTGACAATGGCCAGTGGGTTGAAGGTCATTATTTTGTTACACCATTGACAGATGAAAATTCAGGAACTCAACCTGATGCCGGATGGTTTTTCCTAACAGGTGATAAAAGACATTGCATTTCGAATAATGGAGTTGTTTTTGTAGTTCATGAAAATACTGTAAGTCAATTTATCAATATAAGTGACAAAAAAGGCAAAGAAGTATTTGAAAAAGATATCATCCAAACACCAAATGGTGATTGGGGAATGATAAAATATGATGGCATTGGTTTTGGAGTTACAGTTTCCGAAACACATACATGCTATTATACAGTGGATTTTATTACTAATTCGGAAGTCGTGGCCAACATTGACGATAACCCGGATTTCTTTAAAACTCATTGATATGGAACTAAACAATAAAAAAAGCACATCATCAATTATTCTTTGGGCTTTAATAGCAATTGCCATCGTAGTTTTCTTTTCAAGTTGCGGTGCTCGTAAAACTTCGACATCTGATACCAAAAGCTTGGAAACCAATAAGCAAACAGAAGCTTCTGTTGATACGACCAAAACAGTTAAGGTAACTTCTTCAGATGAAAATGTGAAACGTGAAACTAAAACCGAAACTACCGGTACCGAAGTTAAGAAAACGGAAACCGTCAAGCCTATTGATCCAACAAAGCCGGCATCTTTTACCGATGAAAAAGGTAATAAAAAGGAGCTCAATAATTCTACTTGGGAAAAAACTGAAACCACGACTACTAAGGCCGAAAAAAAGACAGACAACACTCAGGCTGCCAAGATTACAAAAGGGTCAGAAGCGGAACAAAAGGGCAAGTCAGTAGGAAAAACCAATGAATCTTTAAAGGCCGAAAGTGAAAACAAACGTGATACATTTCGATGGTCCTTTAGTTGGTGGCTGATTATAATTCCAATTATTATAGGTCTTGCAATTTATTTATATAGAAGGTACAAACCAAAAATACCTTTCAGAGAATGACAACAGTTTCTTTCCGATAGTCGAATAGGAAGAATAATGAACCGCCACTTTCGGCGGTTTTTTTGTTCTAAAAAATAATTTAAAAATAATTGTATAATCATTTGGTTATATAGCTAAAAGGTAATATATTTGTAGGGTAATAATAAGTTATTTGAAATCATGAAAGTAAACGAATTACTCAAAGTCCTTAAAAAGGACGGTTGGGAATTGTATCAACATGGCAAAAGGCATGATTTGTACAGACATCCAACCAAAGACGGTCAAATTCCGGTACCAAGACATCAGTCAGCTGAAGTTGCAACAGGAACATTGAACCAAATTCTAAAGCAAGCGGGGCTAAAATAGCCCCAGCTTCTTTGGGTTATGGCTACTCCAAAGAAGCGATTTATATAACTAAAAACAGGCAATATTGCCACATTATGAAAATTTTTAATCAAAGTACAAAAGGGAAAGGTATGGAGAAAAGTAATCTAAAAGTAATTATTGAAAAAAACTGAAAATGGGTTCAGTGCTTATTCAAAAGATTACGCTGGCATTTATACAGCCGCTGACAATTTAAGAGAATTGAAAGAAAGTATAGCAGAGGTCATTCAACATCAAGTTGATTTTTTAATTGAAACTAATGAGCCTAAAAAGGCCAAAGATTTGCAAAATTCTGAGATCGTTTACGTTTTTGATTTTAAACAATTTTTTTAGCCATTATCCAGTATTAAACAAAAGTGAATTTGCAAAGTATGCAGGAATTAGCCCATCGATGTTTAAGCAATATACTGCTTCAAAGCCAGTATATATTTCTGAAGACAGAGTTTTGAAATTCAAAAAGGATTGCATAAATTAGCTGATGATTTGCGAAAAGTACAATTCGCATAATCTTTGCAAATAACTTATTATACATGAACCCCTCCAACGAGGGGTTTTTTTATCCTGCTAATACATTGATTTGTAAACTTTTCAAGGCTTCATTTTTTCTACCTTCACGGCCAACCAAATAAACACGTTCAGTTACATTTGTTGTATGCCCGGCCATAGTTTTTGAATAGTTTGCTGCAGCGTTAGAAGCTTTGTCCCAATTCGTCCAAAAACAAATGCTTTAGTGAATAGAAATCAGCTGTTATTCTTGTGAAATTCTTGTCTCCTTTCTCCAAACTTCTGATGTCTGTTAGATTCCGTTTTTGAAAACCATTCGTCTTTTATTAAGCGCTTCCAGCGTTTTGTGATTTGATATGATTGAGTAAGGGATATCCGATGGACAAGTCCACGTGTAAATAAAAGTATTCAGGACCGTTACTCATAGCCAACAACTCAGTCCAATATGGGATGACGTTTGGCAAAAATAACCTTTATAACTTCTTTAAAGTGGTTGCCCTTTTGGATTGTCAATTTATATTCCTGCTTTCTCAGGTTTACATGCTTTTCTTGAAGTCGGAACATCTCAGTGCTTTCGAGAACCAGAGTGAAAGAATATCATTCCATACCGGAAGAATTCATAATTATTGACTTTTAAATGGTCGAAAATCTGTTGAAGTTCCGAGATTTCAAGAGTTTCCTCGGCAGTTTTTTTGTTGTCTTCTTCTTCTTGATATCGCGAATAGGATTGTGAAATAGCATTCTTTTTTCCACTAAATCGGAAAGCACAATAGATAAATGTGTCAAATACTTATTGTATTCATTTGGAGTTAGGCTGAGGTGGTCCAATAAATCACGAACGTGGCCGCTGTGCATTTCACAAATAGGAAACTCAATCTCTAAAGTGGACAGCTGCGGATTCAATTTTTTTAATGATCCGGCGAATCTCTTTTTCACGGCCTTCCAGAAACTGTTTGAGTCGGATAGTTTGATTCTTAAAGCTTCGATGAAATTCATTTTAGAATTCAATGTTCCGGAAACAGGTTTTACATCCCGGCTCCATGTACTTTTCAGAAATAGGATTGTAGCGCATTTTGGTCTAAAAGCTTCTCCATTTCTGAAATTACAAACTTAACAGCAGCCCTTCTGTCCTCAACCGTATATAATCCCCCGTTAACTTTCCTACGTAATGGAAAGCCTTTTGGATATTCTTTTTTGAATGTTGGGTCATAAAAGTCGCATTTGGACTGACCAGCTTTTTTTTAGTGATGATTTTGAAGTGGTGGTTTCCCAATTTTTAGGCGAACCCCAAATCTCTGTTCGAGAGCCAGTTGTTAGATAGTTTTTTCATGGTAATTACATTGACGTTTACATTGCCGTTTTTTGTAACTACACTAACTCGAAAGGTGGTTTTAAGAAGTCTTCAACCCCCGTTGGGAAAGGGTTGAGGTTCTTTTTTAATTTGTAGCGAGGACGGGAGTTGAACCCGTGACCTCAGGGTTATGAATCCTGCGCTCTAACCGACTGAGCTACTCGCCATTATAATCATTCCCTGAATGCGGGTGCAAATATAAAATTAAAATTTATGGGTGCAAACTAATAATGGTTATTTTTTTTATTTTCGAAAACGTTTTTTTTTGATTTTATATTCTATATATTTCCAAAAAATTTGTTCTAATTCATGGATAATAAAATACGTTACGAACTTGAATTCCCTTTGAATTCTTCACCTCAATATTGTATCAATATATCTCAACTCCTTCAGGATTACAGGAGTGGTTTGCTGATAATGTAAATTCGAGAGGAGAATTTTTTACTTTTATTTGGGATGGTGCGGAGGAAAATGCCAGACTTGCTTCCAAAAAACCGGTGAGAAAGTAAAGTTTAAATGGGTTGATGATAATAAAAAAGATACAGAGTATTATTTTGAACTGAGAATCTTGGAAGATGAAATTACAAAAGATGTCTCTTTAATGGTGGTTGATTACGCCATAGAAGACGAATTGGAGGAGTCAAAACTTTTATGGGAAAACCAGGTTTCCGACTTAAAACACGTCATTGGTTCGATTTAAATAAATTTTATTGCAGTATATTTGTCCCGCTAAAAAACGGGACTTTTTTTATGGTAAATTTTAACGGTGATATCCTAGATTCTGAATTGCAATTAACATTTTCTAATCGCTCATTCCTCTACGGCGATGGCGTTTTTGAAACTTTAAAAGTAGTCGATAATAAAATATTATTTTTTGAAGACCATTATTTCAGATTATTGGCGTCCATGCGAATTATCAGAATGCAAATCCCAATGTCTTTTACTTTAGAATATCTGGAAAGCCAGATTTTAGCTTTGGTAAGCCGACAAAATATCTCAAATTCTGCTCGTGTCAGGTTGACAGTTTTTAGAAATGAAGGCGGTTATTACTCGCCGTTAGACAATTCGGTTTCCTTTGTTATTCAAGCCAGTGAATTGCAGAATAAGTTATATTCAATACAGAATGAATCATTTGAAGTTGATTTATATAAAGACTTTGTTGTTACTAAGCAATTGCTTTCCACCTTAAAAACCAACAATAAAATAATCCAAATCACCGCTAGTATTTTTAGTGGATTCCCAAAAAATTTGGAAACCTTTTTTAATGAATAAAAATTGATTATAAAGCAACACACAATTTTTATTGACATGCCCCGCAAAAAAAAAGTTGAAAAGTTGAGGTAATAGAAAAAGAAATTTCGCCTTTTGATTTACAAAAAGCTGATGAATTATTCATAACAAATGTGATTGTTGGTATCCAACCGATAACAAAGTACCGCAAAAAAGAATTTGAAACTAAATTGTCTAATGCATTGTTAGTTAAACTAAATCAAGCGATATCAGTTTAGTTTAAGATAGGGTTTTCGGGAGCGTTGGACCAAATTAAGTATTCTCCGCCCAATTCGATGATTTTTTCTTTCCAAAAATGAACAGAAGCTTTGCCTAAGATTTTATTTCATAAATATTCTTGGTTAAAATCCACGAACTCGACTGCATTTCAGTTTCTAATTGTTCAGAATCCCAACCGGTGTAACCAAGAAAGAAGCGAATATTTTTCTTTTTTAGTAATCCGTTGTTGATTAAATCTTTGGTCAACTCAAAATCACCACCCCCAAAAAATACCATTGGAAATCTCAATACTATTCGGAATCAAATGAGGAACATTATGGATAAAGTATAAATTGTCTTGTTCCACCGGACCGCCGTTATAAATTTTAAATTTGGCATTAATCTCCGGAAGTAAGTCTTTGATGGTATATTTCAAAGGTTTGTTTAAAATGAATCCAACCGAACCTTCTTCATTGTGGTCGGCTAATAAAATTACAGATCTGTTAAAAGATAAATCACCTATAATAGATGGCTCAGCTATTAACAATTGACCTTTTTGTAATTTTTCCGAAATCATTCTCAGCTAATTTTTATTAAAGTTGGGAAAAAAAAATTAGATAACCAAAAGAATTTGTTAAAAACAAAAAAAACCATCTCGATTGATTGAGATGGTTTTTGTATATCAGAAGAACTAATTTATTAGTTTACTGCTCCGTCTAATTCAGCACCAGCTTTGAATTTAACTACATTTTTAGCAGCGATTTTGATAGTTTTTCCTGTTTGAGGATTTCTTCCGTCTCTTGCAGCTCTTTTAGATACTGACCAAGAACCGAATCCTACTAAAGATACTCTTCCACCTTTTTTCAAAGTACCACCTACATTTCCTAAAAATGATTCTAAAGCTAGTTTTGCAGCAGCTTTTGTGATTCCAGCGTCAGCTGCAATTGCATCGATTAATTCTGATTTGTTCATAATGTTAGTTATTAATTGTTGGTTAAACATTCTGTTAATGATAACAAATTTAATAGGAATTCCTTACCGTGCAAGCGTTTTCGGGTTTTTTTCAAAAATTTGTTGATAACTTCGGTCATTTGTTGATAAACCCAAGCGTTTCGTCGATTATTTTGAGTCAAAACGCCTTGAGACCTTATTCTGCTTGCGCTCTTTCAGAAAATGTAACACCATTTAATAGTTCGTGAGCCTGCATTTTTTTCTTTCCGGGCAATTGTAAACTTAGTATTTGGATATAACCATCTTTTACAGCGACTTTGATTTCTTTTTTGGTAGTGATGATTTGACCAACATTAAAGGAATGTGCTTCAGATATTATTTTGGCATCATAAAGTTTTACATTCCATTCTTCTCCGTTGTCTTTAAAAAAACACCAAGCTGATGGATAAGGCGATAAACCTCGAATTAAATTATGAATTTCATTGACTGATTTGTTCCAATCTACTTTGCAGTTTTCACGATTGAGTTTATAAGCGGTTTTGATTTCAGAATTATCTATTTGAATAGTTGTCTCCACCTTTCCTTTTTCTATTAAAGTCAAAGTCTCGACAACTGCGTTGCTGCCTAATTCCATTAATCGGTCATGTAATTCGCCTGCGTTTTCTTCCGAACTTATTGCTGTTTCTTTGCTCAATATCATCGCGCCGGTATCAATTTTATCATCAATAAAAAAAGTAGTCACACCGGTTTTGGTTTCACCATTAATGATTGCCCAATTGATTGGTGCAGCTCCACGATAGTTTGGCAAAAGCGAAGCATGAAGATTAAAGGTTCCTAGTTTTGGCATGCGCCAAACAACCTCAGGCAACATTCTGAAAGCCACAACCACTTGTAAATTGGCATTTAAACTTTGTAATTCGGCCAAAAAAGTTTCGTCTTTTAAATTCGATGGTTGTAATAATCTTAGGTTGTGTTCCAATGCATATTCTTTCACCGCTGAATATTTCAGCTTTTGGCCTCGACCGGCAGGTTTGTCAGTTGCGGTAATGACACCAACAACTTCGTGATTATTTTTGATAATGGTG